>JAPYPT010000045.1 GCA_029937535.1 Alphaproteobacteria bacterium
GATTATCTCAAGTCAATTTGACCTCTATGCCGCCCGAGCCGTGGATCGCTGCGGGCGCCGGCGGTTGGGACGCCGCCGCGCCTTGGACGGGCGTTTGTCGGCACCGGGGCCCGCGCCAATGTGGCTGACGATTTGGGCCAGATGGTAGGGGTGATCTTCCTGCACCGGTACGGACTGACGGATGGTTTTTTCGATATCCGCCAGATAGGCGCGTTCCTCGTGGTCGCAGAACGAAATCGCGATGCCACCGGCGCCGGCCCGCGCGGTGCGGCCGATGCGGTGGACGTAGCTTTCGGGCTCGTTCGGCAGATCGAAATTGATGACGTGGGTGACGCCCTCCACATCGATGCCCCGGGCGGCGATATCGGTTGCCACCAGGGCCCGGATCCGGCCGGCCCGAAAACCTTTCAGGGCCCGTTCCCGCGCGCCTTGGGATTTATTGCCGTGAATGGCATCCGCCTCGACGCCAATCTGATCCAGATGTTTGGCGACCCGGTTGGCGCCGTGCTTGGTGCGGGTGAAAATCAGGACCTTCGAAATGTCCTCATCGCTCATTAGTTCACCCAACAGGGCCCGCTTCTTGTCCTTGGCCACGAACAGCACCCGCTGTTCGACTTTCTCCGCCGTGGTTGCCGTCGGCGCAACCTCGACCCGGACCGGGTCCTCCAACAGACCGTCGGCCAAACCCTGGACGGATTTTGGCATGGTGGCCGAGAACAATGCAGTCTGGCGCCGTTTCGGCACGGCAGCGGTAATTTTCTTCACGTCGCGGATAAAGCCCATGTCCAGCATGCGGTCGGCTTCGTCCAGAATATAGACCTCAACCGCATCAAGGCGGATATGGCCCTGGTTCATTAAATCCAAAAGCCGTCCCGGCGTGGCGACCAGCACGTGGACGCCCTTGGCCATAGCCTTGATCTGAGGCCGCGCGGAGACGCCGCCAAAGACAACGGTGGAGCGCAAACCCATATGACGGCTGTACGTGCGCACGCTGTCGGCGATCTGGCCGGCCAACTCGCGGGTCGGCGCCAGGATCAATGCCCGGGGTTTGCGGTCTTGCAATTTGCTGCCGTCATTTGTCAGGTGCTGCAGCAAGGGCAGGGTAAAGGCCGCCGTCTTGCCGGTGCCGGTTTGGGCAACGCCCAGCAGATCCCGGCCGTTCAGCAGGGGCGGTATGGACTTCGCCTGAATGGGGGTTGGTGTGGTATATCCTTCGTCCGAAATCGCACGAAGGAGGGGTTGGGCCAGTTCAAGGCCCGCAAATTCTGTCATTTATAGAAATATTCTTTCTCGATCAAACTGCCGGGACACTCTGCCCTATAAAGGGCGGCGCAGGATCGAATTACTCATTTTGGGAGTGTCGCTGGCGCACAAAGACTCTAATAGCCGCGAAAAGTCAACAAGTTTCAGCGAAGGCCGGCATGGGGAGGTCCCCAGGCAATTCATGCTTCCGGGTTCAAGACCTCTTCAATCAGGGCCAAAAGCTGCCGTGGCACGAAAGGTTTCTTCATGGTTTTGTCGGCGCCAAGCTTTTCCGCCATATCCAGATAGGCATAATTGCCGCCCCTGTCGCCCCCGGAAATGGCAATAATCTTAATCTCCGGATTAACGTTGCGAATTTCGAGGATGGTTTCGATCCCCTCTTTTTGCGGCATCAGAATATCGGTGATGATCAGGTCGAAATGCGCTTCGCCGAAGGTGCGCAAGCCTTGATCGCCGTCACGCGCCTGTTCAACTTCATAGCCCGCGGCAAGCAGGGTGTCGCAAATTGTTTCGCGAACGTTGTCGTCATCGTCGATGACCAAAATTTTACCCGGCATGGTTCATCCGTCTTTCTTTTGGTACTTTGATCATATCAATTTCATCCAATATCCGGCTCAATTATCCAAGATCAGCCTGACGGTTTGCGCCAGTTCCATGGCTTGATAAGGCTTTCGCAGCAAATCCACGCCCTCCGGCAAGCGGCCTGATTTGCTCAGTACATCACCCGGATAGCCGGATGTGTACAGGACCTTGCCGTTAGGATAACGCTGGCGATATTCGCTTGCCAAATCGGCGCCGCTCATGCCCGCGGGCAGCACCACGTCGGTCAGCAGCATATCGATCCGTTCATCACCGTTTAACATGGGCAAGGCCGTTGGGCCATCTTCCGCTTCAAGGGTGCGATAGCCCAGCCGGCTCAACAAATTGATCACAAAACTTCGTAGATCGTCCTGATCTTCGACCACAAGCACGGTTTCCATGCCCTTCGGGATGGCGCTAGCCGCCGCTGGCCGGGATTTCGCAACGATGGCTTCCTTCGACGCGCGGGGCAGATAAAGCTGTACCCTCGTGCCGGCCTCCCGCTCGCTTTGGATGACAACGTGGCCGCCTGTTTGCTTGGCGAAACCAAACACCATGCTGAGACCAAGGCCGCTGCCTTCTCCGACTTTCTTTGTTGTAAAAAATGGTTCAAAGGCCCGGATCAAGGTTTCGGGCGACATGCCCTCACCCTCGTCAATGACGTTGATCATGACGTAATCGCCCGGATCCAGGTCTTCATGCTGGGCGGCAAAGGTTTTGTCCAGTACCTGGTTCGAGATTTCAATCCGCAACAAACCGCCCTCGGGCATGGCGCCACGGGCGTTCAAAGCCAGATTCAACATGGCATTTTCGAATTGCCCCGGATCAGTCATCACGGGCCATGTATCGTCCGCGAATTGAGTTTCGATACGAATGTCCTCGCCCAGGGTGCGGCTCGCCAATCGGGTGAATTCGTCCGCGATTTGATTGATTTCAACGACCTCCGACGTCAGGGCCTGGCGCCGCGCATAGGCCAGCAGACGGTCCGTCAATTTGGCCCCATGTTCCGAGGCGCGAAAAGCCGTGGCAAGGTATTTTTGCGCCAGATCATCGCCTTCCAAATGGTCCCTCAGAAGATCCAAATTGCCCATCACCGCCGTGAGCAGATTATTGAAATCATGTGCGATGCCGCCTGTCAGCTGGCTTATGGCCTCCATCTTATGGGTTTGTATCAGGCGTTCCTCGGCCATTTTCAGGGCCGAGATGTCGAGCACGAAACTGCCGACGCCGGAAATTTCGCCGCTACTCTGAAATACCGGAAACTTTGTGATGCGCACGAATTTGACGGGCAAATTCTGTTCAATCAGATCGGCGTCGATTTCCACCACCTCACCGGTCTTGATGACCTGCCGGTCGGCGGCGATCAGGCGTTCCTCCAACGCGGCGCCAAACAAACCTGGCGATACCGAGCCGATCAATTGATCGGGGGGGTAACCAAAGAAATTCTCATAGGTGGAATTCACCAATTGGATACGGGCGTCGAGGTCCTGCAGGACGATAGCGAACGGCGCAAATTCCAGAAGCGATCGGAAACGCTCCTCGCTGGCGGCCAAAGCCTCCCGGACATCCTGTTTCTCGGTGGTATCCACAAAGGTTACGACGGCGCCGATAACAGTGGCATCACGCAAAATGGGAAAAGACGAATATTCCGCTGGAAAGGCCGTGCCGTCCCGCCGCCACAGCACCTCGTCATCAACATTCGTGCCCTCGCCCCGGCGAAAGGCCTGATAAATCTTGGAATCCTTGTTGGCCTGGGGCGTGCCGTCGGTTTTTGTGTGGTGGATCAACTCGTGCATCTGTTGGCCAAGCAGTGCATCCGCATTGTCGTAGCCGAGTATCCGGGCGCAAGCCGGGTTGGCGAACGTGCAGTAGCCCTCCAGATCGATGCCGTAGATCGCCTCGCCGGTGGAATCCAGCAACAGACGAACCTGCGCCTCGCTGGTTTCCAACGCCAGTTGCGCCCGTTCCCCTTCGCTGGCATCCCGGCCCGTACCGCGATATCCCAGAAACTTGCCGTCATCATCATAGTACGGCTGACCCGAGGTGCTCAGCCAGCTTGCCTTGTAGATATCCGTGCCGGGCCAGAAGTAGGTAAAATTCCGGAACGATTTACGATCTTGAAAATTCTGTAGCTGGCCGTCCCAGGCATCGTGATCGTAATCATCTCCCAGCAGCTCCCGCAATGTCTTGCCATGGGTATAGTCCGGCGGCACGCCGATACCTGATTTGTCGTTATCAGTTGATTTTATGAAGCGCAGATCAGCGTCGGTTTCCCACGTCCAATCCGAGGACAATTCCACGAATTCGCGAAATCGCCTTTCACTGTCGGCTAGGTCACGGGCGGAACTAGCCATTTCGGCGTCATGCTCGGAGCGGGCCCGGATGAGGGCGTTCTGCTGTTGCTTTTGCAAGGCAACCAGCATCGCGCTGGACCATATGACAAACAACGCCAAACCCCGGTTGGTCAACACAACCCAGGTAGGGGAACCGGGATCCGACAGGATGTAACCAAGAACCGTTAGCAGACTGCCCGCCGCGGCCAGGGCAATGACGGTGCGGGGGCCGGAACTCCAAAGGCCGAGCAAAACCAAAACCACATAGGGCAATCCGCCGGCCACGCCCAAGGGCAGCCATAAATCGAAGGCAAGGGCGGCGGCCGCCAGCATGCAGCCAATCAACAGCACGGCCCGGCCCGACGTCGAAAATGTCTTTCCAATGATGTGTTGCATCACGGGCCCCGCCAAACCGATACATAACCGAAAGCTGCCCGATGGGCCGCCATCAATCCAGCAGCCGCACAACAGCGCCCGCGCCCTCTATATAACCCGCGAGGGTGTGCCGACAAGCCTCATGTATGACAGCGCCGCTCCGGCATTAATTTAGCTAATCCGCGAAAGTTCGATATTGTGACATTCAAGCTTTTAACAAGTACCGTTGCGCCGGAGCGCCAAATCGGGAGAGATTACCATGACACTGAAACTGGGCTTGATGACGGGCTATTGGGGGGCGCGGCCGCCGGAAGGATTGATTGGTCTGGCCAAGCGGGCCGAAGCCTTGGGTTATTACGGATTTTTCACGGCGGAGGCGTATGGCTCGGACGCCCTGACGCCGCTGGCCTGGGTTGGCGCCCATACGGAGAAGATCAAACTGGGCACGGCGATCGTGCAGATCTCGGCCCGCACCCCGACGGCGACGGCCATGCATGCCTTGACCCTGGATCATCTTTCCAAGGGGCGGTTAATTTTAGGTCTGGGTGTCTCTGGCCCCCAGGTGGTGGAAGGCTGGTACGGCCAGCCCTTTGCCAAGCCCTTGGCGCGGACCCGGGAATACATCGAAATCATCCGCCAGGTGCTGGCGCGGGAAAACCCGGTACGAGGCCCCGGCCCGCATTATACCATTCCTTACCCCGACGATGCGCCCGGTTCCTGGGGCCTGGGCAAGCCGTTGAAATCCATCACCCATCCCCTGCGCGCCGATATCCCGATCTATCTGGGCGCCGAGGGCCCAAAGAATGTCGCCATGGCGGCGGAAATCTGCGACGGCTGGTTCCCTTTGTATTATTCGCCGGAGCGGGAGGCGGTCTATGCGGATGCCATCGCGGGACGGCCGGACGATTTCGAAATCATGTATCCCATGCAGCTGCATATTACCGATGATCTGGAGGCCGGGCGCCTCGAGGTGAAGAAGAATTTGGCGCTGTATGTGGGCGGCATGGGCGCGAAGGACCGCAATTTTCACAACGAACTGGTGGTCCGCCTAGGCTATGGCGAGGCGGCGGGTAAGATCCAGGATCTATATCTTGATGGCAAAAAGGCGGAGGCGGTCGCCGCCGTGCCCGACGAACTGGTCGATGATATCGCCCTTGTGGGGCCGAAGGACCGCATCAAACAGCGTCTGGCCGCCTGGGAAGACAGCGCCGTGACATCGCTGTTGGTCTGGCCGAAGACGGACGAGGACCTGAACACCTACGCCGAACTGATCCTGGATTAATACCATGGAAGCTATCAAGGCACTGACATTCGATACCGGCGGCACCATACTGGACTGGCATACGGGCATCTCCGGCGCCCTGGCCGCCGCCGGGGGGCGGCACGGGCTGGAGCGGGACTGGCCGGCGATCACCAACGATTACCGGGCCAGTTCCCTAAAGGCCATGGTCAATGCCGGGCGGGACGGGCCGGCCACGTTCAACATCGACGATGTGCACCGGGAACAGTTGGATAAAATGATCGCCAAGTATGATCTGAGCGCCTTCACGGCGGCGGATCGCCATGGGGTCTGGCTGGCCTGGCATCAACTGGACTGCTGGCCGGATTTTCCCGGGACCCTGGCCCGGCTGCGCGAGAAATTCGTGGTCGCGTCCTTCACCATTCTGACCGTGTCCTTGATTATCGACACCGCCAGGCGCAATGGCCTGTCATGGGACGCCGTTATCTCCTGCGAGATGATCGGCACCTACAAGACCCAACCCAAGGCCTATGAACAGGCGGCCCGTTGGCTGGCGCTGGAGCCGCCGGAAATCCTCATGGTGGCCTGCCATAATTTCGATTTGAACGCGGCCCGGGACGTGGGTTTCAAATCCGCCTTCGTGCGCCGCCCAGCGGAATGGGGCGCCGCCGGGCCGCCCGACCCGACGCCCGACCCTCATCATGACATCATCGCCGATGACTTCCCCGATCTGGCCCGGCAACTGGGCCTTGATACATAGCATCGTGAAAAACCAGCCTCTGGCGGAAAGAGAAAATACCCTCCAGCTCACGAAATTGGCAGGCGAACCGTAAATCGGGCACCGCCGCCGGGTCCTGGGCGGTTGCTTGCCGTGATCGTGCCGTCATGGGCCTCGATAATTTGCCGGCAGATGGACAGGCCCAGGCCGGAATGCTGACCGAATGCCTCGCCGGCGGGGCGCCGGCTGTAAAAGCGCTGAAAGATTGCTTCCTCCTGTCCGGCGGGAATGCCGGGGCCGTCGTCTTCCACCAGCAACAGCGCCATTTGCCCGTCGCGCTCCAGGGTCAAGCCGATGGTGCCGTCGGCCGGCGTAAAGGACAGCGCGTTGCCGACCAGATTGTCGACCACCTGACCCAGACGGCTGGGCAATCCATTGATCAAGATCGGCGGGCCGGCATCCAGCTTCAGGGTAAAACCGGGGCTTGGCGCCCCGTCTTCCGATTGCCGCATGGCGATCAGTGTCCGCAACAGCGCTGTCAGATCCACCTGTTCCGATTCTTCCCGGGCCAGCTCGGCGTCGATCCGGCTGGCGTTGGAGATATCGTTGATCAGGCGGTCCATGCGGCTGACATCCTGGGCGATCACCGCCATCAGCCGGCTTTTATGGGAAGGGTCGTCCGTGCGGTCGATGGATTCAAGGGCGCTACGCATGGATGTCAGCGGGTTCTTGATTTCATGGGCCACGTCCGCCGCGAACACCTCAATCGCATCCAGTCGGCCATACAAGGCTTCCGTCATCTCGTGCAGGGCAACGCTGAGATCTCCGATTTCATCCCAGCGGCGGCTCAGATCCGGGATTTTCGCCCGCCGCCCCCGCCAACGGCGCACCCGGTCGGCGGCGGCGGCCAGGCCGCGGACCGGACCGGCGATGGTCCCGGCCAGGAAAAACGACATCAGCACCGTTACGGTCAAGGCCAGGGCGGAGGCCTGTAAAATGGCCAGGCGGGCATGGCGTACCCCTTCCTCGATATCGGCGCTATCGACGGAAAGCAGCACGGCGCCCACCACCCGGCGCAATTGCTGAACCGGCACCGCCACGCTCAGGATCAAGGTTCCATCCTTCAGGGTCCGGATGGCGCCGCCCACCTCGCCGCCCAACGCGACAGCCAGTTCCGGGTAATCAAGCAAGCCGCTGCCCAGGCGCTCCCGATAGGGCGGGAAGGCCGGTCCGCTGGGCAGGCGCGGCAACAACCAGTCATAAATCTTGTTGAAAAAGCGCATGACCCGGTCCGAGGGGTCGGCGGGGGGCAAAAAGCGTAGTTGCACCTGACGTCCGGCCGCCACCAGGGCCCTGGAATCCGCCAACAGGCCGCCGTTCGGCAGATACAGCCGGGCCCGGGTCAGGGTCGGCACCACGAGGCGGCGGATGATGCGGGCGGCCGTGTTACGCTCCAACCGGCGGCGGTGCTCGGGCCCGGTCAAGGCGCTTTCACCCAGGGCGCCGGCGATAACCTCCGCCTGACTTTGGATAGCGGTGATCTTGGCGTCCAGCAGGCCATCGCGGTATTGATCGAGGTAGAAAATGCCCCCCACCAAGACTCCCAATGCCAGCACGTTCGGCGCCAAAATGCGCAACGTCAGGGTGGAAAAGCGCCGCCGCCGTTCCGGCCCGGGACCCTTGATCCCGGACAGCCGCACCTGCGCCGGTCCAGCCGGACGGGGTCCGGGCTGGCCAAGCTGGCTTACCACCCCACCACTCCATTTTCCCTCGCGTGACCTAGAGCATGTTCATTTAAAACATGCCCGGACTCTTATGAAAAGAGCAATTGAACCTGGATCAGCAGCCGGAATTGTAGATCCCCGTGGGCAATTTGGTTTTGCACAGCTTGGCCTCGGCCAAATTGGCGCCGGTTAGAATAGCATCCGTCAGGTCGGCGTCCGTAAGATCCGCCGTGTGCAAGCTTGCCCCCGTCAGATTCGCGCCGGACAAATTGGCGGATGACAGATTGGCCCAGGTCAAATTCGCACCAGCCAAATTAGCGCCGCGCAGATCGGCGCCGGTCAAGTTGGCCACGGGCAAATCGGCTTTACTCAGATCCGCGCCGCGCAAATTGGTGCCCAATAACTTGGCATCGGCCAAACGAGCGCCTTGCAGATTGGCGCCGGACAAATTGGCGTCCGACAGAATGGTTCCGGTCAGGCTGGCGCCGGCCATGATCGCGCGGCTCAGATTGCTTGCCGTCATATCAACGCCATGCAGATTGGCTTCGGTAAAATCGGCGCCACGCAAATCAACCTTCTTCATGATCGCCTGCAACATGTGGGCGCGGCGGAAGCCGCTTTTCGGGAAGCTGGCGCCGCTCAGGTTCGTGCCGCTCATATCCGCCAGATCGAATCGCGTGCCCACCCCGACGGCGCCGCGCAAGTCGGCCCGGCCCAGGGATACGCCATCCAAATTGGCGCCATCCATCCTGGCCCCGCGCAAATCAGACCACCATAAACTGGCGCCTTGGAGGTTTGCTTCCCGCAGATCGGCCTTTTGCAGATCAGACCACCACAGATTGGCGCCGCGCAAATCGGCATCCGTCAGATCGGCGCCGATCAGCGCAACCCACCACAGACTGGCCTGCCGCAAATCGCAGCCCGAACAGCCGTTATTGGCCTTGACGGTACTGACCCTGGCTTCGTCATAGCCGAACAACCAGCCGGCGAAGGCAGCCAAAAGGATCGCGGCAGCCAGAAAAATCTTCAGGAATATGTGCATTGGGACCGAATGTAACGGGAGGGAATTGAGGCGTGAGGCAGACTCATAGCAGGAATTTTCCAGGAAAGAATGCGGCAAATCAATTTTACGCGGTTATTCTCGCCAAGCTGTCGCGCAATGCGGGGTGCGGCGGGGGCATCCGCCGCGCCGCCTCGAACGCGCGTGAGGCGGTCAGCACCAAGGCGTCGGCGAAACGCGGGCCGACGATCTGCAAACCGATTGGCAGGCCGCTGTCTGAAACGCCGCACAACATGGACGCCGCCGGCTGGCCGGTCAGATTGAACGGCACCGTAAAGGGCACGGCGTGGCGCCAGCGGTCAAACTCGGGCGAGTGATATCGCGTCTCCACCACGGGCGGCAGGGTCGGCTGGGTTGGCGTCAACAACAGATCATGGTCCCGGTGCAGGGTGGCGAATTCAACGCCCAGGCGGGTCCGCTCCCCCTCCCCGCGCAGATACTCGCCAATATCGACAGCCAATCCGGCCTCCGCCAGGGCGCGAAAATCAGGCTCCAGCAAATCCCGCTTCGCATCGCTCATACCGCGCAAACGGGTCGCGAAACCGGCCAGCCAATAACTCTCGAAGCGCGGGCGCAGGGGTGCGATAACATCACCGACGTTTTCCACCACCGCGCCCAGGTCCTTGAAAATCTCCACCGCCGCGTCCGTTGCGGCGAGAATTTCGGGCGCCACTTCGGCGCCGCCCAAGCCGGGCGCATAGGCCAGACGCAAACCGCGCACGCCGTCCTCCAGCCCGATCCGGTAGTCGCGGCCGTCGGGCGGCAGGGCGCGCCAGTCACGGTCGTCGGGTTGAGTGATGACATTCATGAACAGCGCGGCGTCCGTGACCGTGCGGGCGATGGGTCCCGCGGTCGACAGCGTTGAGAAGGGGCGTTCATTGGGCGCGTGCGGGACCCGGCCATAGGTCGGCTTGATGCCGAATAGGCCGCAATAGTTGGACGGTATGCGGATCGACCCGCCGCCGTCGGTACCAAGGGCGATGGCGCCGATGCCCGCGGCAAGGGACGCCGCCGCGCCGCCCGACGAGCCGCCCGGCGTATGGGCCGGGTTCCAGGGATTGCGGGTAATCCCGGCCAGCGGGCTATCCGTCATGCCTTTCCAACCAAATTCCGGCGTCGTGGTCTTGCCCAGGATCACCGCGCCGCCCTCGCGCAGGCGGGCCACGGACGGCGCGTCCGTATCCCATGGCCCATTCGCATCCTCCGTCAGCGAGCCGCTCAAGGTGGGCCAGTTCTTGGTCGCCACGATATCCTTGATGCTCAACGGAATGCCGTCCATGGGGCCCAGGGGCCGGCCCTCGGCCCAGCGCCTAGCGGAGGCGGCGGCGGCCTCCCGGGCGCCGGCTTCATCGACGATTTGAAAGGCATTCAGCGTCGCTTCCGTGGCCTTGATCCGGGCCAGGGCCGCCTCGGTCACGGCCTCCGGTGTCAGCTCGCCCCGG
This sequence comes from Alphaproteobacteria bacterium, assembly GCA_029937535.1. Classification (GTDB taxonomy): domain Bacteria; phylum Pseudomonadota; class Alphaproteobacteria. Next base: position 10,735 of record JAPYPT010000045.1, read on the forward strand.
CCATAGGCCCGCAGCAATGACGCCACGGTTGGAAACTCAAACACAGCACTCATAACGCCAGCTCCACGAATTTATTCAGCCGCCTCCGGCAGTCTGCTGCCGGGGGCGGCCCATTCGGCCAGCAAACGATCCCGCAAGTCCATGGCCTCATCCAGATGCCGGGCCTTGATATGGCCATAGCCGGTAATCATCTCCGGTAGCTGGGCCAGACCGATCGCCTGTTGCAAATTAGCGGCTTTCAAATCCGGCAAGATTTCGTCGATCATGGCCATGTATTCGGCGATCTGGCGCCGCTCCGCCCGCCGCTCCCCGGTACGGCCAAATGGATCGAGAGGCGTGCCGCGCAGGAAGCGGAAGCGCGCCAGCCAGGTCATGGCACGGCCCATCCAGGGTCCGAAGTCACGCTTGACCGGCAGCCCGGTTTCCGGGTTTTTCTTGCTCGAGAGGGGCGGCGCCAAATGGAAGGTCAGGGTGTAGTCGCCTTCGAACTGGCTTTCCAGCTCCGCCCGGAAGCGGCCGTCACTGTACAGCCGGGCAACCTCATATTCGTCCTTGTAGGCCATGAGCTTGAACAGGTTCCGGGCCACGGCCTCCGTGAAGACCTCACTATCGGGCGCCACTTCCCGCTCCCGGCCTTGCACCCGCCCCAGCAAGTCATCGTAGCGCCGGGCCAGGCGCCGGCCTTGATAGGCGGTCAGGTCCACTTTGCGCCGGGCGATCAGATCAGCCGCATCGCGGTCGGGTGTTTCCGCCTGGAAATTCGGGTCGGCCTGGCGCTCCACCGCGTCGAGATCCACGGCGGCGCGGCGGCCCCATAGGAAGGCCGCCTTGTTCATCTCAATCGCCACGCCGTTCATTTCGATGGCGCGGTCAATCGCCTCCGCTCCGACCGGGATCAGGCCCTGCTGGTAGGCATGCCCCAGCATGAACAGATTGGCCCCGATGGCATCGCCCAACAGGGCGGTCGCCAGGCGGGTTGCGTTCAGGAAGGTGACCTTGCCAGGTCCCGCCTCGGCCCGGATACGCATCTCCACATCGTCGCTGGGAAACGCCAGATTGGGATCCATGGCGAATTGCCCGGTGATGGCTTGGTGATTGTTGATCAGCACATGGCTGCGGTCCGGGTCAATGGTGTTGAGGGAGAGTTCGCTGGCCGAGACCAGGCTGTCGCAGCCCAGGATCAAATCCGCCGTGCCGCTGGACAGCCGGGCGGCCTGAATATCGTCCTGGGTGGTGGCGATGCGCACGTGGGAGGATACCGCGCCGCCTTTCTGCGCCATGCCGAATTGGTCGATGGTGGAGTAAGCCTTGCCTTCCATATGGGCGGCGATGGTCAACAGGGCGGAAATTGTCACCACGCCGGTGCCGCCGATGCCGGTGATCAGAATGCCGAAATTCCCGCCCGCGGCCAATTGCGGCAGTACCGGTTCGGGCAGCAGACGCAATTTGTCGGGCACCTCGGCGACCATGCCGGCCTTGCGTGGAATGCCGCCCGTGACGGAAACGAAGCTGGGGCAGAAACCCTCGACGCAGGAATAATCCTTATTGCAGGAGGATTGATCGATCCGCCGTTTCAGGCCGTATTCCGTCTGCCGGGGCAACACCGACATGCAGTTCGAAGTCTGGGAGCAATCGCCGCAGCCTTCACAGACCAGATGGTTGACGAACAGGCGCCGGGCCGGATCTTCCATGTCGCCGCGCTTGCGCCGGCGCCGCTTTTCCGCCGCGCAGGTCTGGTCATAAATCAGTACGCTGACACCTTCGATCTCGCGCAATTCCCGTTGTACCCGGGCCAGGGAGCGGCGGTGTTCAAAGGTGACGCCTGGCGCGAAACCGGCGTTGGCCGGGTATTTGTCCGGTTGATCGCTGACCACGACGATTTTCTTCACGCCCTCGGCCTGAACCTGACGCGAGATCGCCATGGGGCTCAATTCGCCATCGATGGGCTGGCCGCCGGTCATGGCGACGGCATCGTTGAACAGGATCTTGTAGGTAATGTTGACCTTGGCCGCGATGCAGGCGCGGATGGCCAGCAGACCGGAATGGAAATAGGTGCCATCGCCAATGTTCTGAAAGACATGGCCGTTCTTGGAATAGGGGAAATGGCCGATCCAGTTGGCGCCTTCGCCGCCCATGTGGGTATGGGCGTCGGTTTGACGGTCCATGTAACTGGCCATGTAATGGCAGCCGACACCGCCCTGTGCGCGGCTGCCCTCCGGCACCTTGGTGGAGCTGTTATGGGGGCAGCCGGAACAGAAATAGGGTATGCGGTTGACCGCCATGTCCTGGCGCTGGGCGGCGCGGCGCGCCTTGGCGTCCAGAAAGTCGATGCGCGCCGTGATCCGTTCACTGGTGTGGAAATGGGCGATGCGGCCGGCCAGGGCGCGGGCGATCTCCTCGGCGCCGAATTCGCCGCAGCCGGGCAGCATTTCCGTGCCCTCGCCGTCATGGCGGCCGACCACGCGCGGCCGGCGTCCCTCGGGCAGATCATAGAGCGCATCGCGGACCCGGCTTTCCATGAAGCGGCGTTTTTCCTCGACCACCACGACCTCTTCCAAGCCGGCGGCGAAGTCGCGCACCCGGTCCTGGTCAAACGGGAACGGCATGCCCATTTTCAACATCACGATGCCAAGCTCGGCGGCCTGGTCCGCACCGATGCCCAGTTCCAACAGGGCCTGTTGCACATCGACGGCCGCCTTGCCGCTGGAAATGATGCCAATGCGGGGCCGGTCGCTTTGCATGACCAGTTTGTTCAGGTTGTTGGCACGGGCAAAGGCCAGGGCGGCGGGCAGCTTAACATTCCGCAGGCGCGGTTCCTGCAGCGACCAAAGGTCGTCGGGCCGGATATGAACGCCATCTTCGGGAAACTCGAATTCCGGCAAAATGATCTCTAAACGGTGCGGGTCACCGTCCACGGCGGCGACCGCATCCACGGTGTCGGCGACGATCTTGAAACCGGTCCAGGCGCCGCTGAACCGGGACAGGGCCCAGCCATACAGGCCATAGTCGATAATCTCCTGCACCGAGCCGGGATACAGCATGGGCATCTGCAAATCCGCGAACATGGTCTCGGATGCCGCCGGCACATCGGTGGATTTCATGGCATGATCGTCGCCGACCACGGCCAGCACTCCGCCGTGGCGGGATGAACCATGCATATTCGCGTGGCGGATGGCATCGATGGAGCGGTCCAGCCCCGGTCCCTTGCCGTACCACATGGCGAACACGCCAGCATGGGTGCTCTCGCCGAACATGGCGGATTGCTGGGTGCCCAAACAGGCGGTGGCGGCCAGGTCCTCGTTGATGCCGGGGACAAAATGAATGGCGCGGTCGGCCAGGAATTGATTGGCGCGCCAAAGCTCCTTGTCAATATTGTGCATGGGCGAGCCGCGATAGCCGGAAATAAAGCTGGCGGTATTCAGCCCGGCCGCCTGGTCGCGCCAGTATTGCATCATGGCGACACGGACAAGGGCTTGCGTACCGGTCAAATAGATCCGGCCTGGTTCACTTTGATATTTGTCATCGAGAGATAGTGCGATCAGGGACATGGCTCATCCTTGCTAGAGCATTTCCGAATTGGAAATGCTCCGCTTCTTAAGAATAGAGCAGTTTTTCCAATCGCTTAGAATCACTTCGTGCTTCAGATTAGATCGGAACTGCTCTAGCTGTCGCGGCCCAGGGGCCGCGTCTGTAATGATCCATCGAAATGGCCGGACAGGCAAGCCCGGCGAACCGCCGTGTAATCAATTTGTTAACGCTTTACGCATTAGGTTGCACCCGTTTACCGGCGGTCCGCCGGACGCGAATGGTCGACAAATGGTGTTTTGATGCTGCAGAAAGTCGTTCCACAAAATCCTAAATCACCAGCCCAAATGGCGCTGGAAGACTGCCCGATTGGCATCGCCATCGTGGATGTCCAAACCGGCCAGCGGTTGTTCGCAAATCGGGCTTTGGTGGGGATCCTGGAGGCCGGTTCAGTGGCCGAACTTCTGTCCAGTGAAATTCATGAAACCTGGGCCAGCCGGGAGGATTTTAAGCAGTTTTCCCGGTATTTTTATGATGGCGAGCACTTGATAAATATCGAAACCGAACGGCTGACGTTAACCGGACGGCCGATATGGGTGTTAATGAATACCCAAGACGTTGAATTCCAGGGCAGGCCAACGCGGCTGATTTGGCATATCGATATTTCGGAGCGAAAGGCGGCGGAAGCCGCCGCGTTGGCCAGCCAGGAGGAGTTGAACAGCCAAATCGCGGAATTGCGCGACCGGGAAGAACGGCTGGAAGAACAGGCCATGACGTTAGTCAATTTGGCAGAGGATCACGCCGAAATGAGTGTGGAATTGCAACGTCTAAACCAAAACAAGGACAAAATTTTTTCCATCATCGCCCATGATCTGCGCAGCCCTTTTAACGCACTTTTGGGTTTTACCGAATTACTGTCCGCGGGCGCCGAAACCATGGAGCGCGAGGATCTGGCCGACTACAGCGCATCCGTCCATGAAGCCGCTCAGCAGGCCTTTAAATTGATGGAGAATTTACTGCATTGGTCGCGTTTGCAGATGGACCGGGTCAGCGTGGAGATTGTCGATCTGGATCTTGGTCAGGCGGTTCACGCGAATGTTAATTTGTTGGCGCCGGTGGCGGCCAAAAAAGGCGTCGAACTGGTCGGTGAAACGGGACAGCCCGTGCTGGCGCCGACGGACGGTGACATGATCGACACTATTCTGCGTAATCTGATCAGCAACGCGATCAAGTTCACGCCATCGGGCGGCAGGATTGCCGTATCCTTGGAACAAATTGGGCCGGATTGCCACATCCGCGTGGCGGATACCGGCATGGGCGTGGAACAGGATCAACTTGGCAAGTTGATGCTTATTGATCAGAAAACCACCTCGACCGGCACGGCGGGAGAAATCGGCACGGGCCTGGGCCTGCCTCTCTGTGCCGAGTTGATCGTGAAACTCGGCGGCAACCTGACACTTGAGAGCGAACCGGGCGAAGGCATGACGGCAACCCTGATCCTGCCGTCAATCGATGCAACGAAATCGGAAAACGATTCAGATCAATTTCAAAATTGAACGCCCCGCCCGCGCCCGACGCGCGGCGGCTGTTAGCGCATGGCCTCGCGTTCAATTGAACGCGAGGCCATGCGCTAAAACCTTTAAGATCGAGCAACTTATCCGCATTCAATTGAAGCCAATTGAATGCGGGTTGCTCTAGACCCGGTCGATGGATTCGATCTTGGCGCGCCGCTGGCCGGACCGGCGGGCGATTTCGTTGTCCTGGTCCTCGATCGCCGTACGGGCCAGATCCTGGATGGAATCACCAAAGGATTGATCGAGCAATTCGCTGGCGATGCGCCGGTTCGATGTGACCGAGCCGTCCTTGTAGGTGACATTGAATGTCATGAAAGCGGCGCTTTTGCCTTTGGGTTTCTTGCGAGCCATGGCCCGGTCTCCATTTTCCTGTCGCCGGGCGCAAGGCCTTCAACGTACGTATAAGGTTGGCGATGTGCCGCCCGTAAGACCCATGCCCTTGGCGACCGAAACAACATCCTCCGTAATAGCTCAGTTGCCGAAGACATCCTCGGCCTTGGGCGCCTTTTCTTCCGCGGGTGCCTCGGCCTCCGGACTTTCCCCGAAGGTGTTTTCCAAGGAAGGCTCGACCACGGGTTCCGCCGGGCTTTCGGGGGCGGCCGGACTTTCGGGGGCGGGGGCCTCGGGCTCCGGGCTTGCCGCAATTTCAGCTTCGTCCGCTGGCTGCGCCGATGGCTGGCCGGCTTCTTCCGCCGCGGAAAGGTTCGCCGCGCGTTTCTTGGCCAGTTCCTTGTCAGCCTTGGCCTGTTGCTTGTCCAGCTTGTCCTGCGCCTTTTGCACCGCGCCATCCAGGTCTACCTGGCTGCTTAATCCCAGGGTCACCGGATCCTGCGGCGTGATGTTGGAAATATTCCAGTGCGTGCGGTCACGCACCGCGTTGATGGTCTGCTTGGTGGTGCCGACCAGCTTGGAGACCTGGGCATCGGTCAATTCCGGATGGTACCGCACCAGCCAGGCAATGGCGTTGGGCCGGTCTTGGCGCCGGGAAAGCGGGGTGTAGCGCGGCCCCTTGCTGCGGCGCTGGGTTTCCCGCAAGCGGGCATCGGAACGGCGCAGCCGCTGCATGGCGTCACGGGTGCAGCGATCGATCTCGTCGTGGGACAATTGACCCGTGGCAATTGGGTCCAGACCCTTGATGCCCGCGGCTACTTCACCATCAGCTATGCCTTGGACTTCCAGGGCATGCAGGTTGCAGAAGGAGGCGATCTGATCGAAAGTCAGGGTGGTGTTGTCAACCAGCCACACGGCCGTCGCCTTCGGCATCAATACTTCAGTCATTTTTTGACTCCCGTCAATGACGCTAGATAGCGGCGTCCATTTTCAGAAGCTCCACACATAAACGGATGCTTCGCCAACCGGCCGCGCTCATCAAATTTGTTCCAATAGCCCTATATAACGTGCTTGGGGCAAGACGCAAACGGCTAACCGGCCCTCCCAGAGCATTTCCGAGTGGGAAATGCTCCTAATCTTAAGATTAGAGCAATTTTTCCAATCACTTAGAATCGCTTCGCGATTCACATTGGATCGGAATTGCTCTAGAGCATGTCCTCTTTAGACATGCTCGGATTCTTAAGAAAAGAGCTATTGAACCAACTACTTGGATCGCAAGAGCGATCCCAATTAGTTGAAAATTGCTCTCGTGCGAACCACTATACCGTCAAGACGATCTTGCCAATATGTTCGCTGCCTTCCATGCGCCTATGGGCCTCCCCCGCCTCGGCCAGGGGAAAGCTTTGATCCATGACCGGCCGGATGGCGCCGGATTCGAGCAAGGGCCAGACCTTGTCCCGCAACTCATCCGCAATCACCGCCTTTTGCGCCACGGTACGCGGCCGTAGGGTCGAGCCGGTCACCGTCAAACGTTTCATCATGATGGGCAAAATGTTGAAGCCCTCGACCTTTGGGCCATGCAATGTGGCGATCTGCACCAATCGGCCCTCCATGGCGAGCGAGGCGATGTTGGGTTTAAAATAGTCGCCGCCCACCATGTCCAGAATCAAATCGACGCCATCGCCGCCCGTTAACTCGGAAATCACGGCGGCAAAATCCTCTTCCCGGTAGTTGATGGCCCGTTCGGCGCCCAGTTTCTCGCAAGCCTGGCACTTTTCCGAATTGCCCGCCGTGACGAAGACCCGGGCGCCAAAAGCCTTGGCCAGCTGGATCGCCGTGGTGCCGATGCCCGATGAACCGCCATGGATCAGGATGCTTTCGCCACCCCGCAAGCCGCCCCGTTGAAAGACATTGGTCCAGACGGTGAAAAATGTCTCCGGCAGGGCCGCCGCCTCCGCCATGCTCAAGGGTCCCGGCACCGGCAGACACAGAACCGCCGGCGCCAGACAATATTCGGCATAGCCGCCGCCCGCGACCAAGGCGCAAACCTCGTCCCCCAATGCCAGACTGTCAACGCCAGGGCCGACCTGCACCACTTCGCCCGCGACTTCCAGGCCCGGGGTTTCCGGCGCGCCGGGGGGCGGGGGATAATTGCCGGTGCGCTGCATCACATCGGGGCGGTTGATGCCGGCGGCGGCAACCTTAATTAAAACCTCGCCATGCCCGGCCTCCGGCGTGGGGCGCTGGGCCGGCCGCAAACCCTCGGGCGGGCCGAATTCGGCAATTTCGATGGCGGTCATATGTTCTGGAACAGAGGTCATGAATATTTCTCAACTAATTTGCGGAAAAGCCTGAGCATTTCCGAGCAGAAAATGCTCAGATTCGTAAGCTTAGAGCAATTTTTCCAATTACTTAGAATTACTTCGTGATTCACATTAGATCGGAATTGCACTAGTGTCCTGACCTAATATCATAAATGTCACTTGGCAATGGCGGGAGGAACCCATGGATACCGATGATTTGGAACCGCCGCGGGCAGCGCCTGGTAAACCGGACCTGCAAATGATGTCCCTGGAACAGTTGGCTGACTATATTGCCGAGATGGAAACCGAAATCGCCCGCGTCCGGGACGTTATCGCCACAAAACAGGACGCGCACGGCGCCGCCGAATCCGTGTTCAAGGTCTGAATAGCTCTGGCGCGTGTCGCGGCGTTACGGCCGGCGCGGTTTGGTGCGGGGCACGGGCGGCAACGGCGTTTTCGGCGTTTTCGGCTTTTCTGGATTTTCAATTTTTTTCGGAATTTTCTGACCGGAGCTGGACCCTGCCGATTTTGTCGCTTCGGATTTCGGCGTCGGCGGCGGCATTTTGGCTTCAGGCTCTGCCTCGCCTTTCGATTTTACCTCATCCGGATTGGCCTTTTTGGGCGCGGCATCGGCTGGTTCGGCGACGACGGGTTTCTTCTTTTCGGGTTTCGGCTCGGACAACTTGGGCGCCGGCGTTTTCGGCGCCGTCACGGTCTTGGGTTCGGTCTTGGGTTTGGTCTTGGGTTCGGTCTTGGGTTTGGTATTTTCCGGCTTGCCCCATCTCTTGCGCAGTTTGGCGCAATGGTCCTTGTCATCGGCCCGCGGCGTAAACCAGACATAGTCGAAGGGCAAGACGGGGGCGGAAAAAAATTCGCCATATTCGATCGGGTCAAGGACCTCGTCCTGGACTTCCACAAAGGCGACCGTCGTCACCCGTACACCGGGTTGATGACGCAGCAGAAATGGCGGCACGCCCAGGTCCTTACGCACATGTCCGTCACCGGCGATCAAAATGGCGCCGTCTTCGGCACCACCCGAGAGCATATGTTCGGCGAAAACCGCATCCCGGGCCCGCTGTACATTGAACAGCGGGGTCAGTTTCTCCCGTGGCATCAATTCGCAGTGGCCCTGAAACAATTGCTCAATGCTACGCGCCCGCAACACCTCCCGCAGGGGTCTGTCCAAGCCCAGCACCCGCCGGCGCTTGGCGAACTCAAATGACGGCCGGCCACGGGCTATTGCGCGGACGATGGGTTTCGGCAGTCCGGCGGCATACATGGCGAGGTTTCCGGCCATGGCCGCCTCGGCAACAGGCTGATAGAGGCGCCAGACGGGCCAGCCTGAAACATCCCAACCCAGGGCCGCGCCCAAGGCGGCGGCGTTACGGGAGTATTGGTTGTGGAAGCGATCCAGTATCGGCTGCCGGGTTTCCGGAATCATTTCCCACACCACGGCCGGACGGCGGCCCAGATCTATCAGGCTGCTGATCAGGCGGGCCTGCAGCAGGTGGTGATCGGGATTGTCATGTTTCTCGCCCAACAGGATGAAGGCCGAGCGGACCAGATCCTCCAACATCGTCTGCTGATCCACGAAGCGGCCGTCCGCCGGACGCCAGATCCGGCCAACCAGATGATGCTTTTGCAAAAGCGGGGACCGCCAGACGGGTTTCTTCGTCTCCAGCGCCGCCAGGTCCGATAAACGGCTGAAATCGGGAAACGAAACCTTGAGGTCGATGCCATCGCAACCCGCCAGCCACAACAACAGAAAGGCGGCGAGACTTCTGGCAACTAGAGCACTTCCGGGCAATTTTGACCCATTTGATGGCGCCCCCGAGCCATTTGGGTAGGCGCGTTGCGCAGCGCGATGTGGGACATCGGGCAAGCAACGCAACGCCGCTGAATGGCTTGGGGGCGCCACCGAAGGCCGGTTCTCCAGGCCCCATGGCGGCGTTGCGATCCTTGGACGATGCACCACATCGACCTGCGAACCGCGCCTACCCATGGGGCCTGGAGAACCGGTCAAATGGGCCAGAATTGCCCGGAAGTGCTCTAGGCTCATGGCTTGATCCGGATCCTACCCGGTTGCGTGAACGATCCGGCCCAAAGGCCAAGCTTTGCGCGCCGGGCCGCATTTTCCCAGCCCACATAACGGCTTGATTGATTGCGCGCCGCCAAGGCCCAGCCGGCCTGTACCAAGGCAAGTCCCAGATCCCGGCCGGCGACATAACACGTCGCCGTGGCCTCGGTGGACGCCGTGGACGCCGTGGTCTTGGTGTCGGCATCGGCATCGGTGTCTTCGCGCACGCATTCAACCCAAGCCCCGGCGATCAGGCTGGCTAAAAAGGCCCGCGCGTGGGCGCCGCATTGGTAGGATCTTTCGCCCCGATGGGCCCATTCGCGGCAAACCTGGTCAGCGCCGGGCGCGGCGACGGCGAACAGGTTTATAACCTGGCCATCCATATTCAGTGTGTCGCCATCAATAGTCTGCGCCGCGCCACTGGGTTCCGAGTGGGCAAAACCAGGTGCGGCGCAAAGTAGGGACAGAACAATAAACCAGCGAATTAGCATCGCTGTATTATCCCCAATCCAGGCCTATTGGCCAGACATTTACGCTGGAGAAAATATTATCCATATCGCGCTGCCGTTAGTATTTTGTTAACACTTTTACATTATGTTAAATGGTGATGACGCACACACCCTGTCATCCTCCAGATTGGCGCTGCCAATCTGTTGACGCCTCCCTGTTGACTCGGAGCCGCCCCAAAAGGGCGGCTCTTTTTTTCCAAAAAATGCCGGCAAGGCAAATCGCAATACCCGAATCCGGAATGTAACTTCGTTTTACACTTGACCTGGGCAAGCACTGGAACCTAAAGTCCTGCCCCTACGGACGCGAGTCTGACAGGTTGAGGCAAAAAATAAGAAAAGCTGGGGGGTCCGCCAAAAAGGCGGTCCCCCTATTTTTTGCTACTGCCACGGCTCTCCCGGGCCTGGCTTCCTAGAGCAGTTCCGATCTAATGTGAATCACGAAGTGATTCTAAATGATTGGGAAAACTGCTCTATTCTTAATAGTCGGAGCATTTCCAATTCGGAAATGCTCTGGACAACACAATTCAGTGCAAATGAACCGCCCCCAGGGTGGATTGATCTGGAGACTGACATGAAGTTAGGTTTTGTCGGACTGGGCATCATGGGCGCGCCCATGGCGGGGCACCTGCAAAAAGGCGGCCATGAACTATACCTCCATGACCTGAACCCGGACCTGCCGCCGGACCTGCTGCAAGGCGGGGCAACCCGGTGCGAAAGCGGCCGGGCCGTGGCCGAGGCCTCGGACATCATTATTCTGATGGTGCCCGATACCCCGGATGTGGAAGCGGCGCTGTTTGCCGCGAGTGGCGTGGCGGCCGGCATGCGCGCCGGTCAATTGCTGATCGATATGAGTTCCATCTCGCCCACGGCGACCACGGCCTTCGCCGCCCGGATCAATGAACTGGGCTGCGACTATCTTGACGCGCCGGTTTCGGGCGGCAGTGTCGGCGCCGTCAATGCCGCCCTGACCATCATGGTGGGCGGTCCGCGGGCCGCGTTCGATCGGGCCCTGCCGCTGTTCGAGCTGATGGGCGGCACGGTGACATTGATCGGCACCCGTAACGGCGATGGCCAGGTCTGCAAGGCGGCCAATCAGATCATTGTCGGCGTCACCGTGCAGGCGGTGGCCGAGGCATTGGTGCTGGCCGCCAAGGCGGGCGCGGATCCCGCCATGGTCCGTCAGGCTTTGATGGGCGGGGCCGCGTCCTCGATGATCCTGGAAAATCATGGCGCGCGCATGCTGGCGGGAAATTTCGAGCCGGGCTTTCGCGCCGAATTGCAGCAAAAGGACCTGAACGTGGCGCTCTCCGCCGCCCGCGACCTGGGCGTCGTACTACCCTTGGCGGCCACGGCGGAGGGCCTCTACAACGCCCTCAACGCCCGTGGCCAGGCCAAGGCCGACCACAGCGCCGTCGTGACAATATTGGAAGAACTGGCGGCCTGTCGGATTTCCTCACCGGATAAGGAACCATCATGAGCGTGGAAGCAAAACGAAACTCAATTACCGGCCGCAGCGCCTTTCTGGCGCTGCTGAAGGACGAGGGCGTCACCCGCCTGTTCGGCAATCCCGGCACCACTGAATTGCCCATCATGCATGCCATGACGGAACAGACCGATATCAGCTATGTGCTGGGCCTGCAGGAAGCCATCGTGGTCGCCATGGCCGATGGCTACGCCCGGGCAACGGGCGAAATCGCCGCTGTCAACGTGCATGTGGCGCCGGGTCTGGGCAACGCCATGGGCGCGCTCTATACGGCGAATTTCTCGGGCTCCCCGGTGATCATCACCGCCGGACAGCAGGAACAGGGTCATGGCCTGACGGAGCCGTTGCTGTACGCCCCCCTGGTGCCCATCGCGCAACCACTGGTCAAATGGGCGGTGGAGGTCAACCGGATCGAGGATCTGCCCCGGATCATGCGGCGCGCGGCGAAGGTCGCGCTGACCCCGCCCACGGGACCGGTGTTCATTTCCCTGCCCGGCGATATCCTGAACATGGAGGCGGCGATCGACCTGGGCGAAAGCACCCGTGTCGATACCGCCGTCCGGCCCTCGGACAGCGCCTTGGAAAATCTGGCCACGCGGCTGGCCGCCGCCGAGCGGCCCATCATCATCGCCGGACACGAGATTGTCGCCTCCGATGCCTTCGCCGAAGCCGCGCGGCTGGCGGAGATGCTGGGCGCGCCGGTCTATCAGCAAACGGTCAACGACGGGGCGCATTTCCCGTCCGAGCATCCCGCCTTCATGGGCAGCCTGAACCGGGATCAGAGTTATGTGCGTGGTGTCTTGAATGGCCACGATATGCTCATTTGCCTGGGCGCCGATCTGTTGCGCATGTCGGTCTATAGCGAGGTCGACCCCCTGCCCGGCGACCTGGCCGTGGTGCAGATCGGTCAGCGCGATTGGGAAATGGGCAAGAACCACGCGGTGGAGCTGGCGCTGCGCGCCGATGTGAAGGAAACCGTGGCCGCCCTTTTGCCGGTGCTGGAGGCAAGGGGCGGGGCCGGCCTGAAAGACCGGGCCAAGGCGTCATTGGCGGATCTGGCCGGGCGCAATTGGTCGGTCCAGCGCCGGGCGGCCAGGGCCGAATTCGGGGCGCTGGCGGATGCCAACCCGATCGAGCCGGACTGGCTGATGATGTCGTTGGTGGATCTGCTGCCCGAGAATGCCATCGTGGTCGATGAAGGCATCATCTCCACCCGCAGTCTGCTGAAGTTTCTGCCCATCCGTGACCGCCATGGTTACTTCGGCAACGCATCGGGCGGTATCGGCTGGGGCATCGCCGCCGCCCTGGGCATTCAGATCGCCCATCCCGAACGCCGCGTCGTCGCCGTGCTGGGTGACGGCAGCGCCATGTACAGCATTCAGGCGCTATGGACGGCGGCCCATCTGAAGCTGCCCATCACCTTTGTCATCGCCAACAACGGCGGCTACCGCATCATCAAGGAACGCCTGCTGGCCTTTCACGGCAACGATCAGTTCATCGCCATGGACTTCAAGGACCCAGCCATCGAATTCGCCCAACTGGCCGCCTCGCTGGGTATGCAGTCCGAGCGGATCGAGAGCGGCGGCGACTTCGAAACCGCCTTCCGCGCCGCCAACGAGAGGGACGGCCCGACATTGCTGGAAGTCGTCGTTCAGGGCGGCAAGACGATGCAGGGCTAGTTTCCTGGCTCGGAAATACGTTACCTTGGGACAATGCGGGACGGCGAAAAAAAATCACCTCTGTGGTCGCGCGGCCTGTCGGCCCGTTTGCTTGTTCTGACGGCTGCTTTCGTCATGCTGTCGGAGGTCTTGATCTATGTACCTTCGATCGCCCGGTTTCGCCTGACATTTCTGGAAAACCGCATCGCCGATGCTCATTTGGCCTCCCTGGCGTTAAAGGCGACGCCGGACAATATGATTTCAAAACCGCTGGAGCTGGAATTACTGGCCAACGCCATGGTCCGCGGCATCGTGCTGAAGCGGCGTGAAGCCCGCATCATGATGTTGATGGAGGACATGCCGCCGAAAGTGGATGCGGTCTATGACCTGCGCGGGGCCATGGCGCCACAATTGATCTATGATGCCTTTGTCACCCTGGCCCAGGGGCGGCGCATGTTGCGCGTGCACGGCAACTTCCCCGATCACTCCGAAGGCAGCCTGGAAGTGATCGTCGACGAGGCGCAACTGCATGCCGCGATGATCGACTATTCGACCAACATCGTGAAGCTGTCCCTGGTGATCTCGCTGTTGACCGCGGGCCTGGTCTTCCTCTCCCTGCAGCTGTTGCTGGTGGCGCCCATGCGCCGCATTACCGCCTCCATGGTGGCCTTCCGCAAGGCGCCGGAAAATGCCACCGCCATGATCACCGAAAGCAAGCGGGGCGACGAGATTGGCACCGCGCAACGGGAGCTGCGGCACATGCAGGATGATTTGCGCGCGGCCCTCGCCCAGCGCGCCCATCTGGCCGCCCTGGGCGAGGCGGTCAGCAAGATAAATCACGATCTGCGGAATATCCTGGCGACGGCGCAATTGGTCTCGGACCGATTGGGCGATGTTCAGGACCCCACCGTGCGTCAGGTCGCCCCGCGCCTGATGCGGTCCATCGACCGGGCCATCAAGCTATGCAGCCAATCGCTGAGCTTCGGCCGCGCCGATGAAGCCGCGCCCAATCCCGAGACCGTCGCCTTGCGGGAGTTGGCGGAGGATGCCGTCGCCTACGCCGGCCTGCCCGGTGACGGCGCCATCACCTGGCGCAACGATGTGCCGCCTGGCCTGTCGCTCCATGCGGACCGGGAGCAGATATTCCGCGTACTGATGAATTTGGCCAGAAACGCCATTCAGGCCATGGGCCCGGATCGCAACGGCGGCGGCGAGCTCGCCATCAAGGCGGAAACCGCCGGATCAAATGTCATCATCGAATTCAGCGACAACGGCCCCGGCCTGCCGGACAAGGCCCTGGCGCATTTGTTCGAAGCCTTTACCGGCTCGGCGCGGGCGGGCGGTACCGGCCTGGGCCTGGCCATTGCCAAGGAACTGGTGGTGGCTCACGGCGGTGAATTGTCCCTGCTGAAAAGCGACGGCGCGGGGACGGTATTCCGTATCGAGTTGCCGGGCGCGCCACAATGACGCCCCCTGCGACGCCCCCTGCGACGCCCGCTGCGACGCCCGCGGCCGCGCTGATCCTGTTCACGGATTTCGGCCCGCGCGGACCGTACATGGGCCAGATGCACGCAGCCTTGCACCAATACGCGCCTGGGGTGCGGGTCATCGATTTGTTCGCGGACGCGCCTGTTTATGATGCCCGCGCGGCGGCCTATCTGCTGGCCGCCTATGCACCTGACATGGGGGCGGGCGCGGTCTTTGTGTGCGTTGTCGATCCCGGCGTCGGCGGTGCCCGCCCGCCCATGGTGCTGTGGGCCCATGACCGGATTTTCGTCGGTCCCGGCAATGGCCTGTTCGAAATCATCGCCCGCCGCGCGGAACGTTATGAAGCACGGCGTATCGTCTGGCGGCCCGGCAAACTTTCACCGTCGTTTCATGGCCGGGATCTGTTCGCCCCCATCGCGGCCGCCCTGGCCGTAGGTGAAGCGGTCGAGACAGTTGCCCTTGGCGATGCTGAATGGCGCCGCCATGACTGGCCCGACGACCTGGACCAAGTGATCTATCTGGACCATTTCGGCAACGCCATCACCGGCCTGCGCGCCGCCTCGGTCGATGCCGGTCAGGTCTTCAGCATCGGCGGGGAGCGTTTGTCCCGGGCGCGGACCTTCTCCGATGTCCCCGTTGGCCAGGCCTTTTGGTACGAAAACGCCAACGGTCTGGTGGAATTCGCCGTCAATCAGGGCAGCGCCGCCCAGCAATTGCGACTCGAACCCGGCACCGAAACCGGTTTTCTTTAAATCGGCGATTTTTTAAGGAGTGCCGATCCGGTTAATATAGACAGCCACGACATATAGGGTTGGCGGCACATCCTTTATTCAGCGGCAATGTGCCATGAACGAACTGTTAGGATATTCTAATACATGGCACCTAGAAGCCGTCGGGCGGGGCCGTTCAGGGCTACGCAGTTTTTCGGGGCGTTTGGTTTTAGTGTATTGCTCATACTTTTTTGATATAAGCCCCGATGCATCTCAGAAATTGGCAACAAAAAATCATCGACAAATTCCCGTCGATCATAAACGAACATCGTCGTTTTATCTTAAAGGCGCCAACCGGCGCAGGTAAGACCGTGCTTGCGAGCGAGATCATTGAGCGGTTTTACAAGGGCAAAAAGATCATCGTGTTATGCCATCGCCTGGTGCTGTTGGAACAGCTTGAAAAGGCTCTTGGCAAAAAACACGTCGTGCGGAAGCTGGCGGTTTCCGATAACGGGCTGGCATTTGAAGACTATGACATTTTGCTCTCCACGAGCATGCGCGCCAAGGAAGTATTGGCGGATGCCGTCGCCAAGGCCGATCTCATCATCGTGGACGAAGCACACCGCGTCTCGCCGAATGGAAGAGGCTATAAACGGATCCTTGATGATTTTGTCGAACACGGCAAAGCCGAGGCTCAGTTCATTGGGCTAACAGCTTCTCCGGAGCGGCGCACCGGCGATCAACGTGACCAACTCAATCTTGCCTTCGACGCCATTATAGATTGCGCCAATATCGAAGACCTCATCCGAGAGGGTGTTCTGGTACAGCCGGAATACCGGCCCCATTTCGTGCATGATCTGGATCTGGAAGGTATTGATATCAGTTCGGGTGATTTTCCGGTCGCAAAACTGGCGTCCGCGATTATCAAATCCTCGATGATCGATTATGCGATTTGGAGCTATTGTGAAGAAC
>JAPYPT010000531.1 GCA_029937535.1 Alphaproteobacteria bacterium
CCCATCAGCCGAGCTGGCTTCGATGTGAATAACCTATCGAGACTCCACATCTAGCGGGGGCATTTTTGCCGTTGCGGGCAATGAGCCATGGCGCTCCAGGTACGGTTGTCGCCGATACGGTTGCCGCGCCGGGTTTGCCCCATCACGTGGACAGAAACGCCGTCGGCAATCATCAGCATGGTCATGCCGATTTTGATGACTGCCAGGCCAGTGCCGGTCATTGCGCACCCAGCCTCTCGATGCTCTCCGTTGACGGCCATGGCAATGCCAGCGCCTTCGCGGACACGCTGCTGGACCGAATAGAGGCGGCCCTTGCCACTGGATTGCAGCACCTGCCGCCCCTGCCACCACCCGAGCGGGCCTGAAAACGCGGCAGTGACTCACCAGGAATATTCCATTCGTCGAAGCCGCCTGCCGCGCAACAAGCCGTTCACCTCAAAATATTAGTGGAAAATCGGGCCACGGCTGTTCTTATCAGCCGGGACCGGGAAATGCCGTCGGCGCCCAGGGCGCCGGGCAAAGGAGAGATCATATGTTTTCGAAAACTGTCAAATTAGCTGCAATATCCGCCTGCGCGGTCCTCGCGACACTGTCGTTTGCTGGCGGAGCGCTTGCCGCGGGCGCCCATTCGGGCGGCCACGGCGCTAAAAAAGGCCATGGTGGCGAGGCGGGTGGTCATGGCCATGCCATGGCAATTGGCAAGCCCGGCGTCGCCGGGAAGGTTGACCGCACCATTGTCATCACCATGGATGACAATTTCTTTGAACCGGAGGAAATCAAAGTCGAGGAAGGCGAAACCATCCGTTTCGTGATCGCCAATAAGGGCGAATTTCTACACGAATTCAATATTGCTACGGCCACCATGCACGCGGCCCATCAGGAAGAAATGGCCATGATGATGGAGCACGGCATGATCACGGCCACCGGCATCAACCATAAGAATATGAAGATGGATCACGGCGGCGGCAAGATGATGATGGCCCATGATGATCCCAACAGCGTCTTGCTGGAGCCCGGCCCCGCGGGTGC
>JAPYPT010000046.1:0-3952 GCA_029937535.1 Alphaproteobacteria bacterium
GAGTACCGGTTTGTTCATCCTTGGCTTGACGGGGTCCATCGGCATGGGAAAGTCGGAAACATCGAAAATGTTCCGCCGTCTGGGCGTGCCGGTGTTCGATGCGGACGCCGCCGTGCATGATCTGTTGCGGGCAGGCGGCCGGGCCGTGCGCCGGGTCGGGCAAACTTTCCCCGGTGTCATCAAGGACGGCGCCGTGGACCGCCCAAGCCTGGGCGCCAAGGTCTTCGGCAAGCGGGAAGAGCTGCGCAAGCTGGAGGCTATATTGCACCCCATGGTGGGCCAGATGCAGCGCTCGTTCCTGGCCGCGGCGCAAGCCCGCCGTCTGCCCCTGGTCGTCCTCGATATCCCGTTGTTGTTCGAGGGCCGGGGCGAGGAACGCTGTGACGCCACCGCCGTTGCCAGCGCGCCGGGGTTTTTGCAGCGTCAGCGGGTCCTGGCCCGGCCCAACATGGGGCTGGAGAAATTCGAGAATATCCGCCGCCAGCAAGTGCCCGATGCGGTGAAGCGCCAGCGCGCCGATTTTATTCTGCCCACCGGCCTGGGCCGCCGCTTTACCCTGATCCATGTGGCGCATTTGATCGCCGCCGTGGCTGGCCGTCCCGGCCATGCCTGGCCCCCAAGAGGCCGGCCCCATCGCCGCCCCACCAACCATCCGAGCCGGAGGCCCGTACATGCGCGAAATCGTATTCGACACTGAAACAACCGGCCTGGACCCCGCCGCCGGCCACCGGGTGGTGGAGATCGGCTGCGTGGAACTGCTCAATCACATGCCCACCGGGGAAACCCGGCAATGGTACCTGAACCCCCAGCGGGACATGCCGGAGGAAGCCTTTAACGTGCACGGCCTGTCGGAGGATTTCCTGTCCGATAAACCGTTGTTCGGCACCATCGTCGATGAGTTTTTGACCTTTGTCGACGGCGCCGTGCTGATCGCCCACAACGCCAATTTCGACATGCGCTTTCTGAACGCGGAGCTGGCCGCCCTGGACCGGCCCAACCTGCCCCAGGACAAGGTCTTGGACACCATCGCCCTGGCCCGGCAAAAAATCAGGGGCGCGCAATACAGCCTGGATGCCCTCTGCCGCCGTTTCAACATCGATCTGTCGGTCCGGGAAAAACATGGCGCCCTGCTGGATGCCGAATTACTCGCCGAAGTCTACCTGGAGCTGATCGGCGGCCGCCAACCGGGCCTGGTCCTGGCCAGCGAACAGAGTGAGGCGGCGGCGGCGGACCCAAGCGAGCGGAACACCCGACCGCCCCGGCCGCATGCCCCCACGGCCGAGGAAGCGGCCGCCCATGAGGCCTTCGTGGCCAAGCTGGACAACCCGATCTGGAAAAAATAACGAAAACGGCGGCCCGAAGACCGCCGCGTTGGACAAGTGGGCCGAGGTTTATCAGTCGAAGCGTGACCTATTCCGGATTTTGCCAGTTTGCTAGATAGTGGCGTATATTCAATGGTTTAGCGGGATTTAGCGGGACTAATTCTCCTGCCAAAATACCGGAACATACTGTGATTATCCGTGCGCGATTACGCAGGAATAACACCGGGTGGATATGGCGATGTGTACGGCGTCTGATGGGCTGGAAATCATGGGTACGATAAATCCGCTTATCGGCACCCAAAAGCTGCCCTCGCGTGTTTCAAATAATTTGCCTCGCAGGTATCCGGAACAAAGAGTTCCATTTGGCTGCGTGTTGTATCGTCATCACTTTGCCGCTTGATTGTCCCGGATCGTTTGTAGGCGGGCTTCCAATGCTGCCGCCTTGGCGTCGCGTCCCATCTTTCTGAGCAGGGCGGCGTAGTTCTCCAGGCTCTTGACAAGGTCCGGATGCCGTGGACCCAACGCCTTCTCGCGGATCGCCAAGGCCCGCGCCAATAGCCGTACCGCCTCGCCGTAGCGGCCTTGTTTCAGATACAGCCCCGCCAGATTGTTGAGCGACTGCCCGTAATCCGGATGATCGGGGCCGAGGGCTTTCTCCCGGATTGCCAGGGAACGCTGGAACAGCGGCTCCGCCTCGCCGTAGCGGCCTTGTTTCAGATACAGCCCCGCCAGGTTGTTGAGCAACGTGGCGACGTCGGGATGATCGGGGCCGAGGGCTTTCTCCCAGTTCGCTAGGGCGCGCTCCTGGAGCGGCTCCGCCTCGCCGTAGCGGCCTTGTTTCAGATACAGCGCCGTCAGGTTGTTGAGCGACGTGGCGACGTCGGGATGATCGGGGCCGAGGGTTTTCTCCTTGATCGCCAAGGCGCGTTTATGGAGCGGCTCCGCCTCGCCATGGCGGCCCTGGACTTGATACAGCAGCGCCAGGTTGTTGAGCGAGTTGGCGACATCTGGATGATCGGAGCCGAACGCTTTCTCACGGATTGCCAGGGCGCGCTTCTGGAGTGGCTCCGCCTCGCCGTAGCGAGCTTGGGCCCGGTATAGTACTGCCAGGTTGTTGAGCGATGTGGCGAGGTCGGGATGGTCGGGGCCGAAGAATTTCTCCTGGATCACCAAGGCGCGCTTGGAGAGCGGCTCCGCCTCGCCGTAGCGGGCTTGTTTCTGGTACAGCTTCGCCAGATTGTTGAGCGAGTTGGCGACATCTGGATGATCGGAGCCGAACGCTTTCTCACGGATTGCCAGGGCGCGCTTGTAGAGAGGCTCCACCTCGCCGTGGCGGCCTTGTTTCTCGAACAGCGCCGCCAGGTTGTTGAGCGATGTGGCGAGGTCGGGATGGTCGGAGCCGAGGGCTTTCTCCCGGATTGCCAGGGCGCGCATCTGGAGCGGCTCCGCCTCATTGTAGCGGCCTTGGACTTGATACAGCGCCGCCAGGTTGTTGAGCGAGTTGGCGACATAGGGATGATCGGGGCCGAGGGCTTTCTCATCGATCGCCAAGGCGCGCTTGTAGAGATGCTCCGCCTCGCCGTAACGGCCTTGTTTCAGATACAGCACCGCCAGGTTGTTGAGCGATGTGGCGACGTACTGATGGTCGGGGCCGAGGGCTTTCTCTTGGATCGCCAGGGCACGTTTGTGGAGTGGCTCCGCCTCGCCATAGCGGCCTTGTTTCAGATACAGCGCCCCCAGATCGTTGAGCGACGTGGCGACGCTGGGATGGTCGGGGCCGAGGGCTTTCTCCCAGATCGCCAGGGCGCGCTTATGGAGCGGCTCCGCTTTGCCGAAGCGGCCCTGGGCCCGGTACAGCGCTGCCAGGTTGTTGAGCGACGTAGCGACATCGGGATGATCGGGGCCGAGGGCTTTCTCACGGATTGCCAGGGCGCGCTTATGGAGCGGCTCAGCCTCGCCGTAGCGGCCTTGGTCGTCGTACAGCGCCGCCAGGTTGTTGAGCGACGTAGCGACGGAAGGATGGTCGGGGCCGAGGGCTTTCTCCAGGATCGCCAGGGCGCGCTTCTGGAGTGGCTCCGCCTCGCCATGGCGACCTTGGCTGTTGTACAGCGCTGCCAGATTGTCCAGCGATATAGCGACATCGGCATGGTCGGGGCCGAGGGCTTTCTCCTCGATCGCCAAGGCGCGCTTATGGAGCGGCTCCGCCTCGCCATGGCGGCCTTGGACTTGATACAGCAGCGCCAGGTTGTTGAGCGAGTTGGCGACATCTGGATGATCGGAGCCGAACGCTTTCTCACGGATTGCCAGGGCGCGCTTATGGAGTGGCTCCGCCTCGGCGTGGCGAGCTAGGGCCCGGTATAGCTCTGCCAGGTTGTTGAGCGACGAGGCGAGGTCGGGATGGTCGGGGTCGAGGGTTTTCTCCCGGATCGCCAGAGCACGTTTGTGGAGCGGCTCCGCCTCGCCGTGGCGGCCTTGGTACTGATACAGCGCCGCCAGGTTGTTGAGCGACGTGGCGACATAGGAATGATCCGGGCCGAGGGTTTTCTCCCGGATCGCCAGAGCACGTTTGTGGAGCGGCTCCGCCTCGGCGTAGCGACCTTGGTTGTCGTACAGCGCCGCCAGATTGTCCA
>JAPYPT010000046.1:4052-27192 GCA_029937535.1 Alphaproteobacteria bacterium
GGCTCCGCCTCGGCGTAGCGACCTTGGTTGTCGTACAGCGCCGCCAGATTGTCCAGCGATATAGCGACATCGGCATGGTCGGGGTCGAGGGTTTTCTCCTGGATCGCCAGAGCACGTTTGTAGAGCGGCTCCGCCTCGCCGTAGCGACCTTGGTTGTCGTACAGCGCCGCCAGATTGTCCAGCGACGTGGCGACATAGGAATGATCGGGGCCGAGGGTTTTCTCCCGGATCGCCAAGGCGCGCTTGTAGAGAGGCTCCGCCTCGGCGTAGCGACCTTGGGTCTGATACAGCAGCGCCAGGTTGTTGAGGAGAGAAGCGTAATACTTGTGATTAGGGCCGTGCTCTTCCCTGCCCAGTTCCAACGCCTTCCTGGCGAAGGCCTCGGCCTCGGCGTACTTGCCCTCAGCGTTTAATGATTTGTATTGCCGAAAGGCCGCCATTAGCTCCGGCGACTGGGCGACGGCTTGTGGTGCGGGACCGACGAGCGGCCACAGCAGCAGCACGGTGAGCACAATGCGTTTCACGGGCCCCCCTCCAGCGATGTACAACATCCATGGATTGGGAGAACAGCCTAAACAATATCGTGAGCCCCGTCACGGTTATCCGACGACATCGGCAGCTAAGATTGCCGCCAGCCTACGCTGGGTTTCCTCTGCTATGAAGCAAAGTGTACTGGCCGAGCGGTGCAGGAATCTATACGGATCGACTGGCGAACCAATGTCGCTTCTTGGCACATCTCGAGGATCAGGCAGCATTGGGGCATTTCCGCTGCTACCCCAACATCAAGCCTCAACGTTGGTGGCGATAATTGCAGTTATCGGTACCTTGATTACTCTGCAAAATACCCAGCCACGGCGCCGCTCTTGGCCGAAAGCCCGGCACCAAACCGTGCCGTCAAATCCGGTGTGAAGGCCTACCGCAAAAGCGAAATGCGCTCGCCGGTCCGCCGATCTTCAGGCCGCGCGTTTGCGCCGCCGCGCCGCGCCGAGGCCGAGCAAGCCCAGGCCGAACAGGGTCAGCGTGGCGGGTTCGGGCACGGCATAAAGCTCAATCTCGTCTATGGCCGCCGCCACTGGTGTATCAATACGAAACCCTGTCGCTGAAATCGCTTGGCCGTTGAAACTTAGCTGATATTCGTGGCGAAGATATTCCGTGAATCCGCCTCCGACCACATCATCGTCACGACTCACATAGTTAATTGTTCCGATTGTCTTCCAGCCACTGGTGATAATTTCCGTTATCAGCGTTGTTAGGTCGGGCGCCAGGATTTGCGTGTAGTAGATCGTGTAGATACCAAGGCTGCGATCCTTACATTGCCCGCCGGCGCAGGCCTCAACGGGGCTGCTATTTAAATCAGTTCCATTGTCCCGGCCCCAGGCGATCGACGATATATTTGTCAAACCTGATAGGGCTATGCCGGCCCGGCTTGTGCTTGGTGTAGCGCCCCCGATCCAACTGTTTGTGTTGCCGTAAATTCCATTGTTCAAATCCGAGACCTGATGCGGGATGGGAAACGCCGACGGGTCGCCGAACGCCGTCGCGCCATTTATTGCCAAGGCCGCGTTGTCGGGAACCGTTGCACCGGTAACATTATCGAAAAAATCACCATCGTTGCCATCATGGGTGATGCTATAGCCCGCGGCCGGGCTCAGCACGATACTTGCCTGCGCTGAAGTAGCCATGAGAGAAACGGCCAACGCTGCCGAGATCAAACCAAGAAATACTGTTTGCATCGTTCAAACCTTCCCGACAAGCCGTCGTGCAAGCGTTTGAACAAATATTATGCAAATTCCGTGCCAGATATCCTGTTGCAATAAAAACAAGCGGTTAGCGCCCGGTTCATCGATTTACCTGCCGGAATGTGTAAAAAAAACCGACAGTTTAGGCGTCCGTGCCGCCGTCCTGGTCGCCGCCGCCGCCATTACTGGGCGCGTTCTGGATGCTGTCGGCTGATTGCAGATACAGGGCGGCGAAATCGATGGGTTCCAGCAACAGCGGCGGGAAGCCGCCGTCTCGGGTGGCATCCGCCACGATGCGGCGGGCGAAGGGGAACAGCAGCCTTGGGCATTCGATCAGGCAGATCTGTTTCAGGTTGTTTTCGTCCACGTTGTGCAGGGTAAAGACCCCGGCGTACAACACCTCGACCACGAATGCCTTGGTCCCGCCCTGATCGGCATGGGCGGTGATGCGCAGTTCCACCTCGAACTGGCTGGCGGTCAGGCCGCGGGCGCCGACGTCGACCGAAACCTCGATATTCGGCGGATTGCTCTGGCCGGCCAGGCTTTGCGGTGCGCCTGGGTTTTCAAACGACAGATCCTTGACGTATTGGGCGTGCACTTGAACATGAGGGACGTCCGCGGTGCGGCCAATTTCGGGGGCCCCGGAACCTGTCGTCTGGTCGGTCATGATGGCTATGTCTCGTCCTGGTATGTGTTGCGGAATTGGCTATCACGTCTGTTGCCCGCCAGCAAGGACCGGCCCATTAATGGCTTAAGAATCGGGGCGGTCCTTTCGGTCATCACCAATCGGTGCCGGGTCGTCAGGACCGACCTCCTCGAAATCAACATCGATGATGTCATTGTTGCCCGATTGGCGCGGCTGATGTGGCGGCGCCTGGGGGGAGAAGCCTTGACCCTGAAATTGCCCGCTGGCGACGATATGACTGGCGACCAAACGGCCCAGAACCCCCCGGATGGGGGGCAACAGCAGCAAACCTCCCGCCAGATCGGTGACGAACCCCGGTGTCAATAACAAGACGCCCGCGATCAGCAGGCATAGTCCGTCGAACACTTCACGCAGCGGCATGCGCCCCTCGGCCATGTGCGATTGCGCCCGGCGCAAGGTGGCCAGGCCCTGGCGGCGCAACATGAAGGTGCCGCCCAGGGCGGTGGCGACCACGATGGCCAGGGTCCACCACAGGCCGATAAAGCCGCCAATCTCTATGAAGACGGCGATTTCAATCAAGGGGATGGCGATGAACGCCAATAGAATGGCAAAACCCATGATGTTAGTGACTTGCTCCGATTCGCACCAAGGCCTATTTAGTACGGTATCAAGAGCGGCGCCATAGCGCATTCTTGAAGCAAGTTAACTGGACAGTCTCCGGCGCGGGCCGTATATGTAGTCTTTCGCGCCAAAGGCAGGCCGTTTGGTTGCCGGTAACGGGCGGCGGCCAAACGGGTTAGGTCATCCAAGGTAGCAAATGCCGGTTCGGGCAGTTGTGCCGCTGGATGATCTGGTTGGATAGAAAATCCAACAGGATCAACGACCCGGCAGGACAGATGGAATTCATGGGCGAGGGTCACTTTCTCGATATTATTTTTCTGGCCATGGTGGCGGGCTTTATCTTTTTTCGCCTGCGCGGCGTGCTGGGCCGGCGGACGGGCAATGAACGCCCGCCCGAACAGCCCGACGACCATCAGAACGGGCATCAGAATGACCAGCGTACCGGTGCCGATGACAACGTCGTCTCGCTTGCCGACCGCGGTGATTTAGACCCCGATGCCGACCAGCAAGACGAGGCCGGGATGGATGAACAGGCCGAAGAGACCGCCAACAGGGCGGAAGAGGAAGCCGCCCTTTGGGCCGAGGATTCGCCCATTGGCGCCGGCCTGACGAAAATCAAACTCGCCGATCACAATTTTGACCCCGGCAGTTTCGCCGAGGGCGCGAAAAGTGCCTACGAAATGATTGTCGATGCGTTCGCCAATGGTGACAGCGATGCCCTGCGCCCCTTGTTGAGCGACCAGGTCTTCGAGAATTTTGTCGGCGCCATCGATGAACGGGAAAATCGGGGCCATACGCTGGAAACCAAGATTGTCGCCATCAACGCGGCTATCATCGTGGAGGCGGAACTGAAGGACAAGGTGGCCGAGGTTACCGTCAAATTCGTTTCGGAAATGGTTTCCGTCAGCCGCGACGAGGATGGCGAAATACTACCCGATCAACCGGCCGGTACCCGCGAGGTCACGGATATCTGGACCTTTGCCCGCGATACCCGAAATCGGGACCCGAACTGGCAATTGGTCGAAACCGACGGCGAACACTAGAGCATGTTCTTTTAGAGCATGCTGGGGCGCCTATTAATTAAAAATTTCTCCAAGGCCGTGATCCGGGAGTCCGGAGTTACGGGATGAGCAACCGCCTCGCCGTAATCTGGGCTGGCGGGCTGCTGGTTGCCCTGGGCCTGCTGTTCTGGTGGGCCACCCGTCCCGCCCCCCCAACCATCAAAGGTTTGAGTTTTCGTCCCGTCCCCTTCAGTGATCTCGACGGCTGGGCGGCGGACGATCATGGCGCCGCCGTCGGGGCTTTTTTGCGGAGCTGCGAACGCTTCGGCAAATGGCCCGGCACACGCGGTTTATCCGGGCGCGGTGGTGGACGCGCCGGTACCGGCGGCGCCGGCGGATTGGCCCGGGACTGGGTGGAAGTCTGCGCGCTTGCCGTGAAGCTGCCGGCGGATGGACGTGGCGCGGCGCGGCGATTTTTCGAAACCAACTTCAGGGCGGTCGCGGTCAGTTATGACGGCCAGGGGCGCGGTCTGTTCACCGGCTACTACGAACCTTCCCTGCGCGGCAGCCGCCGGCGCCAGGAACCCTATATTCATCCCCTGTTCGGCCTGCCGGATGATCTGGTCAGGGTCGATCTGGGCGCCTTTAGTGACAGCCTGGCGGGCCGGCATATCGTCGGCCGGGTGCGGGGCAAAAACTTGCGGCCCTATTTCGAACGGCGCCGGATCGAGGCGGGCGCGCTGGCCGGCCGGGGTTTGGAAATCGTCTATGTGGACGATCCCGTGGATGCCTTTTTTCTGCAGATACAGGGTTCGGGGCGGGTCAAGCTGGCCCAGGGGGGCGAGCTGCGCCTCGGCTATGCGGGGCGCAATGGCCGGCGCTACTACGCCATCGGGCGGGAGCTGATCAAACGCGGCGTTCTCGACAAGGACACTGTCTCCATGCAAAGTATCCGCGCCTGGCTGGCCGCCAATCCAGGTGAAGGCCGGGCGGTCATGGACCTGAACCCATCTTATATTTTCTTCCGCGAACTGCAGGGTCCGGGCCCCATTGGCGCCCTCGGCGTGGCCCTGACGCCGGGCCGTTCCATCGCCGTGGACCGGCGGCTGATCCCCTTGGGCGTTCCGATCTGGCTGCAGGCCAGCCATCCGGCCGCCGCCAGTGGCGAGGCCGACAAACCCCTGCGCCGTCTGGTCCTGGCTCAGGATACGGGCGGGGCCATAAAAGGAGGCGTCCGGGGCGATATGTTCTGGGGCCATGGCCCGGACGCCGCCGCCATCGCGGGTAGGATGAAACATGCGGGCACATGGTTTTTGTTGCTGCCGAACGCCGTGGCGGATCGCCTCTGAAGTGCTATAAAGCCAGGCAATGGCAAATGATAAATCCAAGACGCCGATCAATGTGGGGCTGTTCGCGACCTGTCTGGTGGATCTGTTCCGGCCCACGGTTGGTTTCGCGGCGGCACGATTGATCGAGGCGGCGGGGTGCGCCGTGCATGTCCCCGAACAAACCTGCTGCGGCCAGCCGGCATATAACTCGGGCGACAGCCGTCATGCCCGCCAGATCGCCCGCCAGGTCATCGAAAGCTTTGAAATCTACGACTATGTCGTCGTGCCGTCGGGATCCTGCGGCGGCATGATCGCCGTGCATTATCCCGATCTGTTCGCCGATGATCCGGACTGGAACCGCCGGGCCCGGGCCCTCGCCGCCAAGACCTTCGAGCTGACGACCTTCCTCGCCGACGTCATGAAAATCGATGCCGCCGAGGCTATTTCCGCCGCCCATGACGGCACCGCCACCTATCATGACGCCTGTGCCGGTCTGCGCGAACTTGGCGTCCGCGACCAGCCGCGGGAATTGCTGGCGGGGGTCAAGGATCTGGCGCTGGTGGAAATGGACGACACCGAGGCCTGTTGCGGTTTCGGCGGCACCTTTTGTGTGAAATACGGCGAAATTTCCACCGATATCGTCTCCCGCAAGACCGCCGAGGTGGTCAAGACCGGGGCCGATTTGTTGCTGGCCGGCGATCTGGGTTGTCTGTTGAATATCGCCGGGCGCCTGAAGCGGGAAGGTTCCTCCGTGCAGGTGCGCCATGTGGCCGAAGTGCTCGCCGGCATGACCGGCGAGGTTCCGCCGATCGGCGA
The DNA here is from genome assembly GCA_029937535.1 of Alphaproteobacteria bacterium. Classification (GTDB taxonomy): domain Bacteria; phylum Pseudomonadota; class Alphaproteobacteria. Next base: position 10,204 of record JAPYPT010000046.1, read on the forward strand.
AATCGGCAGCGAACGCGGCGGTGAAAACAACGGCAAGAAGGACGGGAACTGACATCATGGAATTCATGAAGCCCGGCGCCTTCAAGGACAATGCCCGCGCGGCCCTGGCCGACCAGGACCTGCGCAGCGCCATGACCATGTTGAGCACCGGCATGATCCCCAACCGCCAGGGCGCGGTGGACCGCCTGCCGGAGTTCGAGAAACTTTCCCAGCGCGGCCGGGAACTGAAGGACCATGTGCTGGCCCATCTGGATTTTTATCTGGAGCGTTTCGAGCGCAATTGCAAGGCGGCCGGCGGCCATGTCCATTGGTGCGCAACGGCCGAGGACGCCCGGCGGGAGGTGCTGGAGATCTGCCGTTCGGTCGACGCCAAAACGGTGACCAAGGGCAAATCCATGATCGCCGAGGAAATTCACCTCAACGAATTTCTCGAACAGCACCATATAGAGCCCATTGAAACCGATTTGGGCGAATACATCATCCAGTTGGCGGAGGAGCCGCCCTCCCACATCATCGGGCCGGCCATTCATAAGACCAAGGATCAGGTCTCGGACCTGTTTTTGAAACATCATGCCAAGCTGGGCCGCACGGAGCGTCAGACCGAGCCGCAAAAACTGGTCAACGAAGCGCGGGAAATTCTGCGGCAGAAATATTTCGACGCCGATGTGGGCATAACCGGCGCCAACTATCTGATCGCCGAGACCGGCAGCTCCATCATCGTCACCAACGAAGGCAACGGCGATCTGACGCAGACCCTGCCGAAAATCCACATCGTCGTAACCTCCCTGGAAAAGGTCGTGCCGACCCTGGAGGATGCGACCACCTTCCTGCGCATTCTGGCGCGCTCGGCCACGGGCCAGGAATTCTCCGCCTATACCACTATCTCCACCGGCCCGCGCCAGGACGGTGATATGGATGGGCCGGAGGAATATCACGTCATCCTGCTGGACAATGGACGCTCCGCCATGCTGGGCAGCGAGGTGCAGGACATGCTGCGCTGTATCCGTTGCGGCGCCTGCATGAACCATTGCCCGGTCTATCAATCGGTCGGCGGCCATACCTATGGCACGGTTTATGTGGGGCCCATGGGCGCCGTGCTGTCGCCGGCCCTGCTCGGGGTTGCGGAGACCAAGCATCTGCCCTGCGCCTCCACCCTGTGCGGCCGTTGCGAGGAAGTCTGCCCGGTCTCGATACCCCTGCCGCGCCTGTTGCGGCAATGGCGGCAACGGGCGTTCGAGGCGGGCGATGTTCCCAGCCTTGAACGTTGGGGTCTGTCCGTCTGGGCCTTTTTCGCCAAACGCCCCTGGCTCTATGGGCTGGGCGCCCGTCTGGCCATGCGCGGCCTGGCCTATCTGGGCCGGGACCGCGGCCGCATGCGTAAACTTTGGTTTGCCGGCGGCTGGACCGATGGCCGCGATCTGCCCGCGCCGGAAGGCCAGACCTTCCAGGAACGCTGGCGCAAACAACAGCGCGAAAGAGCGGCGTCATGAGCGATAACAAGAGCGGGCCCAAGAACGGACCCAAGACCAACAACGCCGGCCGGGCGGCTATTCTGGGCGCGATCCGGCAATCCCTGGGCCGCCCTGAACTCAGCACGGACGCCAAGCGGGGCCTGAACGAACATATCGCCAAGCATCGCGCCAACCTGGTGCCGGCGCGGGGCAAGGGCGACCGGGCGGCCTTGATCAAGCGCTTTCGGGAGATGGCGGAGGCGGTCTCCTGCACGGTTGAAACCGTTGCGGACGCCGCCCACCTGCCGGCGGCGGTGGCGGACTATCTGCGCGCCAACAATCTACCCACGCAGGTTACCCTGGCCCCCGACGAATGGCTCGCCGGCCTGGACTGGGAGGGTCAAAGCCTGCTCGAAACCAAGTCCGGCGCCGCTGGCATAGACGACCTGGTTTCCGTCACCCCAGCCTTTGCCGGCGTGGCGGAAACCGGAACCCTGGTGGCGCTTTCGGGTGCGGGCCACCCGACCACCTTGAATTTCGTGCCCGACTATCATGTGGTCGCCCTGCCCACGTCCCAGATCGTGGGCGCTTACGAGGAGGTCTGGGCCAAGCTGCGCAAGGCCAATAAGGTGGGCCGTGGCTTTACCATGCCGCGCAACGTCAACATGATCACGGGCCCCTCGCGCACCGCCGACATCGCCTTGACCATAGAGTTGGGCGCCCATGGCCCGCGCAGTCTGCACATCGTTTTGATCGACGATGAAACAGCTGGCGAAACAGATGGCGAAACCGAACAAGCCTAAGGGCATCGCCAAGAGACTGCTGGATGGCGACGCCTTGTTCGAGGCCGCCATGCAAGGGGCCGTGCCCTTGAAACGCCGGCCGTCCAGAGCACCAAAGAAACCGCTAACCGCGGCGCCGCGCGCAGTTCCCGCCAGACCCAATCCCGCCCGGCCCAGTAACCGGCCCAGTGTGCGGACCCGGCCCGCGCCGCCTCCCACCGGCGTGGCAAAAGCAACACCGCCCGCCGGCCTGGACAAGCGTAGCGCCGAACGCTTGCGCCGGGGTCAAATGACCATCGAGGGGCGGTTGGATTTACACGGCCACACCCAGGTCGATGCCCACCGGGCGGCGCACGCCTTTATCGCCGCCAGCCATCGGGCCGGCCGCCGCTGTGTCCTGATCATCACCGGCAAGGGCGGCGTCAGGGACAATATGGATGCCGGCTTCATGCCCGACCGGGACAGCGGCGTGCTGCGCCGCAACCTGCCCCGCTGGCTGGGCGAGGCGCCGGTGCGGCACATGGTGCTGCGCCTGGAAAGCGCCCGCCCGCAACACGGCGGTGACGGCGCCTACTACGTCCTGATCCGGCGCAAACGATAGACGTTCCAATCCCGGTCTTGACGGACGGGGAGATCGGGGCAGAATAACGGGCGTCAAAACCGGGGAGATCGGTATGAAATTGCAAGGTTCGTGTCATTGTGGCGCCGTCGGCTTCAGCGTGGAAAGTCAGGGCCCGCAACCCTATCAGCGCTGTTATTGCTCCATCTGCCGCAAGGCCGGCGGGGCGGGCGGGTTCGCCATCAATATCCTGGCCGACAACGGCAGCATGGAAATCACCGGCCAGGAGAATGTTTCCGAATACCGGGCATTGATCGGGGGCGAACGCTCTGAACACCGGCGTTATTTTTGCAAGCTCTGCGGTAGCCATATGTGGGCCTGGAACGAAAGTTGGCCGGATCTGGTGCACCCCCTTGCCTCCGTCATCGACACGCCCCTGCCCCGGCCGGAACGCTTTGTCGATATCATGCTGGACAGCGCCGCGCCCTGGGTGGCGCCGCACACCGGCGATCACATCGAGCGCTTTGCCGAATATCCCGCGCAGTCCATTGAAGCCTGGCATAAACGTCACGGCCTATGGCTGGAATAGACATGGCGGCGGGGCTGACACCCTTTGGCGAGCGGGTCCGGGCTCTACGCCGGGCCCGTGGCGTGAGCCAGAAGGTCATGGCCCGGGAGCTGCAAATTTCCGCCGCCTACCTGTCCGCTCTGGAACGGGGCCAGCGGGGCCGCCCGTCGCCGGTGCTGGTGGACCAAATCTGTGGCTATTTTCATATTATCTGGGACGAGGCGGATATGCTGCGCCGCCTGGGAAAACTCAGCCACCCCCGCGTGGTGATCGACACCACCCAGGCGGGACCGGAGGCGACCGAGCTGGCCAATCGCCTGGCCGAGGAAATCAACCATTTGCCCCTTGAACGGGTTAGGCAGATGCTGGCCGTGATGACGGCGGAGAGATAGGAAATTTGGCGCAATGACAAAAATATTCGGTGACTATGATCAGGCCGGGCTGGACCGGGAATACGACAACCGCGCCAAGGTGCCCGAGGGCATGGACCTGCTGCGGGAATTAGCCGTGCAAAGCGAAGCCGTGCGCCAGGCCATGGAGGGCAGACTGGGCGTCGCCTTCGGGCCTGGGCAAGAGGAAGTGCTGGATATTTTTCCGGCGCCCGACGGCACCGCCGGGCCGGCGCCGATCCAGGTCTTTATCCATGGCGGCTATTGGAAGATGTTGAGCAAGGATGAATCCTCCTACGTGGCCCGCGCCTTCACGCCCAAGGGCTGCGCCACGGTGGTGGTCAATTACGGCCTGATCCCCACCGTTGATATGGACGAGTTGGTGCGTCAATGCCGCGCCGCCCTGGCCTGGACCTACCGCAACGCCGAGACCTTCGGCGGTGATGGGGAGCGTATTTTCATTTCCGGCCATTCGGCGGGCGGTCATCTGGCCGCCATGATGATGGCGACGGATTGGCCCGCCTTTGATGCCCTAACGCCGGGCTTGCCCAAGAGCCTTATCAAGGGCGGCTGCGGCATATCGGGGCTGTATGATCTGGAGCCGATCCGCCGGTGTTTCCTGAACGACGATCTGAAACTCAGCCAGGCCGAGGCCGACCGCAACAGCCCCCTGCGCCTGGCTCCCGGTGGACCCGGCCCCCTGCTGTTGACCGTGGGAGGGATGGAAGGCCCGGAGTATCTTCGCCAAAGCGAAGACCTGGCGGCGGCCTGGCGGCGCCATGGCATCGATGTGGAGGTGAAGGTGCTAGCCGGCCAAAATCATTTCACCATCGTTGAACAGCTTGGTGATCCCGAGGCCGAACTCAGCCGCCTCATTCTGGCGCAAATGGGAAGGTAGGCCGCCGCCCTCCCGGGAAAAATAAGCGGCGCCCCTCCGGGAAAATATTCCACGCCCCTTTGGGAAATATCAGCGGCGCCCCTTCGGGGCGACGGGTGGCATTTCACCACGGGCAAAATTTCGGCCCTTGATATAGCTGTTTACAACACCAACGTATTAGACGTAATATAGATTTGTCAGCATATATCGAATTGATATAAGACGAATCGAGTTGTTAAAGAATGCGATACGTGAGTAGAATATTAACGTTGATCCCGTAGGATCGAACGACAACGGTGAAAGAGTAGGGGCCATGTCGGAAGCAGGTGATTTTCAAGTCCGGTTTTGGGGGGTACGCGGCAGCATACCTATCTCGGACCCAAATTCGGTTCGCTATGGTGGCAACACACCCTGTCTGGAAGTTCGTTGCGGCGACCGGTTGTTGATATTCGATGCCGGGTCGGGCCTGCGCTATCTGGGCAACGAAATTGTCGGGGCCGGGGAATTGGTTGATACCGATCTATTCCTCACCCATACCCATTACGACCACATCTGCGGTATTCCGTTTTTTAAACCTTTCTTTAATCCACAAAATAAATTCCGCATGTGGGCGGGCCATTTGCTGCCGGATACGAACTTGCGCGGCGTGCTGTGCGATTTGATGAAATCACCGCTGTTTCCGGTCCCTCTGGAAATTTTCCAATCCAAGATTGAATTCCATGATTTCATCGTCGGCGACAGTTTGAATGCCGGCGAAGAGGTCGTGGTACGCACCGCCGCCCTGAACCACCCCGACTGCGCCACCGGTTACCGGGTGGAATACGGCGGTCAATCCATCTGCTACCTGACCGACACGGAACATGTGGCCGGTGAATTGGATCAAACAATTCTGGAATTGATCGATGGCGCCGATATCGTGATCTACGATTCCATGTTCACCGAGGATGAATACAAAAACTGCGTCGGCTGGGGCCATTCCACGTGGCAGGCCGGCGCCGATCTGTGCGATGCGGCCTCTGTCCAGCAGTTGGTCATTTTCCACCATGACCCCGATCACGATGACGATTTCATGGACACGATTGCCGAAGCCGCCGAACGGCGCCGTCCGGGCACTGTCGTGGCCCGGGAAGGCATGGTCTTGCGCCCCGCCCAGCGCGACCAGGACATCGACGTCCCGCAACGCAAGGCGGCCTTCGCCGGTTAGCGCAAATTTCAACCAATCGGAGCTGCCGTCGCAGTGACATTGATTTCGTGTTCCCCCGCGGCCGTCGCCGAATATTTGGAGGGGCAAAATGCACAGGCGTAGTATGCGGTTGGGCCTGCTGACGGTCTTGGGACTGGCGCGGCGTGGTTTTTTCATACCCTATCGTTACGCGCACACCCTGCCCATCCCCGGCCGCAACCCCAGCTATTCCCCCGTGGAAGCCATCATGGCCGCGGCCGAGCCTAAATTTACCGCGCTGCTGGCGGAGATCGATGGCCTTGAGGCTGACTTGGCGGCGCTGGGACAAGAGCCGCCGCCCAGCCCCCGCTGGACCCAGGATTGGTTCCCCACCCTTGATGCCGCCGCCGCCTATGCCATGGTGCGCGGGCACAAACCAAAACGCATTGTCGAGGTCGGCTCCGGCCATTCCACGCGTTTCATGAAGCGGGCCGTCGATGACGGCGGCCTGGACACCCACATCACCGCCATTGATGCCCAGCCCAGCCGCTTCGTCGATCTCTTGGATATTGAATTCCTGTCCACCACCATGGCCGCGGCCGATGGGGCGGTCTTCGCCAGGCTTCGCGCGGGGGATATCCTGTTTATCGATTCCTCCCATATCCTGATGCCCGGCAGCGACGTGGATGATCTGTTCAACCGGATCATGCCCAGTTTGCCCCCTGGCGCCCTGGTCCATATTCACGATATATTTCTGCCCGACGACTATCCCACCACCTGGGACTGGCGCGGCTATAACGAACAACTGGGCGTGGCGCCCATGCTGGCCGGCGGCGCCTACGACGTGCTGTTCGCCTCCCACTACGTGACCACCCGCATGGCGGATGCGGTGGCGGCCTCCGCCGTCTCGCGGCTGCCCACCAAGATGGGCGGCATGCCCGCCAGCCTGTGGCTGAGAAAGTGCTAGCGGCCGGCGGCGTGGATCGCACCAAGGCCCGGGCCAAGGCCGGCTGGGGCCGTTTGCGCCAGGGCGAACTGCCACCCCGTGTGGCCGCCGCGATCCGGGGCCATCAATTGCAAAGCGAAATTCTGATTGCCTGGGCCCAGCTCCTCGTTGGCGCGACCTGGGCCGTTTTGTATGCCGTGGCGCCCAAGACCGCCACCGCCGCCATGATCGAACCGGTGCCCCTGGCCTTGGGATCGTATCTGCTGTTTTCCATTCTGCGCCTGATATTGGCCTATCGCGGCTTTGCCGCCACCTGGTTTCTCTCCCTCTCCGTGCTGGTGGACATGGCTATCTTGATGTCCCTGATCTGGAGTTTCCATATCCAATATGAACAGCCCGCGTCGTTCTATCTCAAGGCGCCGACCTTGCTGTATGTGTTCATTTTCATCTCCCTGCGGGCCTTGCGTGTTTCCGCCGGTTTCGTGCTGCTCTCGGGCGGGGCGGCGGCGCTGGGCTGGTTGATCATGTTGTTCTATGCCTTGGCCACCTCGGCCGAGCCGAACATGGGCGTGACCCGGGATTACATCGCCTACATGACCTCGAACATGATCCTGATCGGGGCGGAGTTCGATAAAATCATCGCCATTCTGCTGACCACCGCGATCCTGGCCATCGCCCTGTGGCGGGCCCGGCGGCTGTTGCTGCAATCGGTGATCGAGGGTCAGGCCCATCAGGACCTGGAACGTTTCTTCGCGCCGGAAATCGCCCACCAGATCGTCACCTCCGAAACCCGGATCGAGGCGGGCCATGGCGAAATCCGCCAGGCCGCGGTGCTGGATTGCGATATCCGCGGCTTTACGCCCCTGGCCATGGGCATGGACCCCGGCGCCCTCATGACCCTGCTGGCGGACTATCAAAGCCGCATGGTCACCGTCATTCAGGCCCACGGCGGCAGTATCGACAAGTTCATGGGCGACGGCATCATGGCCACCTTCGGCGCCGCCGTGCCCACGGAGACCTATGCGGCGGACGCCTTGCGCTGTATCGAGGATCTGGGACGGGCCGCCGACGAGTGGCGGAACCAGCGCCTGGCCGACGGCCAAGTTCCCCTGGCGGTGGGTTTCGCCGCCGCCGCCGGCCCCCTGGTGTTCGGCGCCGTGGGCGATGTGGAGCGTCTAGAATTCACCGTCATCGGAGAACCGGTCAATCTGGCCGCCAAGCTGGAAAAGACCAACAAAGCGGAGGCCGTTACCGCCCTGACCACCGCCCCTACCCTGGCCCTGGCTCAGGCCCAAGGCTACCAGCCCCAAACGCCCCTGGAAAAACGGCCCGCCCGCGCCGTGGAAGGCGCCGGCGAGCCGCTGGATCTGGTGGTGCTACTGCCGTGATCTTTTATCGCTCACGCTTGTGCGCAAAAGCGCACCGCTCCGCGAGGGCGGCGCAGGGGCGCCGGGCCGTGGTCACGGCCGTCATAGGGCGTGCCCCGCGCGGTTTTACGCAATCACGGCCGTGACCACGGCCCGGCGCCCCTGCGCCGCGCCCGTGCAGCCCCGCGCATCGCGCGCGGCGTGAACGAAAAACGCGAGACTAACGTCTCCGTTAGTCGAGCGGCATGCCGTCCATGCCGGAGTTCAAGCGCGATTGCTCGCACATCTCGCGGATTTTCGGGCCCAGCTCGGCCGGGTCGGACAATTGCTCGATCTCGGCGCCCCGGCGCCAGCCTTCGCAGACCGCGACCATGCCGCCGCCGGCCTGAATAATGCGGCCGGAGATATCATGCGCTTCCTCGCTGGCCAGATAAGCCACGGTCGGGGAGACCCAGCGTGGGTGCCGCCATTCGATCTCTTCCTCGGTGTATTCGCGCAGGCTGTCGGTCATGCGGGTATAGGCGGAGGGCGAGATGGCGTTGACCGTCACGCCGATACGCCGCAATTCCCGCGCCGCGATGACGGTAAAGGCGGCAATGCCGGCCTTGGCCGCGCCATAGTTGGTCTGGCCCATGTTGCCGTAGATGCCGGAGGTCGAGGAGGTGTTGATGATGCGCCCCTGGACCGGTCCGTCGGTCTCTTTCGATATGCCGCGCCAATAGGCCGCCGCGTGGCGGGACGGCGCGAAGGTGCCCTTGAGGTGGACCTGGATCACCGAATCCCATTCTTCCTCGGTCATGTTGACCAGCATGCGGTCGCGCAGGATGCCGGCGTTATTGACCAGAATGTCCAGCTTGCCGAAGGTTGAGACGGCCTGATCGATCATCGCCTTGGCGCCGTCCCAGCTCGAGACGTCGTCGCCGTTGACCGCCGCCTCGCCACCCGCCGCGATGATCTCGTCGGCCACTTCCTGGGCCGGCGTGCGGTCGGCGCCGGTGCCGTCCACGGCGCCGCCCAAATCATTGACCAGCACCTTGGCGCCGCATTTCGCCAACAACAACGCATGCTCCTTGCCCACGCCCCGCGCCGCGCCGGTGACGATGGCTACTCGATCTTGACATAGTCCTGCCATGGATAACTCTCCCTTGGATTTTCGATGGCCGATGGGTCCGGGGGGACCGGGCCACGGGCCGGAATGACCCTAATTGGTGGTTACCATGTGCATAATTGAGTTTGCCGGAACAAGCAAATGTTCCGGCAAGGGCCCAAGACCGAATGGCGTCAATGATGCGGGCGCGCGGCTATCTCTGTTCGTTCAACGACGACTGCACGGTGCCGAACAGAGAGGTGATATCTTCCCCAATGGCAAAGATGGCGACAATGATGGCCAAGGCGATCCCGGCCCCCACCAGCCCATATTCAACCGCCGTCGCTCCGGACACATCACCAAGCCCGGCCCGCCGCAGGGCACCTCTCGCCGTGGTTACCGTTTTGCTCCACATGGCCTGGCGCCTCCGCCCTTGTTGTCCGTTTCCGATCGCATAAACCAAGCCGTTTCGGCTCCGACATAACCCCGCATGGAAAACAAATCCACAGTACATAATTCTAAATCTAGTGTCTAACGAATAGAAATTATACCAGAATTTGTATATTGGACTAACCCATATTGTATGGCTAAGGGCATTCCTAATTGAGGTCGCGTCCCGTTACTTATACGGATCCGCCGCGTCCCGCAGCCCGTCGCCGAAGAAGTTGAAGGCGAGGACGATGAGGACCACGGGCAGCATGGGGAAGATCAGCCAGGGGTAGGTGGCGACGGCGTTGATGTTTTGCGCCTCGTTCAACAACACCCCCCACGAGGTGATCGGCGGGCGCAGGCCCAGGCCCAGAAAACTTAGCGCGGTTTCGGCCAGGATCATGGAGGGGATCGACAGCGTCAGGCTGGCGATCAGATGGCTCATGAAATTGGGCAATAGATGACGCGCGATGACCCGGGCCGGCGAGGCGCCCATCAAGGTCGCGGCGGTGGCGAAATCTTCCTCGCGCAGGGCCAATAGCTTGGAACGCACGGCGCGGGCCAGGCCGGGCCAATCCAGCAGGGCGAGAATAATGGTGATACCGAAGAACACGCCGATGGGGCTCCAGGTCACGGGCAGGGCGGCGGACAGCGCCATCCACAGGGGCAGTTCCGGGAACGAGCGCAGCATCTCGATCAAGCGCTGCACCACGTTGTCCACCCAGCCGCCGTAATAGCCGGCCATGCCGCCCAGGGTCAGCCCGATCACGAAACTGATGGAAATGCCGATCAGGCCCACGGTCAGGGAGATGCGGGAGCCATAGACGATGCGCGAGAACAGATCCCGGCCCAGGCGGTCGGTGCCAAAGAGGAACAGGGTGCCGTGCACGGTGCGCGCGCCGACCTTTTCCTTCGAGGGGCAGAAGAAATGGAACTTCATGCGCCACTGGCCCCAGAATTTGTAGCGCGCGCCCTGGCAGAAAAAGCGGATCGGCTGCACCTGGGTGGTATCCACCGTATAGATCCGCTTCATGCGCTTGATGTCGCGGGTCACCTTAAAGCCGTAGACGAAGGGCCCGACCAGATCGCCCTCGTGAAACAGATGCACGATCTGCGGCGGGGCGTAGATGAATTTGGCGTTGCGCTTGGACAGGGAATAGGGCGCCACCCATTCGACCATCAGAATGGAGACGTAGATGATCAGCAGGAAGATCATCGAGGCCACGGCCAGGGGATGGCGGCGCAGCTTCCACCACATCAGGGTCCATTGCGAGGCCAGGAAAAAGCGTTCCTGCTCCTTGGTCAGGCGCTCCACGGAATGGGGGTTGAACGGGGCGTCCGAGACCCAGTGCTCTTGTTGATCGTCGCGCATGCTCATTTCGAGGCCTCCGAGCCGAGGCGGATGCGGGGATCAAGGGCGGCCAGGGCCAGGTCCGAAACAAACATCCCGACCACGGTCAGGGCGGCCAGGAACAACAGGAACGAGCCGGCCAGATATTGATCCTGGCTTTGCAGGGCGCTGACCAGCATGGGGCCGGAGGTGGGCAGGCTCATCACCACGGCGACGATGGCGGAGCCGGAAATCATTTGCGGCAGCAGATTGCCGATATCGGCCACGAAGGGGTTCAAGGCCATGCGCAGGGGGTATTTCAACAGCAGCTGCCAGTTTTTCAGACCCTTGGCCCGGGCCGTGGTGACATATTGCTTTTGCAATTCATCCAGCAGGTTGGCGCGCAGGCGGCGGATCATCCCGGCGGTACCCGAGGTGCCGATCACGATCACCGGCACCACCATATGTTCGCAGATGGAGATCAGTTTGCCCCACGACATATCCTGATCGATAAATTCCTCGTCCATCAGACCGCCGATGGAAACGCCGAAATGCTTCTTGGCCAGGAACAATAAGATCAGGGCGAGGAGGAAGTTCGGCGTGGCCAGACCGATATAGCCGATGAAGGTCATGGCGTGGTCGCTAAAGCTGTATTGCCGCACCGCCGTGTACACCCCGATGGGAAAGGACACCGCGTAAACAAACAGCATGGTGGTGAAATTCAGCACCAGGGACAGGAACAGCCGGTCGCCCACGACCTCGCCCACGGGCAGATTATATTCGAACGACCAGCCCAGATTGCCCTGCAAAATACCCGAGAAACCATTGTTGCCGGGCCAAATCCCCAGCCAAACGCCGTATTGCTCCAACATCGGTTTGTCCAGGCCGAATTCCTGGCGCAGGAAGGCCAATTTCTCAATCGCCGCGCGGTCGCCGCTGGCAATCAGTTCGGCCATCTGGTTCGACAGGTAATCGCCGGGGGGTAATTGGATAATGATGAAGGTGATGACCGAGATCACCAGCAAGGTTGGGATCATCACCAGGACCCGATGTGTAAAATAGGTGAACATGGTGCTACCTACCCAGGCTCCCCCTATCTGTCCAACCAAAAGGTATCGGGGCGGTAGATACCGAAATGCGCGCCGGGGTCCCAGTTATAGATGCCGTTCCGGGGCACGTTCCGCACGCCGTGCTTGACCACGATGGGTTGCTGCACGCCTGCGATGACGCCGATGGAATAGACCTGATCGGCGTGAATGGCCAGCATGCGGTGCCAGATCTGTTCTTTCCGGGCCGGGTCGGTACTTTCGATCCACTCCGCCGCCAGCCGGCCCAGCTCCAGGGCTTCCGGCATGTCGGGGGCCTGTCCCATCTGGCCGGAGGTGTCGTAAAATTGGCCCCATTTGGGCCACATCAATTGCTGCTGCGAGGTCGGCGCCAGCTCTTCGGGATTAGTGGCGGCCGAGGCGACGCCGTTTTCCAGGCCGCTCCAGATCGACATCAAGGCCTGGCCCGAGAAGATGCGGTTGCGGAATACTTCCCGCTGGGACGGCTTGATATACAGTTTCACGCCAATCTCGGCCCAGCTTTCCGCGACCAGTTCCAGGACATCGGTCTGTTCCGTATCCTCGCCGGCGGTTTCAATGATGATCTCCAGCGGTCTGCCGTCGGACATCAGGCGGATATCGTCGTCGTCGTATTCGGTCAGGCCGATCTCGTCCAACAGCTCGGACGCCAGGTCGGGGTCATATTCGGCCCATTTCTTCTGATATTCCTCCCGGTAAAGGGGACTGCCGGGCAGCATGGTATTGTTGCCCATGATGGCCAGGCCGAAATACAGGGATTCATTGACCGCCTCGCGGTCCACGCCCAAGCTCAAGGCGCGGCGAAAGCGGACATCGCGCATCAGCTTGGACCAGACCGGATCGGTCACGTTCATGTTCGGGAACAGGGCGACGTGGGAGCCCTTGGCGATGCGCCACAGATAGGTTTCGAACTTGCCCTCTTTTTCGTTCTCCCGCAAAAAGGTCAAATTGTTGAAGGCCAGGCTGCGGGCCTGCAAATCAACCTCGCCCGTGCCCGCCTTGGCCGCGATCAATTTGCCGTCGGATACGATCATGATGAGCCTATCGAGATAGGGAAGCTGCCGCCCCTTCTCGTCGACCCGGTGATAGTACGGGTTGCGCATGCCGATAAACCGGGTCGCGGGCGGGCGGGTCAGATTGACCCAGGGCTGCAGGGTCGGCAGATCCGGGTTATCGAAGCGGTACATGTTATCGAAACGGTTATGCAACGAGGCCCAACTACGTGTGCGGTGCTTGCGCAGCAGTTTTTTCAGGGTCTTCGGGTCGGCATATTTGCCGTGGAATTTCTTCAGATAGTGGGAGGGGCGATAGATGAACATGGGCGAGGCGCCGGCCAGGCGCGGCAGGAAAAACGGATTGGCCTTGGACCAGGTATAGCGCACGGTGGTTTCGTCCAGCACCTCGAAACCGGGGGGTTCGCCATTCGATAGCAGCAGGCGCGGCGGACCCGCGGGCGAGGTCCTTTTGTTGTTGGCCACATCCTCCCACCAATAGCGGAAATCCTCCGAGGTGAAGGGGCGGCCGTCCGACCATTTGTGTCCCGGCCGTAAATGAAAGGTGAACTGCCGTCCTTCCTTGACCTCGATGGACTGCAAAATGTCGGGCAGCAACTCGAATTTTTCGTTGTAGCCGACCAGCCGGGCGTAGCCATAAACCACGAACAGGCGCACATCCTTGGCCCGTCCGATCAAGGTGCGCAATGTACCGCCCTGGCGTCCGATAACTTTTTCGCCGCCGATATGCACGATCGAGGGGACCTTCGGCAGGCGTTGGGCCACGCCTGGCAATTCACCGCTTGCCACCTTGTCGGCGTACATCGGCGTCTCGACATAGTCCAAGGCCGTTGCCGGATTGACCGGCGTTAAGGCAACGGTAACGGCGGCGACAGCGGCAATCGTGGCCGCGGGCAGCGTGCCGGCAAAACTCCCGGCAAATCCCCCGGCAAATCCCTGCGTCAAGATCCGCATTACAATACCCTCGGCAACGGGGCGCCGACCTCGGCACGGACAAAGTGGTCATCGCCCATGTCGATCATATCCGCCACGATATCGCCTCCCAGGGTAAAGGGCGTGGGCCAGGCACTGGGGATCGAGGCCTTGCCCTCCATCAGCGCGGTCAGGTCCAGCCTGGCGCCGGGATCGGCCTTGGGCACGGCGGCCAGCAGGGCCTGGGTATAGGGATGCAGGGGATTTTCGAACAGGGTTTGCCGCGCCGCCATTTCAACAATACGGCCGGCGCACATCACCGCGATGCGGTCGGCGACATAGTCGACCACCGCCAAATTATGGCTGATAAACAGATAGGTCAGACCGAGTTCTTCCTGCAGGTCCTTCAGCAGGTTCAAAACCTGCGCCTGGACCGAGACATCCAGGGCCGAGACCGGCTCGTCACAAATCAACAGGTCCGGCTGCAGGGCCAGGGCCCGGGCAATGCCGATGCGCTGGCGCTGACCGCCGGAAAAACTATGGGGGTAACGGCGCAAATAGCGGGGATCAAGGCCCACCAGGGTCATCAGCTCCTGGACCCGTTCGGCGCGTTCCTCGCGGTCGCCGATTTCGTGAATATTCAAGGGTTCGGAAATGATATCGAACACGGTCATGCGCGGGTTCAGGGAGGCGAAGGGATCCTGGAAAATGAACTGTACCTTGCGCCGGAAGCTGAATAGCTCCTCGTCCTTGAGGGCCAGGACATCGACGATACGGCCATGATCGTTGAACGACAGCGCGCCCGAATCCGGTGTCAGGGCCCGCATGATCATTTTTGACGTGGTGGTTTTACCGCAACCGCTCTCGCCCACCAGGCCGACGCATTCGCCGGGATCGACGTGAAACGAGACATCATCCACGGCCAGGACCTTGCCGCCGGGTTTGCCGCCGAACAGTTTCCGTTTGCGGGTTTCAAAGCCCTTGCACAGATGGCTGACGTCCAGCAAGGGGCCGGCGGCGCGGGCCGCCTCGGGCCAGGGTTCCTTTTGCCTCAACAAACGCCCCGCATCGGCGCTGATCTCGCGCAGCGGCACCAGGCGTTCGCCCGGCTTCATGCCGAACCGCGGCACCGCCAGCATGAGGGCCCGCAAATAGGGGTGTTCCGGGTTCTTGTAAATACTATCGACCGGCCCCCGCTCCATCACCTTGCCGTGGTACATGACCACGACTTCGTCGGCGATATTGGCGACCACGCCCAGGTCATGGGTGATCATCAACACCGCCATGTTCAATTCCGATTGCAGGTCCGAGATCAATTTCAGAATCTGGGCCTGAATGGTTACATCCAGCGCGGTCGTCGGTTCATCCGCGATCAACAGAGCCGGGCGGCACACCAGGGCCATGGCGATCATGGCCCGTTGCCGCAAGCCGCCGGAAAGTTCAAACGGATATTTGTACACGGCCTGATCCGGGTCGGGGAAACCCACCATGCGCAGCATTTCCACGGTCATTTCCCAGGCCAACTTTTTCGCCACGTCGCTATGCAGCAACAAGCCTTCCGCGATCTGATTGCCGATGGTGTGCAACGGCGACAGCGAGGTCATGGGTTCTTGAAAGATGATCGAGATGCGGCCGCCGCGCACCGCCCGCATCTCTTTTGAATCCGACGGCAATTTCGTCAAATCGACGAACGAACCGGGCTTGTCCGGGTCCAGGAACAGCACCTCGCCGGCCGCGATCTTGGCGGAGGTCGGCAGGATCCGCATAATGGTCTGGCTGACCACGGATTTGCCGGAGCCCGATTCGCCCACCAAAGCAACGGTTTTACCCTCGGGCACCGTGAAGGACACCCCATCGACGGCCCGGATCAAACCCTCGGCGGCTTGGAACTCGACGACCAAATCCCGTACGCGGAGAACATTGGTCATGACGGCAGCGCCGGATCGGCGGTTCCGGCCGCCGGGGCGCCATCGCCCAATCCCATGGCGCCCAGATTGGTGGCCGAGGTCGGGTCGATTGCCAAGCCGTGGTTTCGGGCGGCGTCATGGACGCCCCGGACGATATCGTCGAAACCGGAAAGGTGCGAATCCAGCCGTATGGGGCCGCGCGCCCCCTGGCTCGATGCGCCCTGCGTGCCGCGCAGGACCAATTGCATCCAACCGTCCCTGCCGTCACGCCGGGTGGAATAGTAACGCAGGCGAAAATCACGCATCTCCGCCCAGCCAACATTCCGGTCAAAAAAACCCCCCAATGGTCCCTCCTGGCGTACACCGTCCCCGTCGACGATTATTACTGTCGCCTGACGCAACGCCGTTCTTAACCCATAGACGCCAAACAACAAGGCCAACGCCGACATTATATAGGAAACAACGGGTGACAGGTCTGCAAACAACATTAACGCAATCGGCACAAAAAACCCCGCGCCGGACCGAAGATAGTCAGATACATGCTCTTTCATCGGGTAACGGTAGGTGTTCATTTCGGTACCCTAAAGACTTCGTCCGCGGTTAACCAGTCAGCGCCGCCATATTCTTTGGTCCGGGCAAACAATTCCGTCAAAAATTCCCACGAACCGGCATCCATGACGCCGTGATGGCTCAGGATGCCCGTGGCCTCGTCGGGATCGGCGGCGCCGGCCCGGCGGGCCTGTAAATGCTCTATGAGACAATCTAGTGCGATATTCCGCCCGATAAAGCCGCGCCCGGCCCGCCAATTGATCAGGTCCAGATGGCAGTTGGATTCCACCAGACCGGCCGCCGGCCCATGGTCCCCGCGCCGGCCATAACGCGACAGCCCGGTCAGGCGGGCCAGGGGCAATTGGGCCACCAATTGGGGATCAATGCGGTTCCAAGGCGGCACGAAGACCGGCAATGTCAGTTTGGGAAACTGCGCCACAAGGCTCTCAAAACCGGTCGCTGCATCACCCAGCATCTCGGGTACGGGCCGGTGGGCGCCAAATTCGGCTTTCTTCCCCCCGGCCGGCGCGTGGTTCCGGTGTTGCAGTCCATGCACCAGCAATTTTAGTCCCGGCA
>JAPYPT010000532.1 GCA_029937535.1 Alphaproteobacteria bacterium
GTCATCTTGAATGCAAAGGTCCGAGATGCAAGGCTGCAACAACAGAGTTGATGACAAAAATTCTGCTATCGTGGTTGCTCTAGACCATTTTTGAGATTGTCTTACTGGCCCGCTAAAACGCCAACGGTTCGCCACGGCGCAGTACGGCCGCCGCTTGTTCGGTGTCGCTGCCGTCGTCCTGGTGCAGGCAGAGGCCCGGATGCAGTATTGTCGGCCCCTTGCGCCCGACCGTGGCCCGCACGATGATCCGTTTTGCCGGGCGGCCCGGCTTGGGCCAGAGGGGAAACACCACCATGTCACCGGCCCCCTGGCGCAAACCCGACAGAATGGCATCAAGGCGGTCGGCCCGGTGGATCATGGTCACGGTGCCGCCGGGTTTGGTGCGGCGCAGGCAAAATGCCAGCCATTCGTCCAAGGGAACGTCACCTTCGCCATGGGCCGCGGCCTTGCCGGCGTCGGGCGAGGCCGAGGCGCGGCCGGCTGGGTAAAAGGGCGGGTTACAGACCGTGTGATCAAATACCGCCCGGCCGATTTCCGGCGGTGGTTGACGGATATCGCCGGCCATCACCCCTACCCTGCCGCCAAGGCCGTTCCGCCGAATATTATCTTGCGCCAGGTCCACGAGGCCGGTTTGGATTTCCAGGCCGCGCACGGAAACACCCATCCGGCGGGCCGCCAGACACAGGGCGACCGCACCGACACCGGCGCCCGCGTCCAGCACCACCTGTCCGGCATCCACGACAACCGAGGCCGCCAACAAAATTGCATCGGAACCGGCGCGGTAGCCCTGGCGCGGCTGAGCCAGCAGGATACGCCGGTCCAGCAAGCCATCATGCGTGAGTTCCATATCTCCGCTGCCTCCAAGAGCATGTTCTTTTTAAACATGCTCGGACTCTTAAGAAAAGAGCTATTGAACCAATCACCTGGGTCGCGCCAAATAGGTCTTGGGCTCACCCGGTTGATTGAAAATTGCTCTAGAGCAACCCGCATTCAATTGGATTCAATTGAATACGGATAAGTTGCTC
>JAPYPT010000047.1 GCA_029937535.1 Alphaproteobacteria bacterium
GGGCCGTCCTGCGGGCCAAGGAGCGGTCCGAGAAGGAAGGCATCGAATTCACTGCCGTTGACTACGTGGTGGAAAGCCTGGCCAGCCCCGGCGCCTACGTGGTCAAGGGCTATAAGAACGAAATGGCCGTGGTCTATGCGCCGCCCATATCTTTGAGCCTGAAGGAGATCAAGGCGGTGGTCGCCTATCTGATGTCTTTGGGCGGCGATCTGGATATGGCCGCGATCAATACCGAACCGGCTGAGATGTCCGGGAAATTTTACGCCAAGATCGCCGCCGCGGCCGAAGCGGGCGGCGGCGACCCCTCCGCCGGCGCCCTGGTCTTTGAGGACAATTGCTCCGATTGCCACACCCTGGCCGAGGAGGGCGGCGAGATTGGCCCGGCTCTCGACGGGATCAGCGCCAAGGGCCTGAAATTCATCTCGGATGCCATCCTGCTGCCCGCCAAGGTCATGACCAAGGGTTTCGAGACCTATGTTGCCGTGGACAAGGAGGGCCGCCAGTCCATCGGTCTGAAGACCCGCGACGAGGCCGGCGAGGTGGATATCACCAAGGCTAATGGCGATGTCGTGACCATCGCCAGGGCCGACCTCAAGGAGATCAGGATCGACGATAGCAAGAGCGTCATGCCCGACGATCTGTCGGAAGCCATGACCGTCAAGGATTATCAGGACATCTTGTCCTTCCTGATGTTGCAGAAGCCGAAAGTGGCCGAGTAGGGGGCGGGCGCATCATGAAAAAACTGAAAATTGGCACCTTCCCCGCCACTATCCTGACCTTGCTGGTGGTCTATGCCCTGGTGAAATGGGGCATCCCGGCGCTGTCCCGGGAAGTGACGTCGCTGCCGTTTCCACTGCCGGTGCCCGGCACCTTGATGTTCTTCTACATGGTGTTGACGGTGGTCGCGCTGTTCCTGATCGTGACCTTTTCGGACGAAGGCCTGAACGATTTCCTGCGCCCGGTGAAAAAGCTGTTGCGCGGCGGCTATAGCAAGGCTCTGCGGGCCGTGGTGCTGACGGCAATACCGGCGGTGATCGGATGGCAGGTCTATGAGCTTACCGTGCCGAAGGTGGAGGTGCCCTCGTCCCTGCGCATCCAGCACCCATCATCGAACTTTCCCAGAAGTTTCGAGGCCAAGAAGAACCCCGCCGCCGCCCCCACCGGGACGGAAGTGGAGACCTTCATGGCAGAGGTCAAGGCGAACGAGGTGCAATTTATCGCCCAGGTGCAAGAAGACATCGAACATTGGCTGGAAGAGGCTGAACCGGAGCACGTCCTGGAGTTTTTTCCCGGCCCGGCCATGCGGAAGCTGCTGACCCAGTTGCCGTCCGGCGAACTGGACCGGGACACGGCCAAGGCGGCGCTGTTGGAGAAGACCCTGTTCGAGGGCCGGGCCCTGTACGCCATGAACTGCCGGGCCTGTCATGGCGACAGCGTGGCGGGTGATGGCCCCATGGCGGATGGCTTCAAGCTGCGCCCCATCGACTTCACCGACAACGGCACCATAGAGACTATTGTCGAGGGCTATACTTTCTGGCGGGTAACCAATGGCGGCCCCGGTCTGCCGGCCGAGGCGACGCCATGGGATTCCGCCATGCCTGAATGGAAGTTGAGCCTGACGGAGGCGCAACGCTGGAAAATCATCCTGGCCGAGTACGACCTGGCGCAAAAGACGCCGCGCATTCCGGAGAGCCATTGATGACTAGCTTGGCCAAATACATCGTTGCCGCCTGCGCCGCCGTACTGATTTCAGCTCCGGCCCTGGCCGCCGTCACGCCCGCCAATCCCATGCCGGACGTCACGGAGGAATTGTTGGAGCAGGGCCGCGGGATCTATTTCAAACGCTGCAGTTTCTGCCACGGCTTGCTGGGCGACGGCGAGGGGCCGGCGGCCAAGTATCTGGACCCCCGGCCACGGGATTTTACCCTCGGCACCTTTAAATTCCGCACCACCCATAGCGGTGAGCTGCCCACCAACGAGGATCTGTTCCGGACCATCAGCCGGGGCCTAGCAGGCACGGCCATGCAGTCCTTTGACGGCGATATGCTCAAAAACGGGCTGAGCGAGGATCAGCGCTGGGCGGTGATCGCCTATATCAAGACCTTTGCCCAGGAATTCGACGATCCGGAACTGGACCCGGTCAAGACCGGCAAGGTAATCCCCCTGCCGGCCAACCGCGCGCCCTTCAACGCCGAGACCATTGCCAAGGGCAAGGTCGTTTTTGAACGGGCGAAATGCTGGAGCTGCCACGGCAAACTGGGCCGGGGCGACGGCAATAAGGAATTCCGCAAGGACGATTGGGGCTTCCCCATCCGCATCCGCAACGTCACCCACCCCTGGAAGATCAAGGCCGGCGGCGAGGTGGCGGATATCTATATGCGCTTCACCTCGGGCATTTCCGGGACGCCCATGCCGTCCTTCGTGAAAAGCCTGAACGAGGGAGACCGCTGGAACCTGGCGAACTACATCAAGTCCCTACAGCACAAATTGACCGGCCACCAGACCTTGCGGGCGCACCCGGTGCCAGGCGCCCTTCCCGAAGCGCCGGGCGATGCCGCCTGGCGGGGCGCACAGCCCATGGATGTGCGCCTGGCCGGGCAGGTCGTGGCCGCGCCGCGCTGGCAGAACCCCAGCATCGAAATGGTCACCATTCGCGCCCTGTTCAATGAGACGGAGATTGCCTTTCGCATCACCTGGGATGATCCGTTCAAGGATGTCGTTCACGACAAGGCCCAGGAATTCGATACCGCCGGGATTTCCAAGATCGGCGCCCTCAGCTCCTATGTCGAAGCCAACGGCATGATACCCCGGGCGCTGGAAACCTTCCGCGACGCCATCGCCCTGCAATTTCCCGTTCGGCCGCCCCAAGGCACCAAGAAACCCCATTTCTATCGCGGCGGTTCATCCGACCAGGTTCATCTGTGGGTCTGGAAGGCGGACCTGGAGGCAACGGAGGAAGGCAACGCGCGGGGTTGGAAGCAACCCATCAAGTTGCAGGGCGAGGACGGCCAGCAGATCACGGGCCAGGCGGAATGGGATCAGGGCCGCTGGAGCGTGGTCATGAAACGGCCCTTGCGGACCGGCGACAAGAACGATGTGCAATTCGAAAAAGGTGTCTTCGTGCCCATGTCCGTCAACGCCTGGGACGGCTCCAACGGCGAACACGGCCTGATCATGAGCCTCAGCACCTGGCACTACGTGTTCCTGGAAGCACCGACACCCATCACGGTCTACGTCTATGCCGTCCTGGCCTTCCTGATCGCGGGAGGCCTGGGCATCTGGCTGATGCGCAAGGCCGAGGCGGAAGGCGAACCAGCGGCGGAAAACCCGGAGGAGGAAGCGTCATGAGACCCATAGTCACGACCATTTTAGGAGCGGCGCTTCTTTTTGGCGCATCGGGTGCCGCTGGGGCGACCGGCGGGGAGGTGTTCGAGGCCAAGGGCTGTGGTGAATGCCACTACACCCAAGGCCCGGCGCGGGAAAAAACCATTGCCGATCAGTTGGCTAAGAAGGGCCCGGAGTTGTGGTACGCCGGCTCCAAATTCCAAAAGGCCTGGCTGTCCGCCTGGCTGGCGGACCCCAAACCGATCCGGCCCATGGCCTTCAACGACTTGACAACCGTCAATCCGGGCGGTCATCCGAAACTGTCGGGCGGCGATGTGGCGGCGGTCACCGGTTTCCTCATGGGCCTGACCTCCGACGCCGTGAAATCCGGCAAGGTGAAGCCGAAGAAGAACCCCAAGGGGCGGCAGATTTTCATCAAGAAAATGCCCTGCAGCGGTTGTCATCAATATGCCGGGCGCAAGGGCAAGATAGCCGGCGGACGCAGCGGGCCGTCCTTGGTTAACGCCGGCGTGCGCCTGAACCCGGACTGGATCCTGGCCTATCTGCAACAACCGAAGGTTTTCAAGCCGGTGAAGATGATGCCGGTGTTCGTCGGCCTGTTGAGCGACAAGGACATGTTGAACGTCGCCCGCTACGTGGCCAATTTCAAGCCCAAGAAAAAGCGAAAATAGGGGAGTGCCGACAATGAAACAGCGCATGATAATCGCGGCCATGATGGCCTTGGCGTCTCTGCTGGCCGCACCCGCCTCGGCTTCCGAAGCTGAAACGGTCTTCAAATTCTATTGCGCCCAATGTCACGGCCTGACGGGCAAGGGGGACGGTCCCAACGTGACCAAGGACTTTCCCGTCAGCCCGCGCAATTTCACCAATGCCGGGGAAATGAACAAGCTGACGGATGCGGATTTGAAGAACGTCATCATGGATGGCGGCCCCTCGGTCAGCAAATCACCGATGATGCCGCCCTGGGGCAAGACCCTGACGGCGGGCGAGGTCGACGGCTTGATCAAACACCTGCGCACCCTGTGCCAATGCAAGGGCAAACAGGGCTAGCCCCTACAGGACGTAGAAATAGAGGATCAGGATAATGACCACGGCGTTTACGGCCATGCCGGTGAAGATGACCACGTCGGCGATGCGTTTTCTGGGATGTGACATGGCGGGAGACTACGCCAGGTCCGCTCCCTTCATCATTGATCAGGATCAATTCAATGTCTGAGAAATCCACGCAGAGGGAACGTTTTCTCTGGGCCGGACCGGCGCTGTTCACCATCGTGGCGGTGCTGTTGTTCGCCTTTTTCTGGTGGTTCGTGCGGGCCTAGGGGAAGGATCAACATGAAACGCTACGTACTGCCTTTTCTCCTCGCCCTGGTGATCTTCCTGGGCGCCTTTCTGGCCCTGGACGCGGCGGTCATGAGCATGCAGGGCCTGAGCCTGATCTACGGTCCATGACGGATGAGGATTGATCTGCACATGAACCGGTCCGGCCTCATTATCTGCCTTGCCATCGCGGCCGTGGTGTTTCCCGGGCTTACTGCCTTGGCCCAAGAAGTTGCCGTCGCCGGCGCCTATGCCCCGGCGCCAAAACTGACGACCGCTGATTACCCGACCATCGCCGGGGTCAATTCGCGGATCGCGGTATGGATCTTCGCGCAACTGCACCTGTGGTTCGCGGCCTTCGTGCTGGCCGTGCCCATATTCGTCTTCATCATTGAAGTCATCGGCATGCGCACCCGGGACAAGCGTTATGACGACATGGCCTATGAGTTCATCAAGGTCGCCATCACCGCCTATTCCCTGACGGCGATCCTGGGCGGGATGTTGCTGTTCTCGTTGATCCTGTTCTACCCGCACCTGTTCAACTACCTCGCCACCATCTTCACCGAGAGCATGTTCTATTACGCGGTGCTGTTCTTCGTCGAAAGCGCCGCCCTTTATATCTACTACTACGGCTGGCACTGGCTGCAGGGCGGCTTTAAAAAATGGGTGCATTTGACACTGGGCCTGATCCTCAATGCTGCCGGAACGACCCTGATGTTGCTGGCCAATGCCTGGCTGACCTTCATGATGAGCCCGGCCGGCGTCGATGGGGCAGGGGTCTTCAGCGGCGATGCCTGGGCCGCGATCCATAATTTCCTGTGGAATCCCATCAACATCCATCGCTTCGTCGCCAATATCGCCTATGGCGGCTCCATCGTCGGGGCCTATGCGGCGTTTAAGTTTCTGACCGCGAACGGGCCGAGTGAACGAGCCCATTACGATTGGATGGGTTACAACGCCAACTTCATCGCCATCTGCGCCCTGCTGCCCCTGCCGTTCGCCGGCTACTATCTGGCGGCGGAGATTTATACCTACAGCCAGCAGTTGGGCATCACCCTGATGGGCGGCATCTTCGCCTGGCTGTTCATAATTCAGGCGGTGCTGATCGGCACGCTGTTTCTGTCCGCCAACTACTATTTGTGGTGCGGCATGGGGCGCAGCGACGGGGCCAAGCGCTATACCAAATACATCAAATATATCGCCGTCGTGCTGGTCGGCGCCTTTCTGGTCTGGTTCACGCCCCATACCCTGGTGCTGACCAACGAGGAGCTGAAGGCCCTGGGCGGGCCGCACCACAAGATCCTCGGCCCCTTGGGCATCATGCCGGCGAAGAATACGGCGGTGAACGTGATGATCCTCTTCACCGCGCTGAGTTTCATGTTCTACCGTCGCGCCAACAAGATCGCCACGGTGGGCTGGGTCAACGCCGGCAACGCCATTCAGGTGGCGCTGTTCACGGCCGGCATCGCCAACATCTTGTTCCTCGGTATCTATCACGGCTATTTCACCAACACGGTTTACAAGGTCGCCGCCTCCATTCCCCAGGTGCTGACAACGGTCATCGTGATTGTCGGCTCGATCACCTTGGACAGCTTTATCTATCGTGGCTCGCGAGAGGTCGCGCCGTTGCATTGGGGCCGCATACCGGCGCGGGCGCAATACGCCCTGTTCCTCCTCGCCGTGTCCTTTACCTGGCTGATGGGTCTGATGGGCTATATCCGCTCTGGCATCCGCCAGCACTGGCATGTGGTTGACATCATGCGCGATGCCTCCGCCGATGCCTTCACGCCGACCTTGGGGTATGCAGCCAATGTGGTATCGGTCGCCGCCATTTTGTTCATGGCCATGGTGATCTTCGTCTTCTGGATCGCCCAGGTCAGCGGCAACAAGACCTTGCCGGCGGGCTATTGGAAGGAGCAGCCGCCATGAGGCAGTTCCTGACCGTCGTCGCCTTCACCTTGCTGACCATCGGGTTTTTCGCGGCCTATTCCAACTATGGCATCCCGCAGATCGAACCGGCGCCCCCGCCCAAAGAGGAGAAGCTGGATTTGGCCGCCATGAGCCCGGAACAATTCATTGCCCTGGGCGAGAGGATTTTCAACGGCAAGGGCACCTGTACCTTGTGCCATAACGAGCTGGGCCGCGCGCCCATGCTGGGTAACCTTGCCGATATCCTGCCCGAACGCCTGAAGGACCCCCGCTACAAGGGCGCGGCGGAGGATCTGGAGGCGTATCTGATCGAATCCCTGATAGAGCCGTCGGCCTTCGTCGTCGCCGGTTTCGGCAAGAAGGGCAGCAATGACGCTGAAAGCCCCATGCCGAACGTCGCGGGGGGAAGTATTGGCTTGGCGGAGGCGGAAGTGGCCGCCGTGGTCGCCTACCTCCAGGATAGCAGCGGCGCCGAGGTCACTGTCGAGATCCCCACCGACGCGGACGCTGTGGAGGCGGAAGAGGAAGCGGAGGAGCGCGAAGCCATTACCGAGCCTGATTTGCTGATGGCCAAGTTCACCTGCCCCGCCTGCCACAAGATCAACGGCCAGGGCGGCGATGTGGGCCCCGAGCTATCCAAGATCGGCGCCAGCCGGGACCGCGCCTATCTGCGCCGCGCACTTTTGGATCCCAACGGCGACATCGCCGAGGGCTTCGAGGCCGACATGATGCCCGATGATCTCGGCGAACAAATGTTCGTCACGGAACTGGAAGTCCTGTTGGACTTTCTGACGGCGTTGAAGTGAGGGGGCGGCCATGAAAATCCCCAGATTGCTGCAAGCCGTTCTGGTCCTGGCCGGGGTCTATTTCGGTTTCGTCCTGGTCTTTGATGTCATTCTGGACGCGGTCATCCCGTCCAGCCTGCTGGCCATGTATATGTTTTTCGCCACCGCCGGCGTCTTCATGGTCTTCACCTATGACGAGGAACAGACCCGGGAACTGGTGGCGCCCATAAAGGCCCTGGTGGAGGATCCATCGAAACGTCCGTGGCGTAACATTGTATTCGCTATCCTGCCTCTTGCCGCGGGCGCTGGGACCTATGTGCAGATGCAGCCCAGTTTAGAAGCGCCCTTGGAATTGCGCACCATTCATCCCGCACCGCCCTCGACAGCCAAGATCTATGGCAAGCGGGTCAACTTGTTGAAGCTGGAAAATCCCTTCCGCAAAATCGAGAAGGAAGACCCCGATCGGTTCCGTGAACTGGTGGGCGAGGGCGCCGCCGTGTACATCCGCAACTGTCAATTCTGTCACGGCGATAAACTGGACGGCAGAGGACCTTATGCGGATGCCTTGAACCCCACGCCATTGAATTTTCAGGACGTGGGCACCATTGCCCAGCTTCAGGAATCCTATCTGTTCTGGCGCATCACCACGGGCGGCCCTGGCCTGCCGAAAGAGGCCGCGCCCTGGATCTCATCAATGCCGGTCTGGCAGGACTTCCTCAAGGAGGACGAGGTCTGGAAAGTGATCCTGTTCCTCTATGACTACACGGGCCACCGGCCCCGATCCTGGGAGCATGAATAATGACCTATAGGATTGCCGTCGCCGCCCTGCTGTACGCAATGTTTCTGTCCGGACCCGCCCTGGCGCAGTCGGGCGATGTGGACAGGGGCGAAGCGATCTACCAAACACGCTGCCTGCAATGCCATGGCGACGAAGGTGACGGCCTGGGTCCCGCCGCCGAACGGCTGAACCCGCCGCCCCGGGACTTCACCCTGGGCCTCTACAAGTTCATAACGTCCGCCTTCGATGCGGATCTGCCCAATGACGGCGACATCATCCGCATGATCCGCGACGGCATGCCGGGGACTGCCATGCCGGGCTGGGGGGATCTGTTGTCGGAACAGGATATTCTCGATGTGACCGCCTTCATCAAGGTTTTTGCCGAACTGGAAGGCGCGCCCGAGGGCCAGATCGACCATGGCGCCCAGGTGCCGACCTCGCCCGAAAGCATCGCCGCCGGCGACAGGCTGTTTCATGCTTCCGAGCGCTGTTCGGAATGTCATGGTGTTCAGGGCAAGGGCGATGCCGTGAAGAAGCTGAAGAACGACAACGGCGATAGGACCTGGCCCCGCAATCTGACCAAGCCATGGACCTTTCGCGCCAGCAACGGCGTGAAGGACATATTCGCCCGCATCACCGCCGGCATTCCAACCACACAGATGCCCTCCTTCGCCGATCCCAAAAGCAAGAAACGCCTGAGCATCGAAGAACGCTGGCATGTCGCCAACTACGTCGCCTCCTTGGCCAAAACGGATAAGGTGGTGCGCCCCGAAAATACGGTCATTCAGGCGGCGCGGCTTGCGGGCGCGCTGCCCGGCGATCCGGATGATGGCGCCTGGGCCCAGGCGCCGCCGTCGACATTCTTCATGCTGCCGCAACTCGTGGGCCGGGAGCGCTTTTTTACCACCGCCAACGATACGGTCAGTGTCCGCGCGCTCTACAACGACACCGCCATCGCCCTGCACCTGGAGTGGGACGACCGGACCAGGAGCCTGCCGGGCGATGCTGCCGCCAAGGCCATCGCGGACGAGGAATTGTATGAGGACGCCTTTGCCGTGCAGTTCCCCGTGACCATCCCCCGGGGCATGGAAAAACCCTATTTCCTCATGGGTGATGCGGCCAAGCCGGTCAATTTGTGGCGTTGGTCCAGCGGCACGACGGACAAGGCGGGCTCCATCAAGCTGATTGATGCTCAGGGCATTGCCGCCCAAGAGGTCCGCGAGAGCCATGGCCTGACAGCACTTGCCAGCTACAAGGACGGCACCTGGCGCCTAGTCATGACCAGACCGCGAGCCACCGGGACGCCGGACCGGGACCTGCAATTCGAGGAGGGACGCTTTATCCCCATCGCCTTCTTCGCCTGGGACGGCTCCAACAGCGAAGCCGGGACCCAGCACGCCATGACCACCTGGTATTGGCTGCTGTTGAAACCCAGCACCGGTGCCCAACCGATCATCGGCGCGGTCATCGCGGTGTTCCTGATCGGCGGGCTTCTGGCTTGGTGGGGACGCAGCGCGGGACGGACGCCGTCATGACGGATGCCAAGGAGACAACCAACAACCGGGGCGCCGTAATCCGGCTGTTCGGCGTCATTTTGATCATTCTTGGCAGCCTGGACATCATGCTGTCATGGCGCGGCGGCTTCGAAATCGCGCCATTTCATGCCGGACTGCTGGCGGCGGGTGTGCTGTTATGTCTCATCGGCGCGATCCGCCGGCAGGGCTTTTCTTGATTGAAATCAATGCGCAAAGGCGCTGATCAGGCAAGCTTGTGGGCAGGAAGGATAACGCCATGATCGCACCCCAAACCGCTCCAATACCGCGCACGAATAATGATCCTACGGGCGACACCGCGCCGGTTCCGTTGAACCGGATTTTGGTCGCCCTGGATGCCTCGGAACACGCCAACAAGGCGCTGGACGAGGCCATCCGCCTGGCCAAGTCGGCGGGCGGCGAAATCACCGGCATTCATGCCTATGCCGCCATGCTACATGACCGCCGTTTCAAGATGATGGAAGGCGGCCTGCCCGAACGCTATCTGGAAGAACAGGAAATGGGCTATCAGCGCGAGGTCCACGACGACCTGATCACGCGCGGTTTGGAAATTATTTCCGACAGCTATCACGATGCGGGCGGTGCGGCTTGCGAGGCGGCTGGCGTGACCTTCAAAAGGTTAAGTCCCGAAGGCAAGAATTACACGAAAGTGGTTGAGGCCACCCGCAGCGGCGATTTCGACGTCTTGGCCCTGGGCGCCCTTGGCGTCGGGGCCGTGCCCGGCAACATCATCGGCACTGTCGCCGAGCGCGTGGTCCGCCGTTCCCCCATCGATACCTTCGTGATCCGCGATCCCAATTTGTCTCTCGGTGACGGCCCCATCGTGGTCGGCATCGATGGCTCGCCCCTATCCTATGGCGCCCTGATGACGGCGCTGGATCTGGCGGCCCGGACCGGGGCGGAGGTGCGGGCGGTGGCGGCCTACGATCCCTATTATCACTATGTCGCCTTTAACAAGATTGCCGGCGTGCTGAGCGAGGAAGCCGGCAAGGTGTTCCGTTTCAAGGAGCAGGAAGCCTTGCATGAAGAGCTAATCGACGACGGTATCGCCAAGATCTATCAAAGCCATTTGGAGGTTGCCGAGACCATCGCCGATGACCTGGGCGTGAAGATCACCACCAAGCTGCTGGACGGCAAACCCTACAAGGCGATCCTGGATTATATCGATGCCGTCGGCGCCTCCCTGCTGGTGGTGGGCAAGACCGGGGTGCATGGAGACGGGGAACTGGATATCGGCGGCAATGCCGAGAATTTACTACGCCTCGCCCCGTGCCATATGTGGCTGACCCAGACCACCTATACGCCGCCCCTGGACGTTGTGGCCGCCGAAACCGTGTCCTGGAGCGTGGAGGCGGAACGCAAAATTTCCAAGGCGCCGGAATTCGTCCGCGACATGGCCCGGCGCATGGTTCTGCGTCACACCCAGAAACTCGGCCATACTTTCGTCACCTCCGACATCGTTGACGACGTCATGGGCAAGGCCATGCCCGGCTTTGCTGGCAATGACGCCGCCAAGCAGGAGGAACTGGCGTGGAGCGAGGCGGCGGAAAGACTGCTTGATACCGTGGCCGACGGGGCGGTGGCCGACAACATCCGCCTGCGCGCCATCAAGCGGGCGCGCCGCGACCATTGCGCCACGGTGATGGGGAAACACATAACACCGTTCCTGGACCTGGCCGATAGCGAGCGGCCGAACTGGACCGCCGCCGCCCTGGCCCGCGTTGCCAAGGTGCCGGAGATGGTTCGTGCCTCCGTGAAGGCCGGCATTGAAGACCTGGCGCTGGAACGGAATTTGAAAGAGGTTTCCCTGGAACTGGCCGAGGAAGGCGTGGCCGAGGCCCGCAAGGCCATGTGCCCCGTGCCGGAGGCACCAGCAAAGGCCGTGCCGGAGGCACCAGCAGAGGCCAAGCCTGACGGTCTCGCCTGGACGGCCGAGGCGACCACGCGCCTGCAACGGATACCGGAAGGTTTCATGCGGGACATGACGCAAGAGCGGGTGGAGAGCTTCGCCCGGAAAAACGGCGCCGAAACCATCACCCTTGCCATGGTGGAGGAGAAATATGCCGGTTGGGCCGCGGGGTCCGCAAAACAGCGGTCAAGCATGGCCTGTGATGCGGAGGCCGCCGAACGTATCCGGCGTATCCCGGATTTTATCCGGCCCATGGTGTTGCTGGAGATCGAACGCTGCGCCCGCGACATGGGCCTGGATGTGATCAGTGGCGCGGCCATCGATAAGGCCAGTGAAGCCTGGGAGGGCAAGGGCGCGTTCCACACCGAAGGCGCGCCCGGTCGGTACAAGAGCTGAGCCATGGGCGCTCTCGCGAAACCAGACGCCTGCGACCCGCCCTATCTGGTTGCCTTGAACCTGACCCGGCGCTGCAATCTCAATTGCGCCCATTGCTATCTCGATGCCGGCGCCCGCGACAGCGACGATAGCGGGGAGCTGAGCACGGACGAGGTCAAGGCGCTGCTTGCCGACATCGCCGGGTTGAGCGATGAGACCATGGTCGTTTTCACCGGCGGCGAACCTTTGCTGCGGGCGGATCTGACCGAGCTGGTGGCGCACGCCGCCGGTCTGGGTCTGATGGCGGTGTTGGGCAGCAACGGCCTGGGCCTGAACGACCGCCGCGCCGCCGAACTGAAATCCGCCGGGCTCATGGGCGCGGGCATCAGCCTTGATAGTCTGGAGCCTGGCGAACATGACGCTTTTCGCGGCTTGCCGGGGTCCTGGGCCAAGACCATGGAAGCCTTTGACGCCTGCCGCCGGAATAGTCTGCAATTCCAAATTCATTTTTCCGTCACCGACGACAATGCCCATGAACTGGCTCCCATGATCGCTTTTGCCCGGGATGTGGGGGCCTTTGCCCTCAACATCTTTTTCCTGGTTTGTACCGGGCGGGGCGAAAAGGTGACGAACATTTCAGCCGAAACCTATGACACTGTCATGCGGCGGCTGACCCGAGCCGCCCGGGAGGAAACGGATATCATGATCCGGGCCAAATGCGCCCCGCATTTCAAGCGCATGGCCTGGGAGCTGGACCCCGACTGGCCCATAACGGCCGCCCATGGCTATGACGCCGGCGGCTGTCTGGCCGGCACGCGCTATTGCCGGATCACGCCCCAGGGCGGGGTCACGGCCTGCCCCTACATAGAGACCCCGGTGGGAAATGTGCGGGAGCAGTCCTTTGCCGAGATCTGGCGCCACGCGCCGCAATTTCAAACCCTGCGGCAACCGGCCTTGAAAGGCCGCTGCGGGGCTTGTGAATATTCCAGAATCTGCGGCGGCTGCCGGGCCCGGCCCCTGGCCCGCGACAACGACATCATGGGTGAAGATTTCCTTTGCGCCTATGAACCCCGCGGCGGCGCCGTGATCGAACCCCTTGGCGAGGTCGTCGCGGCCTTGCAATGGACGCCGGAGGCTGAGGCGTGGCTGGCGCGCATACCGTCGTTCGTGCGCCGTTTCGTCCGCCAGCGGGCCGAGGGCGAGGTTCGCGCCAAACAGGGCCATGAAGTCACGGCGGAGGTTATGGCCGACCTGGCCGAGATCGCCCGCCATCGCTTCGGCGGTCAATCGGGGAGGCCGGGGTTATGACCGTGGATGTCGCTGTAATCGGTGGCGGTATTTCTGGTTTGGCCGCCGCCCATGAGCTGAAACGGCGCGGCCATCGGGTGGTGGTGCTGGAGAGGCAAATCGGCACGGGCGGCAATGCGGTCTCGGAACGCTGCAACGGCTTTCTCATGGAGCACGGCCCCTCCACCATGAATGCGCTTGTGCCCGCCGCCAATCAGACCTCCCACGCGTTGGGCCTGGAGCAAACCCGGTGCGACCTGGGCGACGGCATCCAAAAACGGTATCTCATCGCCAAGGGCCGACTGGCCGGTATCTCTGTTGGCGCTTTGGGATTTCTCACCGCCGGCTATCTCTCGCCCCTTGCCAAGCTGCGCATTCTGGCCGAGTTCCTGATCCCCCATGGTTGTGACGGTGAAGATGAGAGCGTTTTGGAATTCTGCACCCGCCGCTTTGGCCGGGAGTTCGCGGAACGGGTCATGGACCCCATGGTGGCGGGGATTTATGGCGGCGGCCGGGCATCGGAGCTGTCCGTGGCGGCTATTTTCCCCATGCTGGTGGCCTTGGAGCAGAAATACGGCTCCGTCACCCTTGGCATCATGCACCGGGCCCGCGAGGGCGGCAAAATGCCAGGCAGCCGGCTGTTTTCCTGGCGGAACGGCATTGGCACCCTGGCCGATGCCTTCGCCCGCGATCTCGGTCGTGAAATTCGTACCGGCGTTACCGTGCGCCGCCTTTCGCATACCCCCAATGGCTTTGACATCCAGTTGGGAGAATCGGAGCGTCTGCGGGCCAAGGCAGTTGTCATCGCCACCCAGGCCCATGTGGCGGCGCAATTGCTGGCCGACGTCGATCCCGAGGGTGCTGGTGCCGCGGAAAAAATCCAGTCTCCGCCCCTGGCGGTGGTATTCCTGGGCTATCCGCGCAGAAATGTCGATCATCCCCTGGACGGTCTCGGCTTTCTGACGGCGGAGAGCGAGGGGCGCAATGTGCTCGGCGCGCAATTCTGTTCCACCATGTTCCCCGGCCGCGCGCCTGAAGGGCATGTCGCCGTCTCCGCCTATGTCGGCGGCGTCCGGGCGCCTGACCTGGCGCGCCTATCCGCCGCCGAACTTATCGATCTGGCGCGGACCGAATTTCGGGATTTGATCGGCGCCAGAGGCATACCGGCCGTTGCCAGGGTGCGGCATTGGCCCGTTGGCCTGCCGCAATATAACCGGGGGCACGGCGCACGGATCAAAACCTTGGGTGAAAGCCCGCAACGCAACGCCGGTCTCTACCTGACGGGCAATTACTTCGCCGGCCCTTCCGTGGCGGTATGCCTTTCCACCGCCCAAAAGACCGCCCAGTCCGTTCATGCCTTCCTGTCGGAACAGGAAGTTAGGGCGTCGGTTTCGGTTTGAGCTGACGCAGATAGGCGATGATCGCGGCCATATCCCCGTCATTGATGTTGGCGTAATAGTAGACCCCCATGGGCGGCAGCAGCCGGGAGCCGTCGGGCCGGACGCCCGTGCGGATGACCTTGGCCAAATCCCCGTCACTTAAGTCCGCCACACCGTCCTCATGGGGCGTGATATTGGCCGATACCGAAATGCCCCAGGGTCCCTTGAAGGGAAAACCTCCGGCGCCCAATTGATTGGCAAAGTCCGGGTGGCCCTTCACGAACGGTGTGTGGCACTCAATACAGTGACCGGCGGGACCGGCGAGATAGGCGCCATAGGCGATCTTGTCACTCTGGGAAACCTCGGCGACATTTGTCACCGGTGGGCCATAGGCCGGCGGCAGGGGAATATGATAGGTGGATTTTTCCACGACATTCTTGACCGGCTTAACCTGGCGCAAATAAGCGATGACGGCGTTTACGTCCCGGTCCGATAACCCGCGATATAATCCGATCGGCATGGGCGGGCCAATGATCGTGCCATCGGGCCGCTTGCCCTCGCGGATGGCGGCGATGATCTGCTGGTCCGTCCAGCCGCCGATGCCGGTTTCCTTGTCTGGCGTAATATTTGGCGCGAAAGCCTTGAACAAGCCTTCTTCGTCAATCAGAAACTGTCCGGCCAATTCCATGCCCGGCGCCGGTCCCGTCTGCGTTTGCGGGGTGTGGCAATTGCCGCAGGCGACGATGCCGTTCATCAAATAGCTGCCGCGTTGCAGTAAAGTCTCGGCCGCCGCGACCGAAGAGAACATGGCCAGGGCCATGCCCAATGCACAGAATATCGTTTTTATTGCCGTTGCCTCCACAAATCGGAACCTATCTTCCCAGTTGAATAGCGTTCTTTTCATTTTGCTAAGTTTCGAACATTCTCCTTGATGTGGCAATGCTTGTGTCGGAGACCGGGCATCTTCCGCGCCCCTACGACCCGGCGTCATCGCCGGAAGTGTCGCGCGCCTCGGCCTTCATCAGGAACGACTTGAATGCCAGATCCTCGTTGATGACATCATCCATGAGGATGAATACCAATTCCTTGCGCAAGGCATCCGCCGCGGGTTGGCTGTCGGCGGCGCGTTCGGACAGGGCCTGGATGTTTTTCATCTTGTCCGTCAAGCCGACGTGGTGCTGGCGGTGTTTTTCGGCCAGGGGATAGGCATGTTTGGTCAGTAGTGCCTCTTCGCGGGCGAAATGCTGTTGCGAGAATTCCACGAAATTGGGCACCAGATCGGCGCATTCGCCGGCCCGGCCATCGTCGATGGCCTGGGTGATCTCGTTGATGATTTCGACCAGCTGGCGGTGATCGGCGTCGATCGCCTCGACCTCAATCTCGAATGAGCGTGTGATTTCCACCATATCAGGTCACTCCGATGGCTTATTGTTTTTGAGGATAGGGGAAAACTTGGGCCGGGTCCACGTGGGCCCATGTTTGCCCGCGCCCGGTCAGATCGAAGGCGCCGGGGATGCGGGCCTGGAATTCGGCGCCGCTGTTGATTCCTTCCCGGACCCGGAAACCGACCAGGGAGCTATCGCCCAGCAAATGCGCGGAGAGCACGTCCACCGGGGTGCCGCCGGGCTGCTCGCCGCCGTGCGACAGGATCAATCCTTCCGATCGGATCAGAACCCGAACCGCCTGGCCATTGCCCGCATCGCCCACCGCCAAAGGTCCAAACGACGAGGCCAGGCTGCCGTCCTGGGCCACGCCTTCGATCATATTCATGGGCCCGAACAGGCGGGCGACGTATTCTTCCGCCGGATTGTAGTAGATATCCTGGGGCCGGCCGGATTGCAGAATCTGTCCGTTTTCGCCCATCACCTTGATACGGTCGGCCATGTACATGGCCTCCCGCGGGTCGTGGGTAACCATCAAGGTGGCGACGGAGGTCTGTTTGAGGACCGACAGGGTTTGTTGGCGGACGCGGGCGCGCATGGTGGTATCCAGTCCGGCGAAGGGCTCATCCAACAGGACCAAGCGCGGTTTCGGCGCCAGGGCGCGGGCCAGGGCGACACGCTGTTGTTGCCCCCCCGACAGCAAATGAGGATGCTTTTCGGCGTGCTGGGTCATTCCGACCTGCTCCAACACCTCCAGGGCACGGGCCCGTGCCGTCTGCCGGTCCTGCCTGAACAGGCCGAAAGCGACGTTTTCGAACACGGTCAAATGGGGAAACAGGGCGTAATCCTGAAACATGAAACCGATTTGCCGTTCTTCGGGCGGCAGTTGCACGTTCGGCGCCGCGACGATGACTTCATCGATCGTCACGCTACCCGTTTGCAGCCGCTCCATGCCGGCGGCGATGCGTAGCAGCGTGGTCTTGCCACAGCCCGACGGACCCAGCAGGCAGACCAACTCGCCGGCCGGCACGGTCAGGGAAATATCGTTCAGGACCTGGGTTTTGCCGTAGGCATGCCGCACACCGACCATATGCAATCCTTGCATGGCCCTAGGCCTCCCGTTCCGCGATCTGGGCCGCGATCTGGCCCGCGCCGTGCCCGGGGCGGGATTTGGCGATGGTCAGGGACAGCAAGATAACAGGCAAAACACCAACACCGACAATGGACAGCGCCGCCAGCGCCGCCTCTCCCAGTTGTTCGTCGGAGGCATATTGATGCACGAAGGTGGCCAGGGTTTGAAAGTTGAAGGGCCGCAGGATTACCGTCATGGGTAATTCCTTCATGCAATCGACGAATACCAACAGCACCGCCGTCAGTACGCTGCCCCGGATCAAGGGCAGATGCACAAGGCGCATGGTGGCGAAGGCGCCCCGTCCCAAACTGCGGGAGGCGCCGTCCATGGACGGGGTGACCTTGCCCAGGCTGGCCTCCACCGTGCCCAGTGACAACGCCAGAAACCGCACCAGATAGCCGAAGGTCACGGCGGCGATGGTGCCGGAAAATATCAACCCCGTGGACAGCCCGAAATTCTCCCGGGCGAAGCCGTCAATGCTGTTGTCCAGGCCGCCCAGAACCACCAGGACGCCGACCGCCAGAACCGCGCCGGGGATGGCATAGCCCATGGCCGCGATCCGGTTCGCCACCATCAACAGACGGCTGCCGCGGATACGGGCGCCATAGGCCATGAAAATGGCAATAACCACGGCGATGGCGCCGGCCAATACCGAGAGCCGGATGCTGTTGAGGGCATGGCCGAGGATTTCCTGGGTCAATTCGGGATCGAAATGACGCCAGGCATAGTTCATCAAAATCACGGTCGGCAGGACAAAGCCGAACAGAATTGGCGTCAAACAGCCGGCTGTCGCAAGGATCCCGCGCGCGCCCGGTAGTTGGAAGCCCGGCAGGGCCTGCATTTTTGTCGAAGTGTGGTGAAAGCGTTGTTTACGCCGGGCATAACGTTCGCCGATCACCAAAAATGCCACGAACACCAGCAACACCGTCGCCAACTGCGCCGCGCCGGAGACATTGTTCATATTCATCCAGACATCGAATATGCCAAGCGAGAAGGTATTGACGGCAAAGAAATCCACCGTGCCGAAGTCGTTCAATGTCTCCATCAATACCAGATACAGGCCGATGATGATGGCGGGCCGGGCCAAGGGCAAGGCAACCGTGAAAAAGCTGCGCCAGGGTCCCCGGCCGAGGGACCGGCTGGCCTCGAACACGCCGACGGATTGCTCCAGAAAGGCGGCCCGCGATAGCAGATAGACGTATGGGTACAGCACCAGGGTCATCATCGCGATGGCGCCACCCAGGGAACGGATTTCGGGAAACCAGTAATCCCGCTTGCTGCTCCAGCCGAAGATCTCCCGCAGGGCGCCCTGAAGCGGGCCGGCGAATTCCAGAATATCCGTATAGACATAGGCGATGATATAAGCGGGCATGGCCATGGGCAGCAGCATGCCCCATTCGAACAGGCGCCGGCCCGGAAAGCGGCACATGGTGACCAGCCAGGCGGTGCCCACGCCAATTATCAAGGTGCCGGCGCCGACGCCCAGCATCAGGATAAGGGTCGTCGTGACATAGCCGCCCAGAACCGTGGACACCAGATGGGGCCAGATGTTTTCGCCGGGCGTAAAAGCCAGATAGATCACCGCCAGAACCGGCACGGCGGCGAGAGCGGTAAAGGCCAGGGTGCCGGCCGCCCACATGTCGATTCGCCCCCACGGCCGCCACCATGGCCGGACTGGGACTGCTATTGCCGATCCTGGTGTCACTATTCTTGCCGCGCCTTGCTCTGGTTTCCGCCGTCAGTTTCCGCCAGGATTGGACATCCCGGCATAGGGAAAGGCCGGTCGGCCCCTAGAGCATTTCCGAATTGGAAATGCTCCGAATCTTAAGAATCCCGATTCTTAAGAATAGAGCATTTTTTCCAATCACTTAGAATCACTTCGTGATTCACATTAAGCCTGAACTGCTCTAGTGCCCACCGGCCTCCGCCTATACGAATTATGCCTCTATTATGGGCCGGTTCGCCTAGTTGTTAAAGGAGACTTGATCCACCAGCTTGCTGGCCACGACGCGCTGGTTCGCGATCCTGGACAGAAAGGCCTTGTCCGCCTTGAACGTGCCCCAGGATGCGACCATGGGGTGCAGGGCGACGCCCGCCTTGACCGGATATTCAAAGTTGGCCTCGGCATAAATTTTCTGCGCCCCATCGCCGCTCAGAAATTCAATCAGTTTTACGGCGTTGGCCTTGTTCTTGGCAGCCGCCGTCACGGCGGCGCCGGAGATATTCACATGCGTGCCGCGGCCATTCTGGTTGGGGAAAATAATATTGACCGACTGGGCCCATAGCTTTTGCACCGGGTCCTTCTCGTTGGTCGCCATCTTGCCCATGTAATAGGTGTTGCCCACCGCCACGTCACACTCGCCCCCATAGACGGCCTTGACCTGGGCCCGGTCATTACCTTGCGGTTTGCGGGCCAAATTTGCCTTTAGGCCCCTGGCCCAGGCGGCCGCGCCCTCGACGCCCCTTGCCACCACGATCGAGGCCAGGAGCGAGATGTTATAGACATGCTTGCCGGAACGGATACAAACCCGGCCCTTCATTTTGGGGTCGGCCAGGTCCTCGTAGGTGGTCACCTCGCCCGGTTTGACCCGCGTCTTGGAGGCATAAATGACCCGGGCGCGGGCGGTCAGACCAAACCAGTTGCCGTCCGGATGGCGATACTGCGGCGGAATATTCGCCGACAATATTGTCGAAGTGATGGGTTGCAGCAGTCCGGCCTTGTCATGATTGTGCAGATTGCCGATGTCCGTGGCCAGGATAAGGTCGGCGGGACTATTCCTGCCTTCGGATTTAAGCCGCTCCAGCATGCCCTTTTTCAGGTACACCATATTGACCTTGATACCGGTTTCCATGGTGAAGGCGTCCAGTAACGGTTTCATCAGGAACGGCTGGCGGGATGAATAGAGGTTTACCTCTTCCGCCTGGGCCGCGGTTGCAGTGGCGACGGCGGCGGGGAGGACCAATCCCGTGGCAAGCAAGGCCGAATAAAGGATGGCGCGTACTGGTTTACGTTTACACTTCACGTTCATTTACTCCCGAGACATTTCGCGATATACGTTTGATCTGCAATTGAGAATGATTATCACATTCGATTATTCTCACATAATTGCACTTTGAAAGCGTGTCAACTCAATTCCAGAATATCCGCCGGATTCCAAGGCCGGGAATCGGCGACAACCACCCTAATTCCGCTGTATTCGGTAGGCGCGCGACATATTGTCTCGGACCAGACTGCCCGCCCAATCTCAGACACCGTCGTTTTGATCAAACAGCTTCAGCACCGCGATGCCGTCCAGTTCCCCATGACCCTTGGAGTTGAGGATGCGGTACAGGTTCGCAGTCTGGCTGGACATGGGCGTGGGCACGGACAGCGCCTTGGCCAGATCGTGGACCATGTCCAGATCCTTCAGCACCTGACGGGCGAAACCGGCGGGGGCGAAATCACGTGCCACCATGCGCGGATACATGGATGCCAGCATATTGCTGCCCGCATGACCCGCACCCAAGGCCTCGGGGATTTTTGCCGCATCGATGCCGCCGGCTTCCGCCAGGGCCAGGGCCTCGGCCATGACGGCGTAGTTGTTCAACACCAGGACCTGGTTGATCATTTTGGTGACCTGGCCGGCGCCGATGGGGCCCATATGCGTGAACTGCGCCGCCAGATCCGCCATGAGGGGCGCGGCGCGGGAGATGTCGCCGTCGCTGCCGCCCGCCATGATGGCCAGACTGCCGCTGGCCGCCGCCGGCGGGCCGCCGGATACCGGCGCATCGACCCAGCCCATGCCCGTCTTCTCGGCCAATTCCGCCGCCATGTCCTTGGTCGCCTGCACGATGGAGGTCGAATGATCCACCAGCAGCTTGTCCGCACCAGCCGCCTCGGCGATGCCATCGGGTCCGAACACCGCCGCCTGTACGGCATCCGTCGAGGTCACGCAGAGCAAGACAAAATCCGCCCGCCTGGTCAGCTCGGCTGGGGAGCCGGCCGCGACAACACCGTGGCCCGCGGCCTGTTCGATCTTTGCCGCCGCCAGATCATAGCCGATCACGGGATAACCGACGGTGCACAGCCGCCGGGTGAAGGCCTGGCCCATGAGGCCAAGACCGATGAAGCCGATGGTGGGTTTATCGCCGCTCATGCCGCCGCGCCCTTCGTTGTCGCGCCTTGGGCCATATCCACGCACAGCCGCAGGGCGTTTTTCAAGGCTTCCGGGGTCGCCTGATCGGTGCCGACGATGTCATAGGCGGTGCCGTGGCCGCAGGTCGCAACGGGAATGGGCAAGCCGCCGAGCACCGTGACGCCGCGGCCAAATCCAAGCAGCTTCATGGCGATCTGACCCTGATCATGATACATGGTGACCACACAGTCGAAGTCTCCGCGCTGAGCGCGGACAAAGACGGTGTCGGAGGGAAACGGCCCCTCGGCCGCGATGCCCGTCTCCCGCGCCGCACGGACAGCCGGTTCAATGACCTCGATTTCCTCGCGCCCGAAATTACCACCGTCGCCCGCATGGGGGTTCAGCGCCGCCACGGCAATGCGCGGCACGGCATAGCCGGCGTTGATCAGGGTATCGTGGGCAAAGCGGATGGACTTTCCAACGCTGTCGCCGCTGATCTGGCCCGCCACCTGGGACAGCGGCACATGGGAAGTGACCCGCGTGGTCCATAAATCGTCCAACACGTTCAATTCGCCAAATTCGCCGCCATAGGCCAGCTCCTGGGCCAGAAACCTCATTTCATCCTCCTGCTTCAGGCCGTCAAGATGCATGGCTTCCTTATTCAGGGGCGCGAAGATCATGCCCTGGGCCTGTCCGGCAGCTACACGTCTGGCCGCCTCCGCAAGAGACGCCAGGACTTCCCGCCCGGCGGCGGCGGTGGCCCGGCCCGGCTCCATCGGCGCGTCGGGCTCCGGCGTGAAGGCGGTGAGGGGCTGCGCGGAGGCCCCCCGCCCCGCGGCCAGAACTTTCGGGTCGCCCAGCAATTCAAGTGCCGCCAGATCGTGACTTTCGGGGTCGGCCAAAAGTTTGACCGCAATCTCGGGGCCAATGCCGTTTCGGTCGCCCATCAATAAAATAATCTTTGGTTTCATGTCAGAAGTCCCAAGCCAGCCAAATGGTTTCGCAATGCGGGTGCATCCGCGAATTGAATTCCGTGAAAGCCCAGGTGCCGGGCGCTTTCCACATTTATGGCCATGTCATCAATGAAGACGCATTGTTCCGGCGCCAAGGCATAGCGCCGGCAGGCCAAATTGAAGATTTCGGGGTCGGGCTTCGCCACGCCCTCCAGGCCCGATACCACGACGCTGTCAAACCAATCCAGAAACTCAAAACGATCGGTGGCATGGTGCCAGGTTTCCGAGGCCCAATTAGAGATCACGTACAAGGGTATATCCTGGGCCTTCAGTTCGGAGACGATGGCCAAACTGTCATCCAGGCTGCCATTCAAGGTCTCGGCCCAGCGGTGCCAATAGGCCTCTATCAGCGCGGCATGCTGGGGCAGGCGGGCCGACAGTTCCTCGACACCGCGCCGGAAACCCTGGTCGGCGTCCACGCCGCGCAGCCAGTTGAACAAATCGATCTCTTCCAAAAACCGGGCAATTTCCGCGTCGCTGTCGAAAAGCTTGCGGTACAAATGATAGGGGCTCCAATCGATCAAGACGCCGCCCAGATCGAAGATCACCGTATCGATCTCTCCGCCCGCCGTTTCCGCTCCCCCTTTTGCGGCCACTATTTCGCCACCTTGATCAACCGGCCGCTGGCCTGACGCACCTGTTCGCCATTCACCGTGCGGATGAAATCGAGAACCATGCCGGTGCCCGACAGGGTGCGTTTGTAGATCTGGGTCTCATGGCGGCCATCGGCGTAGATCTGCAGGGTCACGATCTGCAAGGTACGTTCCTTGAGATAGGCCCAGGCATAAGGGGTGTTGGCGGTCAGGGGGTCGGCATTGCTGGTGCCGCGCCATACGCCGCTACGCTGTTGGGCGAATTGCATCGTCGTGCTTTTCAATTTTGAGCGGGGATTGTTGGGGTCGCCCTTTTGCCGTTGCACCGTGTTCCAGACAATGTTGAAGCCGCCCTGCCCATCCGCGCGCACGGTGACATCAATATCGCGGCTGGTAAGCTGGAAATTCGCGCTGATGGCGCTTTCTGAAACGGCGTTGCCCTGCCACACCCCCTCGAACGCGGCGATGCCCAGATCCGCGGCCAGGGCGGCGCCGGGCCAAAACAGAAGCAATGCGCACAGGCGCAACAGAGCACGGGGCATGGGCAAACCTTTCACAATAACGTCCATAAGACATCGTCTATTCGATTACGGCCGAAGCGTACGTTCTTTTTAAACATGCCCGGACCTCCAAGAGAAGAGCAATTGAACCAATCATTTGGCTTGTGCAAGCGATTCCTGTTAATTGAAATTCGCGCTATCAAAGCCATTCGTCTGGCGCAAGGCCTCGCCCAGTATCATCGCTCCGGCGACCGCGATATTCAATGACCGCGCGGACTTTTGCATGGGGATATACACGCGGGCATCGGCGCGCCCATGGACCTCCTCGGGCACGCCGGATTGTTCCTGCCCCAGCAGAATAATGTCATTCTCCCGAAAGGCGAATTTCGCATAGGGCCGGGTACTCTTCGTGGTCGCCAGGATCAGCCGGCCCGCGACGGTGGGTAGAAAATGGGTCCACGAATCATGCCGGGCCAGGTCGGCGCCTTCGGCATAATCCATCGCCGCCCGGCGCAGTTGTTTGTCGGTGAAGGTAAAGCCGCAGGGTTCGATGATATCCAAGGGCACGGACAGGCAGGCGCACAGACGGATCAGGGTGCCGGTATTTTGCGGGATATCCGGTTGATAGAGGGCTAGACGCATGGGCCAGCATCGCCGATTCCCGTCGATCTGGCCAGACCTTGGCGGAAAGGGCCCGCGGGCGCCCGTCCGCCCCGCGCATAAGTACCCGCCATGGCTGGACAAACTGGTGATGACATGACAAATAGGTGGCTATCAAATTTCCGATAGAATCAAAAGATGGGTGATCAAACCATGGCGGATAGCAAAGGCGGGGACGGACACGACCCTAGCCGCCGGGATTTCCTTTATGTCGCGGCGGGCGGTCTGGGCGCGGTTGGCGTCGCGGGCGCGGTCTGGCCGATGATCGATCAAATGAATCCCTCTCAGGACGTTTTGGCGTTGTCCTCGATCGAGGTTGATTTGTCCGGCATTGCCGAAGGGCAATCGATCACCGTGAGCTGGCGCGGCAAGCCGGTCTTTATCCGCCACCGCACGGCGGCGGAAATAGCCGCGGCCAAAGCCGTCTCCATGGACGAATTACCGGACCCCGAGGGCGATGAGGCCCGGGCCCAGAAGCCGGAATGGCTGATCCTGGTCGGTGTTTGCACCCATCTGGGCTGTGTGCCCTTGGGTCAGCAGGGGGAATACAACGGCTGGTTCTGTCCCTGCCATGGTTCCCACTATGATACCTCGGGACGCATCCGCAAGGGACCGGCGCCGCTGAATTTGCCGGTGCCGGACTATGTCTACCTGGACGACAACAACATTAAGATCGGCTAGGGGGCAGCCATGTCAGGTCATTCAAGTTTTGAATCCAATAACGCCGTCATCAAATGGATTGAGTATCGGCTGCCGATCTTCGGTTTCATCAACGATTCCCTCGTGGTCTATCCGACACCGAAGAATCTGAACTATTGGTGGAACATGGGCTCGCTGGCCGGGGTCATGCTGATGGTGCAAATCATCACCGGTATTATCCTTGCCATGCATTATACGCCGCATGCGGATATGGCCTTTGCCAGTACCGAACATATTATGCGCGACGTGAACTACGGCTGGTTGATGCGCTATATGCACGCCAACG
This sequence comes from Alphaproteobacteria bacterium, assembly GCA_029937535.1. Classification (GTDB taxonomy): domain Bacteria; phylum Pseudomonadota; class Alphaproteobacteria. The sequence continues at coordinate 25,038 of JAPYPT010000047.1, forward strand.
GCGGCTCAATGTTCTTTATCGTGGTTTATATCCATATATTCCGCGGCATGTATTACGGCTCGTACAAGTCGCCACGGGAACTGCTGTGGTGGCTGGGCATCATCATTTTCATTCTGATGATGGCGACGGCCTTCATGGGCTATGTGCTGCCCTGGGGCCAGATGAGCTTTTGGGGCGCCACGGTGATCACCAATCTGTTCTCCGCCGTTCCCCTGGTGGGCGATGTCATTGTCTCATGGCTGTGGGGCGGCTATTCGGTCGCGCAGCCGACCCTGAACCGCTTCTACAGTTTGCACTACCTGCTGCCCTTCGCAATTTTCGCGGTGGTTTTCCTGCATCTCTGGGCCCTGCATGTGCACAAATCAAACAATCCCCTGGGCATCGATATCAAGGGACCGCAGGATACGATCCCGTTCCACCCCTACTACACGGTGAAGGATCTGTACGGCATGGGGATCTTTGCCATCATCTTCGCTTGGCTGCTGTTCTTCGCGCCCAATCTGCTGGGCGAGCCGGACAATTACATCCCGGCCAATCCCCTGGTAACGCCGACGCATATCGTGCCGGAATGGTATTTCCTGCCGTTCTACGCCATTCTGCGCGCCATCCCGGACAAGCTGGGCGGCGTCATCGCCATGTTCGCCTCGCTGCTCATACTGTTCGTGCTGCCATGGCTGGATACCTCCAAGGTACGTTCGGCCCGCTTCCGTCCTGTTTACAAAATGCTGTTCTGGGCCTTCTTTATCGTTTGCATGGGTCTCGGCTATCTTGGCGCCAAGCCGGCGGAGGGGATTTTCGTTATCTTCAGCCGCCTGGGCACGGCGCTGTACTTCCTGTTCTTCCTGGTCCTGCCGTTCATCGGTTGGTTTGAACGCCCCAGGAAATTACCCGAATCCATTTCCGCCGCTGTTTTGGACGATTCAGGCGGTGGTGGGGGCGGCGCGATTGAAGGCGCGGCGGCCAAGGCGGAGGACCGTGGATAATGCATAAGATTGTGAAAATTGCAGCTTTCGCCGTCCTCCTGTTCTCGCCCAGTGCCTTTGCCGCCGGCGACGTGGAACAGCCCAAGGAAATCGCCTGGCAGCATGGCGGCGCCTTCGGCACCTTTGACCGGGCCTCCGTGCAGCGCGGCCTGCAGGTCTACCGCGAAGTTTGCAGCGGCTGTCACGGCCTGAAATACATCGCCTTCCGCAATCTGCTGGAAATCGGCCTGAACGAAGCTCAGGCCAAGGCTATAGCGGCGGAATACACCGTTATGGACGGACCGAACGACGAGGGCGAAATGTTCGAACGCACAGGCAAGCTGTTCGATTATTTGCCTTCGCCTTTCGAAAATGAAAAGGCGGCCCGGGCCTCGAACGGCGGCGCCTTTCCGCCCGATCTGTCGCTAATCGTCAAGGCGCGGAAGGGTGGAGAGAACTATATCTACTCCCTGTTAACCGGTTATGCGGATGCACCCAGCGGCGTCACGGTGGCCGAGGGGATGAACTATAACCCCTATTACCCTGGCCATAGTATTGCCATGGCGCCGCCGATCGATGACGAGGCGGTGGATTATATCGACGGCACCAAAAACTCGAGGGAACAGATCGCCAAGGACGTGGTGACCTTCCTGGCCTGGGCGGCCGAGCCGACCCTGGAAGTGCGCAAGCGCATGGGCGTCAAGGTAATCCTGTTTTTGATCATCCTGACCGGGCTTCTGTATGCCGTGAAGCGCAAGGTCTGGGCTGACTTGCATTAGAGCAACCCGCATTCAATTGGATTCAATTGAATGTGGATAAGTTGCTCGATCTTAAAGGTTTTAGCGCATGGCCTCGCGTTCAATTGAACGCGACATGCGCTAGCAGGCTGCTGAAAACACTTTACTCGGACCACTCCAGGTCATCAACTCTGTTGTTGCAGCCTTGCATCTCGGACTTTTGCATTCAA
>JAPYPT010000048.1 GCA_029937535.1 Alphaproteobacteria bacterium
GTTAATGCGTTATCTGCCCCATACCCCCGCCGACCGTCAGGCCATGCTGGCCGCCATTGGCGTGCGGGACATTGACGATTTGTTCGTCGATGTGCCGGACCGGGCCTTGTTGCCGGCGGCCCTGGGTCTCCCCAGCCATGCGGGTGAAATGGCGGTTGAACAAAGCCTGGCGGCAATGGCGGGGCGAAATCTGCCCGCCGGCGCGGCGGCATCCTTTCTGGGCGCGGGGGCCTACCGCCACCATATCCCGGCGGCCGTGGACCATTTGATCCAGCGCTCCGAGTTTCTGACCGCTTACACGCCCTATCAGCCGGAGGTCAGCCAAGGCACCCTGCATTATCTGTTCGAATTTCAGACCCAGGTGGCGATGCTGACCGGCATGGATGTGGCCAATGCCTCCATGTATGACGGTGCATCCTCCTGCGCCGAAGCAGTCCTGATGGCGCGCCGGGTGACCAAGCGAAACAAGGCCATACTATGCGGCGGACTGCACCCTCATTACCGTGACGCGGCGGAAACAGTCACGCAGTTCATTGATTTCCGGATTGATGCCCGCCCGGCTGACCCGGAGGGCATTGAAGATCTTGCCGCATTGATCGGCGAAGACACGGCCTGCGTCGTGGTCCAGACGCCGGATTTGTTCGGCCGTTTGCATGACCTTGGGGCATTATCCGAGGCGGCACACGCCAAGGGGGCGCTGCTCATCGCCGTGGTGACGGAGGCGGTGTCCCTGGGCGCGGTGACCTCGCCGGGAGAAATGGGCGCCGATATCGTGGTGGGCGAGGGGCAGTCCATCGGCAATGCCTTGAACTTCGGCGGACCTTATCTGGGCCTGTTCGCGACCCGGCAAAAATATGTGCGCCAGATGCCGGGCCGCCTCTGCGGCGAGACCGTGGACGAGACCGGCCGGCGCGGCTATGTCCTCACCCTGTCCACGCGGGAACAGCACATTCGCCGTGAAAAGGCGACCTCCAACATCTGCACAAATTCCGGTCTGTGCTGCCTGGCCTTTTGCGTTCATCTGTCTCTGCTGGGAGAGACCGGATTTCGGCAACTGGCCCAAATCAACCATGGCCGGGCGGTGCAACTGGCGGAAGCGCTGGGCCAGGTGGATGGCGTCGAGGTGCTGAACGACAGTTTTTTCAATGAGTTCACGCTGCGGCTGTCACGGCCGGCGGCGGCGGTGGTCGAGGAACTGGCCGGCCGCGGCGTGCTTGCCGGGGTGCCGGTCAGCCGCTTGTACCCCGATGATCCGGCCCTGGCGGATCTATTGCTGGTCGCGGTGACGGAGACCAACACGGATGGCGATGCCGCCGCCTTGATCGATGCCTTGGGGGAGGTGCTTTGATGACCGACCCAAACGCCTATGGGACCAGCAGCGGCCATCGCGGCCTGGATCTGGCCGAGCCGTTGATTTTTGAGTTGGACGCGCCCGGCCGCTGCGGCGTTGACCTGCCGGAGGCCCCGGATGTGCCCAATCGACTGGGCGGATTGGAGCGCCTTGCGCCCATTGGACTGCCCGGATTGTCCGAACCCCAGGTGGTGCGCCATTTCGTGCGTCTTTCGCGCAATAATTTCGCCATCGATGCGGGGCTGTATCCCTTGGGCTCCTGCACCATGAAACATAATCCGCGCCTGAACGAAAAACTGGCGCGGCTGCCGGGCTTCGCCGATCTGCATCCCCTGCAGCCGGCGGCAACCGTACAGGGCGCGTTGGAGGTGATCGATACGCTGTCGGATTGGCTGCTCAAGCTGACCGGCATGTCGGCCATTGCCATGTCGCCGGCGGCCGGCGCCCATGGCGAATTGTGTGGTTTGATGTGCATCCGCGCCGCCTTGCAAGCCAGGGGCGACCCGCGCGAGGTCGTCCTGGTCCCGACCTCGGCGCATGGCACCAACCCCGCCACCGCCGCCATCTGCGGTTATCGCGTGGAGGAGATTCCGGCCAATGAAGGCGGCCGGGTCGATCTGCAGGCCCTGCGGGAGAAACTGGGGCCCCACGTGGCGGCCATCATGCTGACCAACCCCAATACCTGCGGCCTGTTCGAAAATGAAATCGTCGAGATTGCCGCGGCGGTGCATGGCGCGGGCGCCTTCTTCTATTGCGATGGGGCGAATTTCAACGCCATTATGGGCAAGGTCCGGCCTGGCGATCTGGGCATCGATTGCATGCATTTGAACCTGCACAAGACATTCTCGACGCCCCATGGCGGCGGCGGTCCGGGCAGCGGCCCCGTGGTCTTGGCCGATGCCCTGGCCCCCTTTGCGCCGTTGCCAAAGGTGGTGCGCGGCGCTGGTGGCCTTGAACTGGTGGAGCAGAAATCCACGGCGCTGGGAACCGCCGGAAGCTTTGGCCGCCTGAAGGGCTTTCATGGGCAAATGGGTATGTTCGTCCGGGCTCTGGCGTTTATTTTGAGCCACGGCGCCGACGGCCTTCGCCAGGCTTCCGAAGACGCGGTGTTGAACGCCAATTATATTCTGGCCGGGTTGCGGGATCTGTTTTCGCTTTCGTTTGCCGGGCCTTGCATGCATGAAGTTTTGTTTGACGATCATTTCCTCAAGGATACCGGCGTCTCGACCCTGGATTTCGCCAAGGCCATGATCGATGAGGGCTTTCATCCCATGACCATGTACTTCCCCCTCGTGGTCTCGGGCGCCATGCTGATCGAACCAACGGAATCGGAATCCAAGGACAGCCTGGATCAGTTCATCGCCTCCATGCGTCACTTGGGCAATCGCGCCGTGGCGGGCGACCATGAATTCTTCGCCGGCGCGCCGTATTTGGCTCCCTACCGCCGGCTGGATGAAACCCAGGCCGCGCGCAAGCCGGTCTTGCGTTGGCGGCCGGAGGTACAAGAGGCCGCGGAATAACAAAACAGGAGGACGACATGATCGACTACAGCGTTTACCAGGATCTGCTGATCGAAAAAGACAACGGTATCCTGACCATCACTCTCAATGCGCCCGAGAACCTGAATGCCTTCACCGCTCACATGCACAATGGCCTCTCCCGTATCTGGACGGATATTCACGATGACCCGGAGGTCGACGTTGTCGTCCTGACCGGTGCCGGGCGGGCCTTTTCCGCCGGCGGCAACGTGGTCGCCATGCAGACCAAGATCGACGATCCCAATTTGTGGGATCAGGGCATGCCCGAGTCCAAGCGCATCATCTTCCGCATGCTGGAATGCGACAAGCCGATCATTGCCCGGGTCAATGGCCATGCGGTCGGTCTGGGCGCCACCGTTGCCCTGTTCTGCGACATAATCATCGCCGCGGAAGGCGCCAAGATCGGTGACCCCCACGTCAATGCGGGCCTGGTCGCCGGCGACGGCGGCGCGGTGATCTGGCCGCAACTGATCGGCTTCGCCCGGGCCAAGGAATACCTCTTCACCGGTGATCTGATGACCGCGGCGGAGGCCGAACGCATCGGCCTGATCAACCATTGTGTGCCGGCCGACGAACTGGACGACAAAGTCTATGGCCTGGCGAAGCGGCTGGCGGCGGGGGCCTCGAAATCCATCCGCTGGACCAAGCAGGTGGTCAACATCCCCCTGCGCCAGTTGGCCCATTCCATGATGGATCTTAGCCTCAGTGTCGAGACCCAATCCAATCTCTCGTCGGACCACCAAGAGGCCGTGACCGCCTTCACCAACAAGCGGAAACCGGATTTCACCGGCGGTTAAAGTCACCGCTGTACCACCGCCGTCCGGTTTAATGTTGGGTCGCCGTCGTGGCTTGAACGGTTGGTCAAAATTGCGCCGATTTGGCTCGTGGCTCTGGATGCCCGGATCATGTCCGGGCATGACAATTTTGCTGATTTCAGGCAAAAAAACGCCCCCTCCGTCATTGCCGGGCTCGACCCGGCAATCCAGAGCCGCGTGGTCAAAGCGTCCGGCAACGGCTTTGATGAAGCTGTGTGTCGCGCCGCATCCCCTACACCCAAATGTCGCCGTTAGACTGTTGTCTTACCTTTGAATCCGCATACGTCGTTGACGATGCAGGCGGGGCAGTTGGGCTTGCGGGCCTTGCAGACATAGCGGCCATGCAGGATCAGCCAGTGGTGGGCATGTTGCAGATAGGTTTTCGGTACCCGCTTTTCCAACTTGCGTTCGACTTCCAGCGGCGTCTTGCCGGGCGCTAGACCGGTGCGGTTGCCCAGGCGGAAGAGGTGCGTATCCACGGCGATGGTGGGTTGACCAAAGGCGTTGTTACAGACCACGTTGGCGGTCTTGCGGCCCACGCCGGGCAGGGTTTCCAGTTCCTCGCGGGTTTCGGGTACCTGGCCGTCGAACTCCGACAACAGCTGCCGGCTCAAGGCCATGACGTTCTTGGCCTTGGTATTGAACAGCCCGATGGTGCGGATGTGTTGTTTCAATTTGGCCTCCCCCAGCTTTACCATCGCGGCTGGATTATCGACCGCTTCGAACAGCGCCTTGGTGGCCTTGTTCACGCCGACGTCCGTGGCCTGTGCCGACAGCACCACGGCGACCAGCAGGGTATAGTTGTTGGCATAATTCAATTCGCCCTTGGGTTCGGGATCGGCGGCCTGAAGGCGGGCGAAGAAGCTCTCGATTTCGGCCTTTTTCATGGGCTAGACTGCCCTTCATGGGGACGGAACGGATAGCTGACGGACAAGACCTGCTGTTCGACGCCGAACTGCGGCCGAACCGGAGTCTGAGCCCGAAAGGCTTCCGCATTCTGATGGCGGCGATTTGCCTGATCTCCCTGGCCATTGGCGGGGGCTTTTTTCTGCAAGGCGCCTGGCCTGTATTGGGGTTCCTGGGCCTGGACGTGGCCGCGATTTATCTGGCCTTCCGCCTCAACTACCGCGCGGGCGGGCTGCGTGAAACGGTGCAATTGTCGGAACAGGAACTGGCTGTCCATCGCATCCATCCCGGCGGCCGGCGCTGGCGCTGGTCGTTTCAGCCCTATTGGGCCCGCGTCAGGCTGGAGGTGGAGGAAACCGAGGATGTGGGCAGTCATGGCAGTGTCGTGGTTACCTCGCATGGGCGCGCGGTGCGCCTCGGCCGGTTCCTTGCGCCCGAGGAGCGGCAAACCTTCGCCGATGCATTGAGTTCCGCCCTGCGCCGCCTGGGGCCTCATTAATTACAGCCCCAAGACATCGGCCATGCCGTACAGACCGGCCTCCTTGTCCGCCAGCCAGCGTGCCGCCCGTAGGGCGCCGCGGGCGAAGATGGCCCGGTCCGTCGCCTTATGGGTCAGCTCGACACGTTCATCATCGGCGGCGAAAATAACCGTGTGCTCGCCCGCCACGTTGCCGCCGCGCAGCGAGGCATAGCCGATATCGCCCCGGCGCCGCTCTCCCGTGATGCCATGGCGCCCGCCCTGCAAAACACTGTCGTGGTCAACCTGACGGCCGGCGGCGGCCGCGCGCCCCAACAGCAGCGCCGTGCCCGAAGGTGCGTCGACTTTATAGCGGTGATGCATTTCGACAATTTCGATATCGAAATCATCGTCCAGGTAGCTGGCCATGCGCTCGGTCAACACGGCGAGGACATTCACGCCCAGGCTCATATTGCCTTCCCGCATGATGGCGACGCTTTGTGCCGCCTTGGCGATGGCGGCATCGTCCTCCGCCGTTGTGCCCGTGGTGCCGATGACCAGCTTGGTTCCCATCTCGGCTGCAAGTCCGGCATGGGCCACGGTGGCAACGGGGACGGTGAAATCCAGCACCACATCGGCCCGTTCGAACACGGCGCGGGGTTCCGCTGCCACATTCAAGCCCAGTTCGCCGAGGCCGGCCAAGGCGCCCAAATCCTGACCGATCAATTCGTGGCCGGGCTGCTCGCTGCCGCCCGAGATGGCGCAGCCCGCCGTGGCATCGATCTGCCGCAATAAATTGATGCCCATGCGGCCGGCGCAGCCGACGACGCCGATTTGCAAATCCGTCATGTCCTCTCCTCCCCCCAAATGTCCTGCCAAATTTGTGACGATTTTATACCATTGCGCCCATGCATGGGCTGGATATCTGGCGCCCAGGCCTTATAAGGTAGTCATTCATTATACGGAACCCAGCCCGCAATGCTGATTACCTTGAATGCCACGCAACGAATTTGGGCCGTCCCGGCCGTGCTGGGTCAGGTGGAAGCGTTATGCGCCCTGCATGCCGGGCTGCGGGAGAGGCTGGAACCCGGCGATGGCCTGGTCTATCTAGGCAATTATATGGGGCATGGCGCGGCCGTGGCGGAAACCGTGGATGAATTGCTGCGCTTTCGCGCCGATCTGCCGGGTATTCAGGTCGCCCATCTGCGCGGCGCGCAGGAGGAAATGTGGGTCAAGCTGTTGGAGATCCAATGGGCCATGCGGCCCGTCGAGACCTACAAATGGATGATGGCCCATGGCGTGGAAGCCACCTTGCGCGCTTATGGCGGCGATCCGGACGAGGCGCCGGCGAAATTTCGCGCCGGCGTGGTTGTCACCACCCGCTGGACCACGGAGTTGCGGGAGGCGTTTCAAGATCATCCCGGCCATTATGAATTTCTCCACAGCCTGGCCTCCGCCGCGCCGACGTCGGACGGCCAGTTGCTGTTCGTTAACGCCGGAATTGATCCGAACAAGCCGTTGGAAAAACAGAACGATGCGTTTTGGTGGAATGCCGCCGGTTTCGAGGCCATGTCCGGGCCGTTCGAGAATTTTACCTATGTGATCCGTGGCTTCGATGCGAACCATGAAGGCGTAAAATCCGGATCCAACAGCATCACCATCGATGCGGCCAGCGATTTTGACGGTCCCCTGCAAGCGACCGCATTCGCGCCCGATGGCGCGATTTTGGAAACCCTATCCTCTTAGACGAATTATTATTCTTTGTCTCATAACCCCTGTAACAGGAGCCCTTGCAAATGGCACTCGAACTTCGCTCTACCATCAAATCAGACGGCACACTCGAGATTATGCTGGCGGAGGTTCCGATCCCCGAGCCCAAGGATAATCAGGTTGTTGTCCGCATCGAAGCCACGCCGGTCAATCCATCCGACCTGGGCCTGTTGTTCGGCGCCGCCGATATGACCACGGCCAAGTTCTCCGGCGCGGCGGACAGCCCCGTCGTGACGGCGGACGTGCCAGCCGGCCTGATGAAGTCCATGGCCGGACGTCTGGATCAATCCCTGCCCGTGGGGAACGAGGCCGCGGGCGTGGTGGTCAAGGCCGGAAACTCGGACCTGGCACAGGCTTTAATGGGCAAAACCGTCTCCATCATCGGCGGCGCCATGTATTCGCAGTATCGCGCGGTTCGGGTTGATCAATGCCTTGAGATGCCCGAAGGCGTAACACCCGGCGAGGCGGCCTCCTGGTTCGTTAATCCCATGACAGCCCAGGGCATGGTGGAAACCATGCGCATGGAAGACCACACCGCGCTGGTGCATACGGCGGCGGCCTCGAACCTGGGGCAGATGCTGAACAAGCTGTGCATCGCCGATGGTGTCGATCTGGTCAATATCGTGCGCAAGCCGGCGCAGGCGGACTTGTTGAAGGGCATGGGCGCGAAATATGTCTGTGATACATCTTCGGCCGATTTCATGGACGAGTTGACCGAGGCCCTGGTCGCCACGGGCGCGACCATCGCCTTTGACGCCATCGGCGGCGGCCGGCTGGCCGGGCAGATCCTGACCGCCATGGAAGCGGCGGCGAACCGCACGGCCACGGAATACAGCCGCTACGGCTCCACCACCTACAAGCAGGTTTATATCTACGGCGGACTTGACCGGGGTCCGACGGAATTCAACCGCGCCTTCGGCATGATTTGGGGCCTGGGCGGCTGGTTGTTGACGCCATTTCTGCAAAAGGCGGGCGGTGAAGTGATCAACCGCCTGCGCCAACGGGTGGCGGCGGAAATCAAGACGACCTTTGCCTCCAGCTACACCAATGAGGTCTCGCTTGCGGAAATGCTGACGCCGGAGGCCATCGCCGTCTACGGAAAACAGGCCACGGGTGAGAAATTCCTGATCAATCCCGGCAAGGATAGCTAGAACATTTCCGAGCGGGAAATGCTCCGATTCTAAAGATTAGAGCAATTTTTCCAATCACTTAGAATCGCTTCGCGATCCACATTAGATCGGAATTGCTCTGGATTTCCGCCGCGTCACGCCTATGTCTTGGCGGTAGATGATGTGCTATGCACCATTTCTGGGCCCACATGGCCATAGTGGGCCGTAGAAAGATAACGAAATATGCCGATCAAGATACCGGATAATTTGCCGGCTAAGGAGACATTGGAAGGCGAAGGGGTTCTGCTGATCGCCGAGCATGTGGCCGTGCGTCAGGACGTGCGCCCGCTTGAAATCGCGCTGTTGAATCTGATGCCGGAGAAGATCAAGACGGAGACCCAGATCGCCCGGCTGCTAGGCGCCACGCCACTACAGATAGAGTTGACCTTGGTCACCACATCCAGCTACGCGCCGAAAAACACCTCCGCCGAACATATGCTGGCCTTCTACCGTCCGTGGGAAGAGGTGCGCGGGCAAAAATTCGACGGTCTGATCATCACCGGTGCGCCGATTGAGACATTGCCGTTCGAAGCTGTCGCCTATTGGGAAGAATTGACCAATATCTTTGACTGGTCGCAAAGCAATGTTCAGGAAACCTACAATATTTGCTGGGCCGGACAGGCGGCGTTGCAACATTTCCATGGCGTGCCGAAGTATGAGCTGCCGCAAAAATTGTCCGGGGTTTTTCCCCATCACGTGCGGGGCGGCCAGGACGGCCTGCTGCGTGGTTTCAACGACGAAATCGTGGTACCGGTCAGCCGCCATACGGAAGTGCGCCGGGAGGACCTGCCGGACGTGCCGGGGTTGACGGTTTTACTTGAATCCGATGAATCCGGACTTTGCCTGATCCGCGATGAGGCGCATCGTCAGATATATATGTTCAACCACCTGGAATACGACACCCAGACCCTGGGCGATGAATATCACCGGGACGCCGCGACCGGCATGGATGCTCAAATGCCGGCCCATTATTTTCCCAATGACGACCCGACCCAGGCGCCGGTCAATCACTGGCGGGCCCATGCCAATGTGCTGTTCGGCAATTGGATCAACGGCCTTTATAAAACCACGTCCTTCGACCTGGCGGGCGTGCCCCTGCCCCGCCGCCTCCAGCGCCGGGCCGGCTAACTACATCAAGACGCCACCGTCCACGGTATAGAGCTGTCCAGTGCAAAAGGCGCTGTCGTCGGAGGCCAGGAACAGAACCAGGTTGGCGACCTCCTGGGCGGTGCCCAGGCGGCCCATGGGTTGGCGGGCGATGAAATCACGGCGTTGTTGTGCTGGATCATCCGCCGCATTGATGCGGTCGCCCAGGGACGGTGTGTCGATGGTGCCGGGCGCAATGGCGTTGCAGCGGATACCCTGTCCCACATAGTCGGCGGCGATGGATTTTGTCAGACCGGTCACGGCGGCTTTCGAGGCGCTGTAGATGCAGCGGCTGACGATGCCCTTGGCGGCGGAGGCGATGGAGGATGTGTTGACGATGCTGCCGCCGCCATTATCCAGCATGGCCGGCAGAAAGGCGCGGGTCACCCGGTACATGGATTTCACGTTCAGATCGAAAGCAAAATCCCATTCGTCCTCGGAAGATTCCAACAAGGTGCCGTTGTGTACGAAACCGGCGCAGTTGAACAGAATATCCACCGCGCCGTGACGCTCCGCGGCGGCGCTGATGGCGGCCGCGTCACGGGCGTCCAATTGTTCGGTAATGACATCGCCGTTCAGTTCATTCAATTCGTTCAGGATATCCATGTTGATATCCGTGGCGATGACCTGGGCGCCCTCGCGCAGAAAAGTTTCCGCCGTGGCCCGGCCAATGCCCTGGGCGGCGGCGGTGATGAAGGCCCGTTTGCCGGTTAGACGTCCACTCATGATGTTACCCCTTAATCCAGTTCGTCTTCGATATAGGCGGCGATGACATCCTTGATGTTGTCGTCACTGGGAAATCCCAGGGCGGCGGCCCTCTCCGACAGCGTCGTCTTGGGCCAGCCGTCGACGATGGCCTGGGTGGCCGGATCGATATCGAAGGTAATCTCGCCCTTGGCGCGGTTGGAGGGAATATCCCGCACCGCCTTCGCCGTATCGCCCATGGAAACGCTGAAGCCCGACAGCAGCAGGGCCCGGGAGGCGCCAAGTTTTTCGGCGTCCAGATCGTGCATATGAATGAAGCAATCGACCACGGTGCGCGGCGACATGATCGCCATGCGGCTTTCGGGCGTCACCGGGCAGGCCATGGCCACGCCGTTCAAAGGCTCCCGGACTATGCCGGAGGCGAAGCCCGAGGCCGCCTTGTTCGGCTTGCCCGGACGCACCACGATGGTCGGCAGGCGCATGGCCCGGCCATCGATGAAGCCCTTACGGCTGTAGTCCGTAATCAGATATTCGCCGATCACCTTTTGTGCGCCGTAGGATGTTTCCGGCGTGATCGGGGTGCCATCCAGAACGGTCTCCGGCACATCGCCGCCATAGGCCGCCGCGGAGGAGGCGAAAACCACGCGCGGGGTGCCGGTGGCGGCGCGGGCTGCCTCCAACACGTTGCGGGTGCCATCCAGATTGACCCGGTAGCCCAAGTCGAAATCCGCTTCCGCCCCGGCGCTGACAACGGCGGCCAGGTGAAAGACACTGTTGGTGGAAGCATCGATGACGGAGGCGACAAGATCGCCATCGGTGATATCGCCAATGGCGGCCGATACCCGGTCATCGCTCAACAGCTCGTCGGGCGGTGCCACGGCGTCGAACAGAACCAGTTCCGTGACGGCTTCTTGTTGTCCAGAAGGCCCGGTCAACGAACCTTGGGCTAAAATCCGCTCGGCCAGTTTGCGGCCGATAAAGCCGCCGCCGCCCGTGATCACAACTTTCATAACCATTCTCTCCTTGATATCAACTCAGCAGGGGTTCCAGACGGTCCATGGCGTCGTCCAGCCGGTCCAGGGTGGATGCAAAACATAATCGGATGAAACCCTCGCCCTTTTCGCCAAAGGCCGCGCCGGGCGCCAATCCGACGTGGGTTTTACGCAGGATGTCCTTACATCTGGCCAGGGAATCATCCATGCCCTCGACAGCAAAAAAGGCATAAAACGCGCCCTCGGGGCGGTGCACCCGCACCGTTGGCATGGCCTGCAAACGGTCGATCACCAGGTCTCGGGCCTGGCGATAGCGGTCCACGGTCTCGGTCACGAAACTTTCGCCGTCGCGCACGGCGGTGACGCCGGCGACCTGGCTGAAATGGGCCGGGCAGGAATAATGAAACTCGATCATTTTTTCCAACGTCGGCATCAGGCCGGGCGGCGCCGTCAGCCAGCCCAGGCGCCAGCCGGTCATACACCAGGATTTGGAGAAGCTGTTGACCACGACCAGGCGGTCCTCCGGCTCGGCAATTTCAAGAAACGACGGCGCCACCTTGCGGCCATAGACCATGCGGGCATAGACCTCGTCGCTCAACACCCAAATGCCCCTGGCGCGGGCAAATTCCAGCACTGCCTTCATATCGTCGTGGTTCATGACCCAGCCGGTGGGGTTGGAGGGGGAGTTGATCAGAATGGCCCGGGTCCGCCCATCGACCATTGCGAACATTTGCTCCAGATCCAGATTCCAGCCCCGGTTGCCGAATTGCAGCCAGGCAAAGCGCGGCTCGCCCCCCATGACCCGGATGGTTTCGATCAGATTGGGCCACACCGGCGCGGATACGACCACATTGTCGCCCGGGTTGGTTAGGACCTGCTGCATCAAATTTGTCGCGCTCATGCCTGACGCGGTCACGGCGATCCGCCCGGCATCGATCGTGCGCCCATACAACGCGGTCATATAAGTGCTCAGGGTGTCCCGCAGTTCGGGAATGCCAAAATTCTCCGTATAGAACGTATCGCCCTGAGCCAATGATCGGGCAGCGGCATCGCAGATGAAGGCCGGCGTCGGCAGATCCGGCTCCCCGTACCACAGGGCGACGATGTCATCCATACCCATGCCGGCGTTGCCCACATCCCGGATCAGCGAGGCGCCCAGACCTTCGACGGTGGCCCGCGCGCCGGCGGGACCGCTCAGCAAGTTACTTATTTTACTGTCGTTCATATGCTTCCCCGAAATCAGGGCAATGGTATAGCATGGGGCCATGGCGAGCGGGTCTTCAAAATTGGCTGTTTATGCCGCCCTGGTGGGTAATTTGGCCATCGCGGTGACAAAGTTCGGGGCGGCGACGTATACCGGCTCCTCCGCCATGCTGTCGGAAGCCATTCACTCCATGGTGGATACGGGCAATCAGGCGTTGTTGTTGTACGGCATGCATCGCGCCAGCAAGCCGGCCGATGAACGCCATCCCTTCGGCTACGGCAAGGAGCTGTATTTCTGGAGCTTCGTGGTCGCCATTCTGATATTTGGCCTGGGCGCCGGATTTTCCGTCTATGAAGGCGTGCATGGCGTTCTCAATCCGACCCCGGTGGAAAACGTCATGGTCACCTATGTTGTCTTGGGGCTGGCCATGGTGTTCGAGGGCGGGGCGAGCCTGTTTGCCTTGCGTCAGTTCCTGTCGGAAAAAGGCGAAATGGGCTTTATCGAGGCCGTGCGCCGGGGCAAGGATCCGGTCCTGTTCACGGTTTTGTTCGAGGACGGCGCGGCAATTGTCGGTCTGGCCATCGCCATGGCCGGCATATTCCTGGGCCAGCAATTGCAGCTGCCGTGGCTGGACGGCGCGGCGGCCATCGCTATCGGTTTTGTCCTGGCCGGGGTCGCCATGTTCCTGGCCTATGAATGCAAGGCGTTGTTGATTGGCGAGGCGGCGGAGCCGGAGGTCGTGGAAGGCTGCCGGGCCCTGCTGAACGGCGACCGGCGGGTGGTACGCGTGGCCGCGGTGCGGACCATGCATCTGGGCCCACGGGAAATTCTTTTGGCGGCTGATCTGGATTTTGCCGATGGCCTGACATCAAGGGAGGTCGAGGATGCCACCGCTGAACTGGAGGTCAAACTACGGGAGAATTTCCCCGATGTGCGCCGTATTTATCTCGAATCCAAGAATCTGGGGGCCAGCTAGCGCAAGCACTTCAGAAAACGCGGCAAGATGCCGTTAACCATATTGAAACCGGCTGTGGGCACAATGGCGGCCAAGTTACCTTGAGGTCGCATGTCTTTTGTAACGCATTTCCTTATTCTTGCTTCCTATGGCGTGGTCGCCGCCGCGGCGGGCTTTGTGCTGCCCCGGTCACTGCCCCAGCTGGATCCGATTGTTTGTTACATGATCGCGGGCGCCGGTTTTCTGGCCGCGGCCCTGTTGCATGAGATCTTCTCACGCCGTCTGGAACAGCGGGACACGCTGGGTCAATTGGACCAGGCCTTTGACGAAATCGATGAAATGCGGGACGTCAACCGTGGGCTGCTGGCGGATGTGGTGCGGGCCCGCGAGGAAATGGCCGTGCTGTGCGACGTGGTGGAAACCGCCGCCGGCGAGACGAACCAGGCCCTGGTGCGCGAAATGAAGGTGCTGCAGACCCAGCTTGGCCAATTCGGCGGCGTTAAAACGCCGAAAGCGGCGAACGCGGGGCGTCGGCCGGCCGCGGACGGGCAACCTCAAGAGGTGACGCAAGAGCGGCCCGATGATGATGACGCCCTGGTGCTGCGGGACGAAGTGAAGGTCGACGACGAAGAAATACTGGGCCATATCCGCGAGGCCCTGGAAGCCAACCGGATCGATCTGTATTTGCAGCCCATTGTCAGCCTGCCCCAACGGCGCACCCGCCATTATGAAGCCTTCTCCCGCATTCGCACCTCCGACGGCCGCGTTGTCACGCCGGCGCAATATCTGGACGTGGCCAAGGCCCAAGGCCTGATCGGCACCATCGACAATCTGCTTTTGATGCGCTGTGTTCAGCTTCTCCGCCGCACCGAGAAACGCCAGAACCACGTGAATTTCTTTGTGAATATCTCCATTCACACCCTGAACGATGCGGATTTCATGGCCCAGTTCATCGATTTCATGTCGCACAACCCCTCGCTCGCCTCGCGCCTGATATTCGAGATTACGCAAAAGGACGTTGCCGAGCTGTCCGAGACGGTTTGGCAGCAACTGGGCCGGCTGGGCGAATTGGGCTTCCGCTTTTCCATGGACCAGGTCGATGACCTGGAACTGGATTTCCAGACCCTGGCCCAGACCCAGTTCCGCTTCATCAAAATTCCCATCTCCCTGCTGGTGACCCTGCCCGAGGACGGTACCGATTGGGTTCACCCACGAACCTTGAAGGCCAAATCAGCCGTGTCGGAAATTTCCTTGGTGGTGGAACGGATCGAAAAGGAATCGGATGTCATCGAAGTGCTGGAATATGGCTTCGATTACGGGCAAGGTTTCCTCTTCGGCACGCCAAAACCCAGCCGCGAAGAAGCCGACGCGGCATAAATTTCATCCGATCTAACTATGACGCGTCCTTGATTGCCCGCCACAGGCGTTCCGGCGTGGCGGGCATGTCCATGTCCGTGATGCCCAGGGGTTTCAGGGCATCCAGAATGGCCGCCATGATGGTCTGCGGGGCGGACATGCAACCGGCCTGGCCGGAACCCTTGACGCCCAGGGGGTTTGCCGCCGTTGGTGTCTGGCGAAAATGGATTTCGAAGGACGGTAAATGCGTGGCCCGGGGCACGGTGTAATCCATCAGGGTGCCGCTCAGCAGTTGCGCGGTGCCGGGATCATAGACAACGGCTTCCCACAGCGCCTGGCCGATGCCCTGGGTGACGCCGCCATGGACCTGGCCCATGGTCAGGGCCGGATTTATCCGCCGGCCATAATCATCAACCATCACGTAATGCACGAGGCGTAGGACACCGGTCTCCCGGTCGATCTCAACTTCGGCCGCATGGCAGCCGCTGGGGAAGGTAAATGGCGCATCCTCCCGCCTCTCGTAGCTATCCAGGCCCGCGCCGGTGGTGGATTTCGGGTCCCGCGCCGCCGCCGCCACATCCAGCAGGGAGACCGACCGTTCGCTGTCCGCGACCTTGAACGCGCCGCCACCGAATTCCAAGGCGTCCTCGTTGGCCTGTAGCATTTGCGCCGCTATGGGCCGGGCCTTGGCCAGAGATGCCGTCATGGCGGCGACCAGGGCGCTGCCGCCCATATGCATGGACCGCGCGCCGCCGTGGCCGTTGCCGGCGCGCACTTCCGCCGTGTCCGCCTGAATATACCGGAAAGTCTCCAGCGGCAGGCCGAAGGTGGCGGCGGCGATCTGGCTGAACGCGGTTTCGTGACCCTGGCCGTTGGATTCCGTACCCAGGCGCAACTCAATACGGCCGTCTTCGCAAAAGTTGACCTCCGCCCCTTCCCCATTGGCGCCGCGCGCGGTTTCCAGGAAACAGGCGAAGCCCTGGCCCCGCAGCCGCCCCCTGTCCGCCGCCGCCCGGCGCCGCTCTTCAAAGCCGGCGCGGTCGGCCACTACTACAGCCTGGTCGATGTTGCCCTTGAAGTCGCCGGTATCGATCTCGATACCCAGGGCGGTGGTGTAGGGAAAGCTGGAAACAGCATTCTTCAGGCGCAGCGCGACCGGGTCCAGGCCCATCTGTCGGGCCGCGGCCTCGATCAGGCGTTCAACGATATAGTTCGCCTCCGGCTTGCCGGCGCCCCGGTAGGCATCGATGGGAACCGTGTTGGTGAAGGCGCCCCGGACCGACATGAAGATGTTGGGAATGGCGTAAATGCCGCTGATCGCGGTGGCGGCGGAATTTGTTGAAATGCCCGGCCCGAAGGATGACAGATAGGCGCCCATGTTGGCGGTCATCTCCGCCCGTAGCGCCAGGATGCGGCCGTCCCGGTCCAGCGCCAGGCGCGCCGTGGTCTGGATATCGCGGCCCTGAATGCTGCTCATGAATTCTTCGTTACGGCTCGCCACCCATTTGACCGGCCGGTTCAGGCGCCGGGCGGCCCACAGCAACATTACCCATTCGGGATATACGAAGTTTTTCAGGCCAAATCCGCCGCCCACATCGGGGGCGGAAACGTTGAGTTTCTCTTCCCCGACCTTGAAGATGGCGCGCGCCAACTGGCCGCGAATGCCATGCACCCCCTGGCCGGTGACAAACAGATGCAGGGCGTCCGTCGCCTTGTCATAGCTGCCGATGGCGGCGCGCGGTTCGGTCGGGGCGGGGGAGACCCGGTTGTTGACGATATCCAGTTCAATCACATGGGCGGCCCTGGCAATTGCCGCTTCGACCGCCCGGCTGTCGCCTTTTTCAAAGCGGAATGCCAGATTGCCGGGGGCTTCGGACCAAATTTCCGGCGCGCCTGGTACCAGCGCGCCAGGGCCTTCGGCGATGGCGGGCAGTTCGGCGTAATCAACCTCGATCAATTCCAGGGCGTCCAGGGCGGTGTTGTAGTCCTCGGCCACGACGAAGGCCACCGGGTCGCCCACGTGGCGTACCCGACTGCTTGCCAGGGCATGACGGGGCGGCACGGTGATGGGTTCGATAGTCTGAACCACGGCCGCCGCCGCACAGGGCAGGGGGCCGATGTCATCGGCGGCAAGATCGGCGGCGGTATAAACCCCCACCACGCCCGGCAGCGCCGCCGCCGCCGACGTCTCGATCATGCTGATTTCGGCGTGCGCATGGGGAGAGCGCAGCACGGCGCCATGCAACTGCCCTTCCACATTGAAATCCGCGGTGAATTTTGCCGCCCCCGTCAGGAAGCGGCGATCTTCCCGGCGCGGCACGGATTGGCCCAAGACGGCGTCAGCCATAATCGGCTCCCTCATACAAGAATCTAGCGAACAGTTTATCCAACTCCCCGGCTTATTGGAACTGTTCACCCTCCACAGCCGGGCCATTCTGTTCTAGGCTTGGTGGTCTTGGATGAAAATCGGGTGCCCCTATGGATATGACCTTCAGTGCCGACGATGCCGCCTTTCGCGCCGAGGTGCGCGCCTATCTGGCGGAGGCGACGCCGGCGGAGCTGAAATACAAGGTCGAAAACGGCATCGAGATGCAGCGCCAGGACGTGGTTGGCTGGCACAAGATACTCCATGAAAAAGGCTGGGTGGCGCCGAACTGGCCGGCGGCTCATGGCGGACCGGGCTGGAGCCTGACGCAGAAGTATATTTTTGACGAGGAACTGGGCCTCGCAGGCGCCCCCCGTCTGGTGGTGTTCGGCATAAATATGTGCGGCCCGGTTTTGATCGGTTTCGGCACCGAGGAACAGAAGAGGCGGTTTTTGCCGCCCATGCTGTCGGGCGAGCATATCTGGTGCCAGGGTTATTCGGAACCAGATGCCGGCTCCGACCTGGCCTCGTTGCGTACCACCGCTGTGCGCGACGGCGATGAATGGGTGATCAACGGCGCCAAAACCTGGACCACGAAAGCCCATTGGGCGGATTGGTGTTTTCTGTTGGCGCGCACCTCTTCGGAAGGCAAGAAGCAGGAGGGCATCAGTTTCATCCTGGTCGATTTGAAGACCCCGGGCATCGAGATCCGGCCGATCATTCTGATGGACGGCCTGCACGAAACCAACATGGTGTTCTATACCGATGTGCGGGTCCCGGTGGAGAATACGGTGGGCGAGATCCACAAGGGCTGGTCCATCGGCAAGTATCTGCTGGCCCATGAGCGCATGTCGGGGGGCTCCCTTGGCCAGCACAAGACGCTGCTGCGTCAGTTGAAGGAAATCGCGGCAGGGGACGAACGCTGCGGCGGCAAGCCCTTGGCGAAAGACCCCGGCTTCGCCCGAAGCATGGCCGAGGTTGAGATGGAGCTGCGCGGTCTCGAGGCGTTCAACATGCGCGCCATCGACAAATTTTCCCGTGACGGGGAGTTGGGCGCCAAGGCCCTGGGCGCGGAAGCCAATATCTTCAAGATCCGCAATTCGGAAATTCTGCAACGTTTGTACGAGCTGAAGGTCGAGGCGATCGGCTATTACGCCATGCCATATCAAATCGCCGCCCTGAAACACGGCTGGAACGAACCGGCCGTGGGCGCCGAGTACGCCAACAGCTGCATGCCCAACTACCTGCATTTCCGCAAGGTCTCGATCTATTCCGGATCAAACGAAATACAGCACAACATCCTGGCCAAGGCGCAGCTTGGCATGTAGAGAGTGCAAAACTGAAACAGGGAATTCAGATATGAAAGCGATGATCGTGCGCCAGGCCGGCGAGCCGGAGGTATTCGAGGCGGCGGATATTCCGCTGCCCGAGGTTGGCTCCGGCCAAGTCCTGGTCAAGGTCGCGGCGACCTCCGTCAATCCGGTGGACTGGAAGATCCGCAAATTGGGCTTGCCCCTTGGCCCGGATTATCCCGGTGTCCTGCATGGCGATGTCGCGGGCGTGGTGGAGGCCGTTGGCGGGGATGTAAATCAGTTTTCCGTGGGCGATGAAGTCTATGGCTGCGCCGGCGGGGTCAAGGGCAGGGGCGGGGCCCTGGCCGAGTTCATGGCCTGCGATGCCGAATTCCTGGCGCTGAAACCGAAGAACCTGTCCATGGCCGAAGCCGCCGCCCTGCCCCTGGTCTGTCTGACCGCCTGGGAGGGTCTGGTCGATGGCGCCAATGTGGGCTGGGGCCAGACGGTGTTGGTGCATGCGGGCGCGGGCGGGGTCGGCCACGTGGCGATCCAGATCGCCGTCGCCCGCGGAGCCAAGGTTTTCGCGACCGTTTCGGGCCCGGAAAAGGCGGCTCTGGTCAAGGAATTCGGCGCCATCCCCATCAATTACCGCGAACAAAGCGTCGAAGATTATGTGGCGGCCCATACGGGCGGGGCCGGCTTCGACATCGTTTACGATACGGTCGGCGGCGACAATATTCCAAAATCCTGGGAGGCGGCGAAATTGCGGGGCACCGTGATCAGCTGCCAGACCAACTCAACCCAGGATTTGACGCCGCTTCATCTCAAGGGCATGACCCATATCGGCGTTCTGATGCTGCTGCCCCTGTTGCACGGCACGGGCGGGACCCGTCATGGGCAAATCATGGGAGAAATCACGGCGTTGGCGGAGGCCGGACAAATGCGCCCGCTGCTGGATGGCGAGCCGTTTCCGCTGGCCGACGTGGGGGCGGCCCATGCCCGGCTCGAATCCGGTCAGGCGGTGGGCAAGGTCGTGGTTGAGATAGCTGCTAGCGGCTGACGGCGGCCTTGTTGACGGCGTCGGGGAAGTCACCGCGCCACAGGCCGCGGCCTCTTTTCCGCGCGCCAGCCTCGACCTTGCGATAGTGCGCCGGGGCGCCTTTGACGGGCCGGGCCCAGCCCGTATAAACCATGCCTTCGGAAAGGTCGTAGCCGTTCGCCTTGCAGGTCGCCAGATAGACACCCATGGCGTTGGGATCGCCATGGGTTTTGCATTCCACGGACGCACCGGCGGTCAAATCCATCAGGGCGGTGGTGGCGATGCGGCCGCAGCGTATGGTGACGCTGCGCAGGGGACAGCGGTCGCCTGGCTTCGGCGCGGCGATGCCATGCAGGCGGACCAATTGTTCGCCAAAACGTAGGTTGGCGGCATCGATCACCTTGACCGGCCCGGACAATATTTCAGCCGCCGCCGGAGTCACCAACGGGGCCATGATCAAAAGGCTTAGGATAAACAGCACGATTGGTCTCATGGCGCTATTATGGGCCAAACTTGGTTAACGGAAAGTCAAACTAACGCGAGCAGGGGAGGTGGCATGGTGGCGGAGTTAGCCCCGGAACTTGAATTTCTGGAGCCGAAGGTGGATGTGGCGCGCCGCGAGGATGGCACCATCATCCTCTCCTCACCCCATCCCCTGGGCCCGGGCGTGGCGCAGTTGGGCATCTATCTGCGCCATTGGGCCGCCGCCGCGCCCGATCGGGCCTTTCTGGCGGAACGGGACGAGGCCGCGGCAGGGCGCGGCTGGCGCGAATTGACCTTTGGCGCGGCCCGGATGCAGGCCGATGCAATTTCCCAAGGTTTGCTGGACCGTGGCCTTGGCCCGGAACGTCCCTTGATGATCTTATCGGGCAATTCCCTGCGCCATGGGGTGTTGACCCATGGCGCCATGCAGGTGGGCATACCCGTGGCGCCGGTCTCCCCCGCCTATTGCCTGATGAGCCAGGATTATTCGAAATTGCGGCATATTTTCGATTTGGTGCGCCCGGCGATGATCTTCGTGGAGGATCCAGACCCCTTTGCCAAGGCAATGGATAGCCTGGATTTGTCGGGCGTTGAATTGCTCGATGGCGGCGCGGCGTTTGATCGATTGCTGGCCACCGCGCCCGGCGAAGGGGTCGAGGCGGCCTTCGCCGCAGTCGGCCCGGATACGGTGGCGAAATATCTCTTCACGTCCGGTTCCACCGGCCTGCCCAAGGGCGTGATCAATACCCAAGGCATGCTCTGCGCCAATATGCAGCAATTGCAGCAAATTTGGCCCTTTCTGCTGGAACGCCCCCCGGTCCTGCTGGATTGGCTGCCCTGGAACCATACGTTTGGCGGTAACATCGTCATCAACAATGCCCTGGCCAACGGCGGCACATTGCATATCGATGCCGGCAAGCCGGCGCCGGGTCTGATCGAGATCACCATCGACAATATTCGCCGTGCCTCGCCGACATTGTATTACAACGTGCCCGCCGGCTTCGCGGCGCTGCTGCCGCATCTGGAAAGCGATGCGGACCTGCGCGAGAGTTTTTTCCACCAGCTTAGGCTGATCTTCTATGCCGGCGCCGCCCTGCCCCA
This sequence comes from Alphaproteobacteria bacterium, assembly GCA_029937535.1. GTDB lineage: Bacteria > Pseudomonadota > Alphaproteobacteria. Next base: position 20,648 of record JAPYPT010000048.1, read on the forward strand.
GGATTTGTGGCAGCGCCTGGAAGCGGTGTCGGTCCAGGCCATTGGCCGGGCCGTGCCCATGGTTTCGGCCTGGGGCTCGACGGAAACGGCGCCCATGGCGACGGCGGTGCATTGGGCCATCGACAGGGCCGGGGTGATCGGGCTGCCGGTGCCGGGAACGGAAGTCAAAATGGTGCCGAACGGCGGCAAGATGGAGTTGCGGGTACGCGGCCCCCATGTGACGCCGGGTTACCTGAAACGCCCGGATCTGACGGCGGAAGCCTTTGACGACGAGGGCTTTTACCGTATCGGCGATGCCGGACGTTTCGCCGACGACGGGGCGCCGGTCAAGGGCTTGGTCTTCGATGGCCGGGTGGCGGAGGATTTCAAGCTGACCACGGGCACCTGGGTCAACAGTGGCGGTCTGCGCCTCGCGGCGCTCAGCGCCACCTCACCGGTCCTGCAAGACGTCGTCGTGGCCGGGCATGACCGGGATTTCGTTACCCTGCTGGCCTGGCTCAATTTAGCGGGTTGCCGCGCCTTTCTGGGCGAGGGCGAGATTGAACTGGAAGGCGCGGCGGCATCGGACGCCGTGCGCCGGCATATCCGCGATACCCTGGCGCATTACAATCAGGCCAATCCAGGTTCGTCGACCCGCATTGCAAGGATTTTGCTGTTGACCGCGCCGCCGGCCATCGATGCCAACGAAATCACCGACAAGGGATATATCAATCAACGCGCCGTGCTGGAGAGCCGTGGAGACGAGGTGCGGCGGCTCTATGCCGAGAGCCCCGATGCCGCTGTCATCGTGCTCTAACTTTTTCGGCCATGCGCGACAAAATGAGGGTTTTCAAAGCCAGTCTTGCCGTAAAGCAGGGGCGTGCCGTCAAGGCGGGTAACGCCGCCGCCGGCACTGCTGAGAACCGCGTGGCCGGCGGCGGTATCCCATTCCATGGTGCGGCCCAGACGCGGGTACAGATCGGCGGCGCCCTCGGCCAGGCGGCAAAATTTTAGGCTGCTGCCGGCGTCGATCCGCTCCTTGATGGGGAAATCCGCCAGGAAAACGTCGGTTTCCGGTGAGGCGTGAGAGCGGCTGACCATGGCCACCAGGCCATCGCCAGGAGGGACGCGGGCGCTGATTGGTTCCACCGCGCCGCCGGGCCCTTGGCGGGTCACATCGCCCGGTCCGGCGGCGGTATAGGTTTCCTCCCTGGCCGGTACGTGGACGGTGCCCAGAACCGGGGCGCCATCGCGGATCAAGGCGATGTTGACCGTGAAATCGCCATTGCGGGAAATAAACTCACGCGTGCCGTCCAGGGGATCGACCAGCCAGAAGGTCCCGGCGCCAACGTCCGTTTGCTTGCCGGCGGCGACCTCTTCCTCCGCCACCACGGGGATCTCGGGCGTTAACGTCCGCAGGGCGTCAACAATAATCACCTCGGCCGCCTGGTCGGCTTCGGTCACCGGCGAATCGTCGGATTTTGTCTCAACGTGAAAGTCGCGGGCGTAGATCACCATAATGGCCGCCCCGGCCCGCAAGGCGATTTTCTCGATCGCCGCCGCCAATTCCTTATCAGTCATACTAACGCCCGCCCGTTGTTTCAATGGTTGTCGCCGTGATGTATGAGGCCTCGTCCGAGATCAGCCACAGGGCCGCCTTGGCGATTTCCTCGGCGCGGCCGGCCCGTTGCAATGGCACCGACGGCCCCAGATCCTTAGCCCGGTCCGGCATGCCCATGCCGGCATGAATCTCGGTATCGATCACGCCGGGCTGTACGCCGGCCACGCGGATGCCCTCGCCGGCGACCTCCAGGCCCAGGCCCTTGGTGAAGGTCTCGAGCCCGCCTTTCGAGGCGGCATAGTGGAGGTATTGGTTCGCGCCGCCCAGCCGCGCGGCGGCGGAGCTGATGTTGACGATCACGCCGCCCGCCCCGCCCTGATTGGTCGACATCCGCTTGACCGCTTCGCGGGCACAAAGAAACGGCCCGATCAGGTTCAATCGGTAAACATCCGCCATGTCGGCGGCGGTCAACGCATCCAGCCGCCCCGTGTTGCCCGTGGTGCCCGCATTGTTGATCAGGGCGGTGACCGGACCCAATGCCTGATCGACTTCTTCGAACAGATTGACGATGTCTTCCTCCACGCCCATGTCGCCGCCGACTGCGATGGCCCGGCCGCCGGCCGAGGCGATTTCGGCGACGACCTGTTCGGCACGTTCGGGGCTGCTGTGATAGTTGACGCATACCTTGAAACCTTGCGCCGCACCCAATACGGCGCAGGCCGCGCCAATGCCCCGGCTCGACCCGGTGACCACGAGAACGCCAGCCATTGAATTAACTCCTCGCCTGAAAACCGCGGCGGGACAACACCATTTCGGTGCCTTGGGGTCAAGTGTCCGAACGAACCCGACTTCTGGCAGGCTGATTTCAGTCCTTCGGACTGGCCTCGACACGCAGGGTGGCGCCGTTCACGGCGGTGACGTGAACCGTGGTGCCGGCCGCTAGGTCGGGTCCTTCGATACGCCAAGTCGTATCATCGACTTTCATCCGCCCATGGCCGCCTGACAGGTCCTGATCCAGGACAAAATTGCGGCCCATATATTGCGCGCCGCGGCGGTTCAGTTCGGGGTGATCGGTTTCCAGGGGCCGGCGTTTGAGATAGCGGCGGGAGGCGATGATGGAGACCACGGATAAAACCGCGAACAGGGTAAACTGGACCTTCCAATCCAGCCCAGGGGCAAAGAAGACGATGCCGCCCACCACGCCCGCGGCAATGCCCAGCCACATGAACACGGCGCCGGGTGCGAATATTTCCAGGATTACCAAGACCACGCCGGCGATGAACCAATCCCAATACGCCAGGGTTTCCAGATACAACAGGACCTGCACCGCCTACCCTCCGCTGCGCGGAACAGACGATGGGCCGCCGCCGCCGCCGCCGCCGCCGCCGCCGCCACTGTCTTTATCACCAAAACTTTCGCGGGCAATCTCGGCAATGCCGGCTATGGAGCCGATCACCGAGGAAGCTTCCAGGGGCAACATCAGGATTTTCTGGTTCCGGGACGAGGCGATTTTCCCCAGCGTTTCCATATAGGCCTGTGCCACGAAATAATTGATCGCCTGCACATCGCCCTTGGCAATGGCGTCGGAGACCATGACCGTCGCCTTGGCCTCCGCCTCGGCCTCCCGCTCCCGCGCCTCGGCGTCGCGGAAGGCGGCCTCGCGCCGGCCCTCGGCATCCAGAATGGCGGCTTGTTTTTCGCCTTCCGCACGCAGGATTTCAGCCGCCCGGGTACCCTCGGCCTCGAGGATATTGGCGCGCTTTTCGCGCTCCGCCTTCATCTGGCGGGCCATGGCGTCGACTAGATCGCGCGGCGGGGCGATGTCCTTGATCTCGATCCGGGTTACCTTGATGCCCCAGGGCGAGGTCGCGCCATCGACCACGGTCAGCAGCCGGGCGTTGATCTCGTCTCGTTTCGATAACAGCTCATCGAGGTCCATGCTGCCCATGACCGTACGAATATTGGTCATCGTCAGGTTCAGGATGGCGCGTTCCAATTGGCTGACTTCGTAGGCGGCGGAGGCGGCATCAAGAATTTGGAAGAAGACGATGCCATCCACGGCCACCATGGCATTGTCCTTGGTAATGACTTCCTGGGTGGGGACGTCCAAGACCTGTTCCATCATGTTCAATTTGGCGCCGATCCGATCCACGATAGGTATGATCAGGGCCAATCCGGGCGAAAGCGTGCGGGTATAGCGGCCAAACCGTTCGACGGTATACTCCCGGCCCTGGGGCACCGCCTTGACCCCGGAGATGACCAGGATGATGGCCAGCAATACCAATGCGAAAACAAAGATGGTCGCGCCGTCGGCGGCAAAATTCATGCTATAGTCCCTTGGTAAGGAAATCGGCGGTTAGCTGATCCATAGTTTACATAATTTGCGTCCACGGCAACCGGAAATGGCGGGAAGATATCCGGATATGAGCAACATACCATGAGCAATACCAGCAGAATTCATTCTTTTCATCCCGAGCGTTATGGCGACGTCAAATCCGCCGTGCGGGCCTTGCTGCATGCGGTCGGCGGCGAGGCCAAGGCGGCGGCGGCATGCCGGGTGTCCAAATCCACCTTGTCGGAATACGGCAATCCGCGCTACGGCGAACGGCACATGCCGCTCGATGTGGTGCTGGCGCTGGAAAAGGCGGCGGGCGAGATGCCGGTGACGGAACACCTGGCGGCCGAACACAATGCCTTGCTGCTGCATCTGCCCAAGGTGGAGGCGGTGGGCAGCTGGCTTGATCACCTGACCTCGATCGGCAAGGAGGCGGGTGACGTCTTCCACCGGGCCGGCGAATATCTGGCCGATGACGGCGATATCGACGCTCAAGAAGCCCCGGTATTATTGAAGGAAGTGGATGAATTGCTGGCCGCCGTGGCGGCCATGCGGGCGGCCGTTCGAAGCCGCATTCCAGGGGACGAATAACAAACGCCCCGGCGATCTTTCACCGAGGCGCCTGCTGATGTAACTGTGTTGGGTTGTCAGATTATCTCAAGAATTGCCAGCGCGCCGCTTTTCTCGATACCGCCGGGATTATCTTCAACCTGCACGGCGCTGACCGTGCCGTCATCGACGACAAGGGCGAACCGCGTGCAGCGGACGCCCATGCCGCGGGCGGTCAAATCCAACTCCAGGCCCAGGGCCTTGGTGTAATCGGCACTGCCGTCGGCCAGCATGGTGACCTTGTTGCCGACCTGCTGGTCCTTGCCCCAGGCGCCCATGACGAAGGCATCGTTTACCGACATGCAGCCGACGGCGTCCACGCCCTTGGCCGCTAGCGCGGTATGATTTTCCACATAGCTGGGTACGTGCTGGGCCGAACATGTGGGCGTGAAGGCGCCGGGCAAGCCGAACAGCACGACTTTTTTGCCGCAAAAAAAATCGTCCGTTGCCACGGGTTCCGGTCCACCGTCGCCCATGGTCATCAATGTGCCCGAAGGCATCTTGTCGCCAACTGATATTGTCATTTTTCTCATCTCCCCATTTGTAAACACAGCACAGCATATAACCATGGCATGGACAGATGCAAAGAGCAGCCTTGGTTTTATTTGCCCAAGGTTAACTGGCGTTCCACCGCCCGCTTTCCATCGACCAAGGTCAGGGTCAGGACCTGGCCCGACAATTTCGCCTTGCCGGTGCCGGCATAGACGGGCAGGGCCATTGCCACATCGTGACCGCCCGCGCCAATGGTGACTTCGGGGCGGCCAAAGCCAAAGGGTTCGGGCGCTTCCACCATCACGTCCGGCGCTTGGAACGGGCGGTCGGCGTGAGCCTTGATGTGCAAGATTTGGCGGCCGGGCGGGCCGTTCACCGCCGCGCTTTTTATGGTCAGACCGGAATGCGGGGCGGCGCCAGGCACACGTTCCCTATAGTGCTGTATCAGAATGGCGCCCGCGTTGGGCTCTGACGCGGTTTGGCTCCCTTGCGGGGCCAGGTTCAGGGCCAGTTTGGCTTGCATGGGGACGCACACATTGGCGCAGATCATGTATTCCAAGTTGAGCCGGGCCTGCAGGGGTTTGCCCGGCGTTTTGGCCTGCAACAATACAGGCAGCACCACTTCGTCCTGGTATCCGAAACTGTCAAAGCCGAAGGCGCTGAAACGCCGTGGCGCCGGCCATCGCACAACGGCCTCTTCGAGGTTTTGAGAGCCCTGCCAATCAAGCCGCGGCGGCGCCCCGGATTCGCCGGGATTCCGCCAATATGTCTTCCAGCCGGCCCCCAGCCGGATTTGCACGCCCAGCCAGATCCGGCCATTTTGGTCCATTCCATTTTGGCCCGAAAACAAACGGACCGCCGCTTCATCCGTGCCGTGCCAGGCGGCGGTCACGTCCTCCGCCAATGCCGTTCCGGCGTGCAAAACACCCGCCACCAGCGTCATGGCCAGCCATCGCTTGGGAAAAAAATCAAAAATCGACATCATTCTTTGTATTTTCCGTGGAGACCTCGCATATAATCAGCCTATTGTTCATGATCCATGTTGCCAATATAGGGCTTATTTAACCTATTTGCGGTGACAATGGCGTGAGCATTTGACTTCCCCGGCCTCCGAGACCAAGTGATTAACATGGGTTCTGACGATAACAGTGGTAATTTGACGGGCAATGATGCTGGCGACGCCGGCGAGGGCGCGGATTCGGACGGCTATCTGACCGGCCAGTTGTGGATCGCCATGCCCACCATGGGCGATCCGCGGTTTGAGCGGACGGTGATTTAC
>JAPYPT010000533.1 GCA_029937535.1 Alphaproteobacteria bacterium
GCCATGAGTCGTCTCCCGTGGATACCCGATCACATCAGCCGATACGATCGCCGTCAGTCTGCGTTGAGTGTCCTCCACCATGGAGGGAGTGTAGCGGCGAGTGTTCGAAAAATCTCCGCGCGGCGTCGAGCCGGTCTGAATGTCGCTTATTGGCTATTCGCGTCGCTTCTGTACCCTAACAGCCCGTTGAAAAAGTCACCATTGGCCTGGTTTCACTCCACAGCGATCCATATGGCGGCGAAGGCGGTTTTGCCCTCCTGAGAGACGATGAGGAGGATCTGAGCGACCAGGATAGTTCCAGCGGGCGCAATAATCACGAAAACACAGCCATATCCTCCGGCCACGGCCTCCCGCGGGGTGCCGGCGCCGATGAGTTGGCGCATCAGCAACGAGAGATTATGGCCGGCGACGTGAAGCAAGTATCGCTTGTGTACGTTTTCGCGCCCGCGCAGCCAGGTTCGGCGCATGCCGCCACGATCGAGGTTGGGGGCAAAGGAGCGTTCGACGATCTCGGCGCGCCGCTTGAAGGCCTCACGGGCGACCCCGGACTTGAGCCGCACGCGGTTGTTGGTGACCGCACGCTGCGCCGCCTCGTCACCGTGCCAGCGCGAAAAGCCCTTCTGCTTGGGCTCGGCGATCCGGGTCTTCCAGAGACTGTCGTCCAAGGCCTTCAAGACCGCCCGTGAGTGATAGCCTTTGTCGGCGACGCATGCGGCCGGGTTCTCTGCCGTCGGCGCCGCATCCACCGCCTCGAGGTTTGCCTCGGCCGCCGCCAGGGTCTTGAAAAGTGTCGTCGTGTCACCTTCATCGGCGGGGTGCAGCTCGGCCGCCACCACCGCGCCGGTGTCCAGATCCACCGCATGCTCGGGCTTGTCGGCCAGATGGGTCGTGCCGTCCTTCATCTTGGCGATCTTGGCCTCGGGGTCGCTCTTGGAAACCCAATCCTGGTTCGAGAGTTTCTTGCCCTTGCGCTTGCGGTCCAGGCGCACCAGGTCCGCAGCCGTCGGCGTCTCGATGCCGC
>JAPYPT010000049.1:0-23896 GCA_029937535.1 Alphaproteobacteria bacterium
TCGAGCAACTTATCCGCATTCAATTGAATCCAATTGAATGCGGGTTGCTCTAGAACCAGTTAGGGCCTCTTACCGCCTTTGGGCGGGCGCTGTCAAAGCCCGGATATCAATGCCCACATCAACAGGAATGCAACCACGATCATCGCCACCTTGTGTCCGCCGCCGAGGCGATCCAACAGCGGGCCGACGATGCTGACCCTGGGGCGCAAGCGCTCATCCAAACGGCCCCTGGCGAGAGAGGTCATGGCGCCCGCAAGACGTTCGTCGAGGTAGCGGCCGACTTCGGCCAGGGACTCCCGGCTGGGCCGCATGCCGTATTCATGGGCGGGTGGCTGATTGATGTCTTCATGCAGATAGTCAATGGTGGCCTGAAAATGCCGCGCCAGGCATTCACGGGCGGCGGGAGCCAGAACGCGGGGCGCGATTTCCCGCTCGCCGGCATATTCCAACAGCACCAGAGAGGCATCGCGCAAGCAATCGTTGGCCGCTTCCCGCACGTAATTATAGGTATAGTGATCGAAACTGCGCATCCCGCCCATCAGCGACGGACCCGCATCGGCGCGAGCCCGGTTATGGGCGGCACGGATGCGCAAATCGTGACGCCCCAGCAATTCTTCCAACAGGCGGTCGATTTCCGTCCGCGCCTGGCCGGGGTCCATTATCTTTCTTTTGCCAGCCGGTCGAAGGCCAACAGGGTCTCCATCAACGGGCCCATCTGATCCACCGGCACCATATTGGGGCCATCGGAGGGCGCATTGTCGGGATCTTCATGGGTCTCCATGAAAACCGCCGCGACACCGATGGCCACGGCGGCACGGGCCAGCACCGGCACCATTTCCCGCTGCCCGCCGGATGTTCCCCCCTGCCCGCCCGGCTGCTGGACGGAATGCGTGGCATCGAACACCACCGGCTGGCCGATATCCTTCAACACCGGCAGGGCGCGCATATCGCTGACCAGCGTGTTGTAGCCGAAGGAGGCCCCGCGCTCGGTCACCAGGACGTCCGTGTTACCGCTGCCCGTCAGCTTCGCCACCACGTTCGCCATGTCCCAAGGCGCCAGGAACTGGCCTTTCTTGACATTGACGGCCCGCCCCGTTGCCGCCGCCGCCAACAGCAGGTCGGTTTGCCGGCATAGGAAGGCCGGAATTTGCAGGACATCCACGACCTTCGCCACTTGGCCGCACTGCGCCTCGGTATGGACATCCGTCAGCACGGGACAGTGAAAGCGTTCCTTGATCTCGGCAAAGATCTCCAATGCGGCCTCGAGACCAATGCCACGAGGGCTGTCCAATGACGTGCGGTTGGCTTTATCGAAGGATGATTTATAGATCAATGCAAAGCCGTGTTTGTCCGCCAAGCCGGTCAGCCGGTCAGCCATCTCCAACGCATGGTCCCGGCTTTCCATGGCGCAAGGCCCGGCGATCAGGGTCAAGGGCCGGTCATTACCAACCGTGACATTGCCGATGGTGACATCCACCATGGCCTTAGACCAGGCGCATCTGATCGACGGCGGCGGCTATGAAGGAGGCGAACAAGGGGTGGGGTTCGAACGGTTTGGACTTCAGTTCCGGGTGGAACTGAACACCGATGAACCAGGGGTGCCCCTCCAACTCCACGATTTCGGGCAAGGCGCCATCGGGCGACAGGCCCGAGAAACGCATGCCCACCGCCTCCAGCGCGGCACGGTAGTTGATGTTCACTTCATAGCGGTGACGGTGGCGTTCCGAGATCAATAGCCCCGACCCCGCCTCGCCGGCGGCGCCATTGGCATAGATCGCGTTCACCTTGGACCCTGTGGACAATTGGCAATCGTACTTACCCAAACGCATGGTGCCGCCCTTGTCATCATCAAGACCACGGGTCTGCAATAAATTGCCCTCGGTCCATTCGGTCATCAGGCCGACGATCGGATCGTCGCAGGCGCCAAATTCCGTGGACGATGCGCCGGGCAGGCCGGCCAGATTGCGCGCCGCCTCGATCACCGCCATCTGCATGCCGAAACAGATGCCAAAATACGGCACGTTCTTGGTCCGGGCGAAGGTCGCGGCGGCGATTTTGCCCTCCGCCCCCCGTTCACCAAAACCGCCAGGCACCAGAATGCCGTCCACGCCTTCCAGGCGCTGCACGGCGTCCGGCTGCTCGAACGTCTCGCTTTCGATCCACTGCAACTCCACCTTTACCTGGTTCGCCAAGCCGCCATGGACCAAAGCTTCACCAAGGGATTTATAGGCATCCTGCAGGTCCGTATATTTGCCCACCACGGCGATCTTTACCGTACCTTCGGGCGACTCAATCCGGCCATTGATTTCCCGCCACCGGGTCAGATCGGCGGGCGGCGCATCATCGATACCAAAGACCTTCAGAACCTCGCTGTCGAAGCCTTCCGCGTGATAGGCCAGGGGTACTTCATAGATGGAGCGGCAATCCAAGGCCTGGATCACGGCGCTTTCCCGGACATTGCAGAACAAGGCGATCTTGCGCTGTTCATGCAGCGGAATTTCCCGGTCACTGCGGCACAGCAGGACATCGGGCTGAATACCGATGGAACGCAGTTCCTTGACCGAATGCTGGGTCGGTTTCGTCTTCAACTCTCCGGCGGCCGCAATATAGGGCACCAAGGTGGCATGCACATAAGCCGTCTGCCCACGCGGCAGATCATTGCCGAGTTGGCGGATCGCCTCCAGGAACGGCAGGCTTTCGATATCGCCCACGGTGCCGCCGATTTCGCAGAGAATAAAGTCCGTGCCCTCGGTTTCGTTCAGGACGAATTCCTTGATGGCATCGGTTACGTGCGGGATGACCTGCACCGTGCGTCCCAGATAATCGCCGCGGCGTTCCTTGGCCAGGATCTGTTGGTAAATCCGGCCCGTGGTGACGTTATCGCTTTGCCGGCTGGATACGCCCGTGAAGCGCTCGTAATGGCCCAGGTCCAGGTCGGTTTCGGCGCCATCGTCGGTGACATAGACCTCGCCATGCTGGGTCGGGCTCATGGTTCCCGGATCAACGTTGAGATAGGGATCAAGCTTACGCAAGCGGACGGAATAACCGCGCGCCTGCAGCAATGCGCCGAGCGCCGCCGAAGCCAGTCCTTTACCCAGGGAGGAAACCACGCCACCGGTTATGAAAATGTACCGCGTCATGGAATTACATTGTAATCGACCCAGGCCCCACGCCCAAGCCATACTTTACCGAACCGACAAGAAACAACCCGTTTTAAGATATAAATCCCGCTTTTCCGCCTGAATGCCGCGATCCATGGGGGGACGCTATTTGTCGGTGGGGACGGTGGGTCCGGCTGGAACGACGGGTTGATTCGCCGCACCACCGCCCTCGGATTGTTCCAGGATCGATCTGCGCTCGCTGGAATTGCCCGCCAGGATGGTCAAGGTCAGCGAGGTGGCGAAAAAGCAGGCCGCCAGGACCGCCGTGGAACGGGTCAATAGATTGGCTGCCTCCCGGCCGGTCATCAATCCACCGCCGCCACCGCCACCGCCGCCACCGCCGCCCATGCCCAGCGCGCCGCCCTCGCTGCGCTGCAACAACACGGTGATGACAATGGCGATCGCCAACATCAAATGAACAACCAATAGGACTTCTTGCATAATTCCACCCGCTCGACGGCGTTGCCAACGCTTTATATGGGAAGCGCGCGTCTATATTACGACGGGCGCTTGTACACCATCGCCGTTGACCTGCCAACCGCCCCGTTGGCCTCAAAATCCAATCAATTCCCCTGCCGGTGCCTGGCCATCCAATCCTGCTTCCGGCTCCGGGCCTCGGCCAGTTGGCCCGGCGTCATCAGCCGGGTGATTATTTCACGGTTGACGATGGCCCGTTCCAGACCGGTGATATTGGCGATGGAGAACCATTTATGGGCCTCCACATAGTCCTGGGCAACGCCGTAGCCGAGGTAATAAGCGGCCCCAAGATTGTATTGCGCGCCCACATGGCCCTGGGCCGCGGCCTTGAGATACCAGCGCACGGACTCTCCCCGGTCCTGGGTCACATCGTGACCGATGTCATACATCATGCCGACCAGAAACATCTGGTCCACGTCGCCACGCAGGGCCCGGTCAAGGCGCCATTGCACCCCCTCCACATCCACGGGCGGCACGATTTTGTCGTGCGCGGCCATCCATTTTTGCGCCAGGCTCTGGGCCCTGGCGATCTGCACGGGGGTCATCGCCTCGGCCAGCTTGTCCCGCCGCTCCCGCGCGGCTTTTTTGCCATGGGCGCCGGCCAGGTTCAGCCACATATGGCCCCCCACCACGTCCCGCGCCATGCCCTGGCCCTGTTCATGCATGCCGCCGAGAATGACCTGAGCCTCGCCATCGCCCTGGTCCGCCGCCAATCGCAGCCACTTGGCCGCCTCGGGATAGTTTTGGGCGACGCCCTTGGCCCGGTGAAACATAATGCCAAGGCTGCGCCGGGCCGCCGCGTGGCCCTGCTGGGCCGCGCGGTCATACCATTTCAAGGATTTGGCAAAATCCTGGGTCGCACCTTGGCCGATATCATATATTTCACCGAGTTTGAATTGAGCCTCCCCAGCGCCCGCCAAGGCGCGATGGTTAAGCCCGGACAGATCCGGCGGCCGCGCCAAGGCCATGCCTTGGGGATGGCCGGTCTGCCAATCATTGGCCTGTTCCTGGGCCTTAACAACCTCTGAAAGCGTCATGTTTTCAGCCAGGGTATCGCGCATTCGGCGGGCTTTTTGATGGCCGTTGGCGGCGGCGACGTTGTACCACATATGGGCCTGGACAAGGTCCCGCGCCACGCCCTGGCCGTCTTCATGCATGATACCGAGAATCCACTGGGCCCGCACATCGCCCCGTTTGGCCAAGGGCCGCCAGATTTTCACCGCCGCGATGTAGTCGCCGGCTTCATAGGCCCAGGTCGCATCCTCGAATTGATCCCCGAGGCCCGTGCGGGGCAGCACCATGAGAAAGGCGAGGAGCATGAGAATAGCCAGCCGGGTCATCTTCACGAACCGCCCGCCGGTACAAAGGCTTCGCGATCGTCCGCAAGACCCTTGAGTTTGAAATGGCCCAGGGATTGATACTTCCCACCCTCGCCAGCCGCGAAATCGGCGGAGACCACGATGTCGCGGCCAAGTTCGCCGGCGAGGGTTTCCAGGCGCGCCGCCAAATTGACCGCCGCGCCAATGGCCGTGAAGTCCAGGCGGCTGTCGCTGCCCACATTGCCGAACAGAACCCGGCCGGGATGCAGGGCAATGCCGCAGCGGATCGCTTCATCGGCGCCCGTAGACCCGGCCAGCGCCTCCACGGCGGTCTGCGCGGCGTCCAAGGCATCGCGGCAACGCTGGCCCCGGTCCGCCGCCCGCTCATAGGGAAACATCGCCAGCAGGCCATCGCCCGTGAACTTCAGGACTTCGCCACCCCGCGCCGTGATGGGCGCCACCAGGATGTCGAAGAAAGCGTTCAGCCGTTCGACCACCTGGGCGCCGTCGTGGCTGGCGGTATAATCCGTAAAGCCGCGCAGGTCGGCGGCCAGGATCACCGCATCGATCTCCTGGGCATCGCCGCGATTGATGTTGCCCGAGAGAATGCGGGCGCCGGCACCGTGCCCCACATAAGTATCCAGCAAGGTCACCGCCGTGCGCCGCAGACAATAGATCTCGGTCGCCCTGGTGAAGGGCGGGACCACGGCATCGAAGGCCGCCAACTCATCGTCACTGAAGCCGCCCGCCCGGCGGGTGGTCCAGCTAATGGCGTGAACTTCACCATTGGTGAAAAACAACGGCTGGATCACATAATCGCTGGCGCCCTCGTCACGCAGTTCGTCGATATTGTTGTAGTGACTTTGAAATCCCACTTCTCCGACCCGTAAACGCAACGGTTCGGCCGTTGTGTAAACCTTGGCGACCGGACTCATCCTGAACAGATCGCTGTCCAGGACGGCGTAGGGCGCCTCCACCATGTCGATGCCCTCGCCCGCGGTCCAGGTGTAGCGCCGGCCCAATATGGAGGGGTGCAAGGTCCGGATAAAGGCGGAAGAGCGAAAGACGCCAACGCCGGCGGCGGTCAGCCGCGAACATAGTTCATCCAAGACCTTCCGCGGCCCGGCAAACCGCCGCGCCGTGATCAGCCAGGTGACGGCATCCCTGATCGCCGCCTGATCGATGGGCCATTTGTCTTCTGACATGATCCACCTATCCAAAGGCGTGTTTCATCCCGGTTCAGGCCTTCGAGACTAGCCTGTTCATCACGCGAGGCAAAGCGTGCGGAAGGCCTCTCCCTTGCAAAAATTGACGATACCCGGCCATACTGAAAGGCGAGACGAATAACAGGATGATCCCATGCAACCGACGATCACACCGCTTGACGCCACCATTGGCGCCACCATCACCGATATCGATCTGGCCAACCTGGACGCAGATACCTGGAACATTGTCGAAGACGCCTTTCATGAATACGCGGCATTGGTTTTTCCCGCGCAAAACCTGACCGACGAGGCGCAGGTCGCCTTTGCCAACCGCTTTGGCGATATCGAGATCCTGCGCGGCAATCCGGCGGACAAGGCGGTGCAGATCAGCAATCAAAAGCCTGATGGTTCGGTTCTGCAGCCCGATGAACATCGTTTCAAGGCCCTGCGCGGCAACGAAGGCTGGCATACGGACAGCTCGTACATGCCCTTGGCGGCGAAGGCGTCGATCCTCTCCGCCCAGGTGGTGCCGTCGGCGGGGGGCGAGACGGCGGTGGCCGATATGCGCGCCGCTTATGACGATCTCGACCAAGGCATGAAGGACCGCATCGAGGGCCTGTCCGCCTACCATTCACTCTATCAATCCCAAGCCAAGATCGGGCATATAGTGAAGACGGGCGCGGGCTATGGCTATCATGACAAGGGCGCGCCCTTGCGTCGATTGGTCAACACCCATCCGGCGACGGGCCGCAAATCCCTGTTCATCGGCCGCCATGCTTACAGCATTCCGGGGATGGAGGATGGCGAAGCGCAAGAGCTGTTGGATGAACTGCTTGATTTCGCCTGCCAGCCGCCCCGCACATATTTCCACGATTGGCGCCCGGGCGATGTTTTCATGTGGGATAACCGCTGTGCCCTGCATGCGGCCCGGCCCTACGACTACAGCGAAACCCGCATCATGCGCCACACCCGCATCGCCGGCGAACCGGAAAGTGAACTGGCCGCCACGGGCCGTGACCAACGGGCAGCCGGGTTTCAGCCGTCGACGTCGAACAGATAGAAAGATTTCGCTGGAAAGCGGAAAAATATTCGGCGCAAAAGGATAGATGTCATGAGCCTTGCCAGCGAGATCGAAAGCGGCCCCATCGTCGAGGTTGACGGCGGGCGGATACAAGGCTTCAGCCGGCACGGCGTCGATTGTTTCAAAAACATCCCCTTTGGCGCGGACACAGGTGGGGCCAACCGGTTTCGCCCGCCTCAGCCCGTGGAACCATGGGTGGGTATTCGCCCGGCCCTGGATTTCGGCGCGGTGGCGCCCCAGGACCCAAACCGCGCCGATCGTCTGAAGGGCGATATGGACAAGATTTATTCCGAAGATTGCCTAAATCTGAATGTCTGGCGGCCCAGCGGTCCGGCAACGGGTCTACCCGTCATGGTCTATATCCATGGCGGCGGCTTTTCCCACGGCACCGCCAATCACATCGCCCACGACGGCGGCGTCCTGGCCGGACGCGGCGGCATGGTCATTGTCAGCATCAACTACCGCCTTGGGGTCCTTGGTCTGTTGTCCCACCCTTGCCTGCGCGACCCGGAGACCGGTTATGACGGCAATTGGGGTTTCCTGGATCAGATCGCCGCCCTGGAATGGGTCAACCGCAATATTGCCCGGTTCGGGGGTAATGCGGAAAATGTCACGATTACCGGCCTGTCGGCGGGCGGCGGCAGCGTCGGCGCCCATTGCATCTGTCCCCGCTCTCGGCCCTTGTTCCGGCGCGCCGTGGTGCAAAGCTCCTCTCCCCTGCCGACCCCGCGCACCGATCATGATGCCGCCACCGCAGCCTTGTTGGAAAAGCTGGGCATCGCGGCCAGCGCCGCACACGCCGACGCCCTGCGCGCCACCGGACGAGATGAAATTCAAGCCGCGCAAGCGGCCTGGATGGCCAAGTTGCAAAATGGCCGCACCGCGCCACGGCCCATGCTGGACGGCGATCTGCTGCCCTACTGGCCGGACCAGGCCATGGACGCGGGCCTGATGGATGGCCTGGATTTATGGGTCAGTTACGCCCGAGACGAAGCCACGGTGTTCGCCATGGCCATGGCGCCCGACGCCATTCCCCGGACCGATGCGAGTTTAGCGCGGGTTTTGAGAGGGGCCGGCCTGGACGGCGATGCCATGATTTCGGGTTACCGTGCCGCGCGCGGGGACCGGGGTGAAGACAGCGATATCTGGGATCTATGGATCGCCCTGCAAACCGACCGCCTGATCCGCGTGCCCGCGATCAACTTCCTGGCCGATCACGCCAAGCGGGGCAACAATGCCTGGGCCTGCGTGGTGACCCGGGAGTGCGACTGGGTGCCACCCGTGCCCGGCGACCGCCCCCTGGGCGCCACCCACGTCATCGATTTGCCCCTGATGTTCGGCAGCCTGCACGCCACCCCGGAATTGGAACGCCTGGTCGGCACCGCGCCCGGCGCCGATGAACTGGCGACGGCGATCCAGGATGCCTATATCGCCTTTGCCCATACCGGCAGCCCAGTGACCGAGGCGCTATCGGATTGGCGGCCTTACGAAGCTGGCCGGCGCGCAACCATGCAGCTGGGGCCGGAACTTGTCTCCATCGACGATCCCAGGGGCGCCGAGCGTCAATTGATGACCATGGCTCTGACGCAGATCAAGTCCGATAAATAGAAAACACCTATGACGGCGGATCCGGCAGCGTTAGCGTGATCGCGATCGCCAAGGCGACCAGAGCGGCGGAGGCCAGATAGGCCGGGGTGAAACTGCCGCTGTAATCCGCCATGACACCGGCCAGAACGGGACCCAAAATCTGCCCGACGCCGAAGATCGCGGTGATGGTGCCGATGATGACCGCCGCGCGCTGTGGCGAGGAATAGTCGGCGACCGCCGCGGTCATGATCAGGGGCACGCCAAAAGTAGACAAGCCATAAAGCGCGATGGAGAGATATACCGCCACGGCGCCGCTACCATACGAAATCAGAGCGTAGGCGCAGGCTTGCATGAACAAGGCCAGGCACAAACCCGCCCGGCGTCCCAGGCGATCGGAAAAGGCTCCCAAGAGGGGGCCGCAAAATAGGCTGAATACACCCAGCCAGATCCAAAACTGTCCCGCCTTGGCCTCCGTCATGCCGTGTTCGCGCACCAGCGTGGTGACGATGAACGTCCCATAGACCACATAAGTCGCGCCAAACAGGAAATACACCGTGGCAAGGCGCTGGATCACCTTGTGCAGCCTGGGACCGGCGTTGGCCTCCATCCGGGCCATGCCGGGCGGGGCCACCCATTCGCCGGATGCGGAAGTAGACTCGCCAAACGGTTCCAGCCCTTTATCCAGGGGCCGGTTACGGATCATGATCAAACAGAAAAGCACCATGGGCAGGCAAAGAGCCGCCAATCCGCCCCAACCCAAGCGCCAACCCATGGCGCCCATCTCTGCGTTTGCGAGGGGCACCAGCCAGCCGGCCAGAATGATTGCCAAACCAAAACCGACCGACAAAAAGCCCACCGCCAGGCCCCGCCATTTTCGGTCA
Organism: Alphaproteobacteria bacterium; assembly: GCA_029937535.1. GTDB lineage: Bacteria > Pseudomonadota > Alphaproteobacteria. Next base: position 9,712 of record JAPYPT010000049.1, read on the forward strand.
AACCAATGGGGCACCAGCGCCATGGTGGAGACCATGGCGATGCCGCTGCCCACGCCGGTGCAGCCATACAAAACCAATATCAGCACAAAGCCGCCCGACGCGGAGACCCCCACCATGGTCGCGATGATCAACATCAAGGACATGGCGATCAAACGCCGTTCGCCATGACGCGGCAGCAACCGCCTAACCCACAAGGCGCCCAGCAGATAACCGACAAAATTGGCCGTGCTGATCCAGCCCATTTGCACGTAATCCAAGGGCAGCGCCTGGCCCATGGCCGGCAGCAGCATGCCCAGGGCAAAACGGCCGACACCGAGGCAGACAAAAATACTCAGCACCGCCGAGAGCACGATCCACCAGCCGTAATGCAATCCCTCCACCACTTTGGCGGGTGTCACCGACGGCAGGCGGTGCCGGGCGGCCAGACCGGCGGGCGGGCCCATGGCGAATTCCGCCGGCTCGGAGGGTGATTGGGAGGGTTGGTCAGGCGTGCTCATACGGAAAACATCAACATCTTTTAAGGCTCAATATCCTTCACGGTATATACTGGGACCTCGGCTTGGCATTGAAACATGGTCCCGCGCGGCTCCATGATCCATTGCGCGCAGTGATACGGGAACGGCGGCAGGAGAGCAATGAAGCCGGGTAACAATTCCAAGACTAGCAAAACCCGACTTCCATGGTCATGACGTCGGGGACCGCGCGCGACGATGCCTTGGCCTATTGCCTGGGCGAATTACGGCGGGAAGACCGGGACCGTTATTTGACCTTGCTGTTCGCGACCCGCGCTCACCGCCCCCTTCAGGCGGCACTGTATGCCTTCAATCTGGAGTGCGCCCGCGCCGTGACGGCGGGTGGCGAGCAGGCGCTATTGGGTCAAATGCGCCTGCAATGGTGGCACGACGCCCTGGCACGGGGGTTACCCGACAAGGCCAACAACCCCGCCCATCCAGTTCTGACCGCGCTGGGCGATCAACCCCACCTGATACTCTCAATGCATGGTTTATTGTCGGCTCGAGAACGGGATTTGACCGATTCGCCCTTTGCCACCCTGGCAGCCGTGGTCGCCCATGCGGCGGCGACGGGGGGCGATCTGGCGGCCTTGGCGGCCGGGCAACCGGGCAGCGAAAAAACCGATGCCGCACGGGCGGCGGGCACGGCCTATGCCTTGGCGGGGATGTTGCGCGCCATACCCTATCAACGGCCGGGCCGGTCCTTCCAAGGGCGGCTTTGTCTGCCGCAGGATGTCCTTGTCGGGCATGGCTTGACGGCGGACGATGTCTGGTCGGGCCGGCAGGCCGGACTTGTCGCGGCTTGTGCACGGCAGGTTGCCGATGCGGCGCGGTTGGAACTGGCTAAATTGGCGTCCGTGCCCCTGGCTGGAGCGGCTGTTTCGCCGTTGTTGCAAGGCAGCCTGGCGCGGGCCTATCTGCAGCGTCTGGCCAAGGCGGGCCATGATCCGTTTTCACCGAAGCTGGGCCTTCAGCCCCTGGCCCGGCCGTTATTGCTGTGCTGGCGGGCGCTGTTGCGCCGCGCCTAGCCCGCATTTCTCACACCAGCCAGGCCGTCAAATCGGCGAGGGCCCGTTCGCCATAGGCGGCCTTGCGCAGTTTCTTTTTCACGGGCGGCTGCAGCAGGGGGAACAGACCGAAATTGGCATTCATGGGCTGAAAATCCAGGGCTTTGCCATCACGGTGCCGGGCGGTGCCGGTGATATGGCCCAGCAATGTCCCCATGGAGGTCGTGGGCGGCGGCAGGTCGGGGGTCTGGCCCAAGCGATCGGCCACGGCGAAGCGGCCCGTCAACAGGCCCATGGCCGCGCTTTCCACGTATCCTTCAACGCCGGTCATCTGACCCGCGAAGCGCAGACGCGGCTGGGCCCGCAAGCGGCAGGTGCCATCCAGCAGGGCCGGGCTGTTCAAAAACGTATTACGGTGGATGCCGCCCAGACGGGCGAAGCGGGCGTTCTCCAGACCGGGGATGGTGCGCAGGATCTCAACCTGGGCGCCGTGTTTCAACTTGGTCTGGAAGCCGACCAGATTATACAGCGTCCCTTGGGCGTTATCCTGACGCAATTGTACCACGGCATATGGCTTTTCGGTCGGTTGATGGGCGTTGGTCAGGCCGACCGGTTTCATGGGCCCATAGCGCAGGGTTTCCGGGCCCCGTTCCGCCATGACCTCGATGGGCAGGCAGCCCTCGAAATAGGGTGTATCACGCTCCCAGTCATGAAATTCGGTGACATCGCCCGCCAAAAGCGCGGCAATGAAGGCTTCATATTGCGATTTGGTCAGGGGGCAATTGAGATAATCCTTGCCCGTCCCCCCCGGCCCCGGTTTGTCGTAGCGGGATTGGAACCAGGCCCGGTCCAGATCAACGGAATCGGCATATATGATCGGCGCGATGGCGTCGAAAAATGCCAGATGTTCGGCCCCCGTCAATTCGCTGATCGCGGACGCCAGGCCGGGGGACGTGAGGGGTCCCGTGGCGATAATGACATTATCCCATTCACGGGGCGGCAGGCCGGCAATCTCGCCACGCGCCAGCTCCACCAGCGGTTCAGCCGCCAGTGCGTCGCCCACATGTTCGGAGAAGCCATCCCGGTCCATGGCCAGGGCGCCGCCCGCCGGCACCTTGTTGGCATCCGCCGCCGTCATAATCAGGCTGCCGCAGCGCCGCATTTCCTCGTGCAGCAGCCCCACCGCGCTGGCCTGGGCATCGTCGGAGCGGAACGAGTTTGAACAAACCAGCTCCGCCAGGCCATCACCCTGGTGCGCCTCGGTCATGCGCTCGGGACGCATCTCGTGCAGGATGACGGGGACACCCGCGCGGGCAATCTGCCAGGCCGCTTCCGAGCCGGCCAGGCCGCCGCCGATGACGTGAATGGGTTTTTGTTGGGACATGGGCGCTTGATAGTCTCGCCCCCACGCTGACGCAACAGACAACTTAGCCGATATCGCGAATGATCTCCCGCGCCGCGTTGTGGCCGGGGATGCCCGTCACCCCGCCGCCCGGATGGGCGCCGGAGCCGCATAGATAGAGGCCCTTTATGGGCATGCGGTAGTCGGCGTGACCCAAGGCCATCCGCCGGCGGAAGGCCGGGTCCACGTTGCCGCTGTCGAGCAAATCCAGAAATAGCAGCCTTGGATTGACATTGGCGGCAACAGCCCTGCCCGTAATGATGCGGCCATCGTGAAGACGCACACCCGTGGCCTTGCCGCCATGAACCAAAATTTCGTCCACGGCGGCATCGGTTTCAATATCCACGCCCGCCGCCGCCGACGATCACCACAACAAAGTCTTCTTTCCGCGCCATCCTTGTCTCCCAGGGGTCGGCTGCCCTATCATATGTAAAGTTCTGCAAATCGGAGAGATGAAATGGCGTTGAGCAATATTCGTGTGAAGCCGCTAACGGCGGCGATCGGTGCGGAAGTGGAAGGCGTGGATCTGAGCCAACCGTTAAGCGAGGACACCTTCAATGCCGTTCATGATGCCTTGATGAATCATAGCGTCATCTTTTTCCGGGACCAGGAGCTGACCCTGGAACAGCAAAAGGACTTTGGCCGCCGTTTTGGCGATCTGCACATCCACCCCGCCGCCCCCAGCCCAGAAGGGCATCCCGAAATTTTGCGCATTCATGCGGATGAGAATTCCAAGTATGTGGCGGGCGGCGGCTGGCATTCGGACGTAAGCTGCGATGTGGAACCGCCCATGGGCAGCGTCCTGCATCTCCACACGGTGCCGGAGCAAGGCGGCGATACCTTGTTTTCGAACATGTACGGCGCTTACGAAGCGTTATCCGACAGCATGCGGAATTTTCTCGACGGTTTGACCGCCAAGCACCGCTCCGAACATGTGCATGGCGGGCGTTATGCCGATAAGGAAAAATTGCGCGACGGCGAATTCCCCGAGGCCATTCACCCCGTCGTCCGCACCCACCCGGTGACGGGCCGCAAGGGTTTGTACGTCAATTCCGCCTTCACCACCCGGATCATGGAGTTGAGCCGGTATGAAAGCCAGGACGTGCTGCAAATGATCTATAATCACATCGCCCGTGGCGTTGATTTCCAGTGCCGGTTCCGCTGGGAGGCAAATTCCGTGGCCTTCTGGGACAACCGCTGCACCCAGCATCATGCCGCCTGGGATTACTTCCCGAACATCCGTTCCGGAAACCGCGTGACGATCCAGGGCGACCGCCCGGTTTAGGCCATCTGTTTCACGTATTGATCCAGCAAGGGCAGAACTTCGTCCCGGCCGGCTGACGGCAAAATAAACACCACTCGTTCGACGCCCGCGTCCTGGTGACCCTTGATGGTGCCCGGCTCGTCATCGGAGCCGAAGATAGTAATGCCCAGGCTATCGGGATCCCGGTCAGCCTCGGCCGCCATCTGGCGGAATCGGGGCAAGGTATCCAAGGGGTCCCAACCACGCCCGCCAATGGGCATCCAGCCATCGCCATATTCGATGGCGCGCCGCGCGCCGTGAGGAAAGCCACCCCCCACGATGACCGGGGGATGGGGTTTCTGGACCGGTTTGGGCCAGGTCATCATGGGTTCGAAATTGACGAACTCGCCGCTGAATTGCGGTTTGCTCTCGGTCCAAATGATCTTGAGGGCCGCGACCCGCTCCGCCATCAGTCGGAAACGGCTATCGAAGGCTGTGCCGTGGTCGCTCATTTCTTCTTCATTCCAACCGCCGCCCACGCCCAAAACCACACGCCCGCCCGATAACTGATCCAGGGTCGCCACCTCCTTGGCCAGCTGAATGGGATCGCGCTGAATGATCAGGCAGATACCCGTACAAAGCCGAATGGTCTTGGTGACCGAGGCCGCCGTCGCCAAGGCCACCAGGGGGTCCATGCAATCGTAATATTGTTTCGGCAGATCGCCGCCGCCCGGCCAGGGAGATTTTCGCGAAAGGGGTATGTGGGAATGCTCCGGGAACCAAAGGGATTCAAAGCCCCGTTCCTCGGCCGCCACGGCCAAATCGGCCGGCGTAATGGTGTAATCCGTTGGGAAGATCGCGACGCCGTAATCCATTTCGCACCCCTTTCTCTGACATTGCCTAACATTGCCTACCGGCTTTTGGGTGTAACATGGCCAAAGCCGAACATGATGGGAGTAATCATATGCCACGCGTGAGAGAAATTGAAATCGATGAAGTGCCGGCCGATGCCCAGCCCGTCTACCAGCGCTTTGCCACCGAGTACGGGCCGTTTCTCAACCAGGTGAAAATCTTCGCCCATCGCCCGCCGGCCCTGCGCCATATTATGGGCCTGCTGCTGGAACTTGCCGACGAGGCCGTGTTGGATAAACGGTATTTGGAAATTGTTCTGGTCGTGGTCTCGAAACTGAACGAATGCGACTATTGCGTTGCCCACCATGCCCCCCGCCTGATGGATCAGGGTCTATCGGCGGAGGCTGCGGAAAATATTCTGGCCGGCCAGGTGCCGGGCTTTGACGAGGTCGATATGCTGGTGCGCGACTATGCGGTTCAGGTCACGCAAACGCCGGGCCGTATCCGCGATGCCATGCACGAACGCCTGCATCGCCATTTCAGCGAGGAACAGATCGTCGAACTAACCCTGCGCACGGCGTTGTGCGGATTTTTCAACCGCTTCAACGACGCCATGGGCATCGAGATGGAAGACGGCGTGGAGGCCGAGATGACGGCCCGCACGGCGGCAATGGGAGACTGACAGTGAGTTATCAAGATATTTTGTACGAAGTCGAGGACGGCATCGCGACCATCACCTTGAACCGGCCCGATAAGCTGAACGCATTCACCGGCCTGATGTTGGAGGAGATTATCGATGCGGTGGACCGCACCGATGCCGACGACGATGTGCGCGCGGTGATATTCACGGGCGCCGGCCGGGGGTTTTGCGCCGGCGCCGATCTCTCCCGCGGCGCCGGCACCTTTGATATGAATGAACGCGAGGGGGCCGGACCCATCGATGAATGGCGGGACGGCGGCGGTCTGGTCAGCCTCCGCCTGTTCGAATCCAAAAAGCCATTGATCGCCGCCGTCAACGGCCCCGCCGCCGGCGTCGGCGTCACCATGCAATTGCCCATGGACATCCGCATCGCCTCGACCGAGGCCCGTTTCGGCTTGGTCTTTACCCGCCGCGGCGTGGTGATGGAGGCGTGTAGTTCCTGGTTCCTGCCCCGTCTGGTGGGTATCAGCCAGGCCATGGAATGGGTTATGAGCGGGCGCGTGTTTCCGGCCGACGAGGCCCTGAAGGGCGGGTTGGTCAGCCAGGTCGTGGCGCCGGACGAATTGATGCCCACGGCCCGCGCCATCGCCCGCGAGATCGCCGACAACACATCCGCCGTGTCCGTGGCGCTGTGCCGGCACATGATGTGGAAAATGCTGGGCGCCGACCACCCCATGGAAGCCCATAAAATCGACAGCCGGGGTATTCGCTCCATGGGGCAACTGCCCGATGCCTACGAGGGCGTGCAGTCGTTCCTGGAAAAACGGCCCGGCCAATTCACCATGAAACCCAGCACCGACATGCCGGAATTCTTCCCCTGGTGGACGGAGCGGGAGTTCGAATAACCCAGGCGTATCAGCCGGACGGCGGCCAATCGATAATCATCTTCTGCGCCCGCGCGCGGATCTCATCGGGCAAGGCCATGGCGCGCCGGGCCTGCAAATCGAACATGCAGGCCACGATATCGAAGGTGGCGGCCAACTCGCCACTGCTGTCGTTATGAAGGCGATGGCCAACGCGGAAGGTCTTGCCGGCCAGGCTCAACAGGCCCGTGCGCAAGGTATAGACATCGCCGGCGCTGATCGGGGAGAGGAACCGGACTGAATATTCCAGGGCGACGCCGCCCCAGCCCCGGGTCCGGGCCATGTCCCGGGTGATGCCCATGCGATGGCGCACGGGGCCGATACCGTCGGATGCAAGGGCGTAATAGTTCCGGAACGACATCCGGCCCTGGCCATCGCAATCCCATGCATCAATCGTGCCGCGGGACGAGATAAAGGTTTCGGACCGGGGGCCGGCGAAGTCGGGAATGGGGCTGCCGGCGGTGGGCGGACGCTTTTGCGCGGGGCGCTCGATGCCCAATGCCTTCAGATTTGCCCGCACGTCATCAGGCCAAGGTATGGGCGCGTCGCTGTCGGTATCGGTGTCGCTGTCGGTTTCGGCGGCCTGGAAATGGATCTCGAAACTGGCGGACAATTGGCCACTGGCGGCATTGACGATTTCCGCCAGAACATCAACACCGTGATCATCCACGGCCAACACGGCGGCGCGGACTTCCAGAATATCCCCGGCATGTAATTCACCCTGATAGCGGCTGAAAGCCCATTGCCGACGCAACGTTAGGCCCGCGTCTTTCGCCAGACCCATGGCCCGCAACAAATGGCCCATGCCGTCCGCGACCTTGGCGGCGTAGAACTGAATATTGAAGTGCCCCATGATATCGCATTCCCAGGCATTCACGCCGCCCCGGAAAATGGTTACAAATTCACTCATTGCGCCACGCTATGCTATTTGTTTTAAGACGCCCCGAATATAGCTGCTTACGCTGTCGGAGGAAGCATGGAACCGGAGGAATTTCGCCGTCACGGACACGGCGCGAAGCTTACCGTCGATTTGATCCCGGGCCTCGGCTACAATTGAGGCCCCTCGCCATTCCTTTCCAATAACGAGATCCATAGTCATCATGCCCAATAGCTCCAATATGCGTACCGGCGGCCAGATCCTGATTGATCAGCTAAAAATTCACGATGTCGATACGGCATTCTGCGTGCCCGGCGAAAGTTATCTCGCCGCCCTGGATGCCCTGCATGATGCGCCCGAAATCCGCCTGCTGACCTGCCGGCACGAGGCCAACGCCGCCAATATGGCGGAGGCCTATGGCAAGTTGACGGGCCGTCCCGGCATCTGTTTCGTCACCCGCGGGCCCGGCGCCTGTCATGCCGTGGTGGGGCTGCACACAGCGTTTCAGGACAGCTCCCCCCTGGTGCTGTTCGTGGGCCAGGTCGGCCGCGAGATGATGGAGCGGGAGGCCTTTCAGGAAATGGATTTTCGCCGTTTTTTCGGCCAGGTCAGTAAATGGTCGGCGGAAATCCAGAACCCGGGCCGGATACCCGAACTGGTCAGCCAGGCTTTTCACGTCGCGACCTCCGGGCGGCCCGGACCCGTCGTCCTGTCCCTGCCCGAGGATATGCTGCGCGAATTGTCCGCCGTCGGCGATGCCAGAACCTACCGCGCGGTTCAGGCCCATCCGGGGCCGGACGACATGGCGCAGCTCCACGCCATGCTGGCGGCGGCCAAACGGCCCATCATGATGCTGGGCGGTAGCACCTGGACGCCGCAAGGCGTTGCCGATATCACCGCCTTTGCCGAAGCCAACGGCCTGCCGGTTTGTTGCGCCTTTCGCAACCAGGACCGCTTCGACAACCACCATGATAACTACATCGGCGAGGTTGGCATCGGCTCCAACCCAGGCCTGATCACCCGGTTGCGCGAGACAGATTTGCTGCTGGCCGTGGGGCCGCGGTTGGGAGAGCAGACCACCCAAGGCTACAGCCTGCTGGACATACCGGTACCCCAACAACCCCTGGTCCATATCCATCCGGACCCGGAAGAGCTGGGCCGCGTCTACCGGGCTGAATTACCCATCAATGCCGGCATGGCGGCATTTGCCGCCGCCGCCGTCGCGATGGCGCCGGTGGACAGTAGTGCCTGGGCCGAGGACCTGGTGGCGGCGCGACAGGACTATCTGGAATATATTGAAATCCAGCCGACCCTGGGCGATCTGGATCTGGCGGATGTCCTCCGCGTGCTGCGCGAACGCCTGCCGAAGGATGCCCTGATCGCCAACGACGCGGGCAACTTCTCCGGCTGGGCGCATCGATATCTGCCGTTTTCCACCTATCCCAGCCAGGTTGGCCCGACCAGCGGCGCCATGGGTTACGGCGTGCCGGCGGCCTTGGCGGCGTCGGTCGTGTTCCCGGAACGGACCACGGTATGTTTTGTCGGCGATGGCGGGTTTCTCATGGCCAGCAACGAGTTGGCCACGGCCCTGCAATATGACCTGAAGCCGATTTATCTGGTTATCAACAATGGCATGTTCGGCACCATCCGCATGCATCAGGAACGCGACTATCCGGGCCGGGAAGTGGCGACGGAACTGCGCAACCCGGATTTCGCAGCCTATGCCCAGTCGTTCGGCGCCCATGGCGAGATTGTCGAGCGGAGCGAAGATTTCGCCGCCGCCCTGGACCGGGCCCTGGCCGCCGATACGGTCGCCGTTCTGGAACTGAGAACCGACCCCGAGGCCATCACCACGCGGACGACCCTGACCGCGATACGGGAAGCAGCATTGGCCAAACGGAGTTAGTTGATTGGTATTCTTCGTACCGGTCCAGACGGAATGACCGCGCCCAATAGCAATATCATCATGACCACGAATTGAGCGATTGCCCACCGCTTCAAGGCTACCTGATCATCAATCATGCCGTTGGCTTCCGGAGCCAGCCAAAGCCTCAATGGCGGTACGTCCAAATCGCCGAATTGCACCTTTTGCACAATACCGTTCTGAACCAGCCACCAACCGGCGGGCAACGCCACGGCCACCAACAGCAGGCCGACCATCAACCGCACCGATTGCGGCCGGCGCAGGGCCCAGGCCAGCCATGCCACGGCGAAGGAAACAACCGCGAGAAGCACGTATAGATACAAGCCGCCGCCCATCCCGGCCCCGCCCCATTCCGGCACCAGAAACGGCAACAGTTCGTGCGACGGCACATCGAAGGCGATGAATTTACAAAGCCAAAAGATCGGCAGACCGCCAAGACCGTATAACGCCAGGCAAATGCCAAAGAAGATCAGACGCCGGAAACCGGACAGGGCGGGAAAGCGTTCCAACTGCCAAAAGGCGGCTCCGAATAGGGCCAGGCTCAAACACAACGGTATCAACAGGGCGGCAAAGCGTACGAATGGCTCCACGAACGTCAACAACAGCAGCGCTTGCGCGCCCCGCCATCGCAATCTCTGGAAACAAGTCGTTTGGTCGGCTTTTCGTTGCGGCATGATGTCCCCGATGCTCAATTTCGCGCAGTATAAGGGTAAAAAACCTTATCAAACCAGGGCCGAGGCGGTCATGATGATCCAGACTCAATTGGTGCATCAAAAAAATCGTTGAGAGGTTGAAAGCATGAGCGTATTGGCCGGCAAAATTGCCATGGTAACGGGGTCGGGACGGGGCATTGGCCGGGCCATCGCGATGAAGCTTGCCGGGGCCGGGGCGGCGGTGGTGGTTAACGACCTGGATGATGAACCGGCGGCGGAGACAGTAACCCTGATCGAAGGGCTGGGCGGGCGGGCCATTGCCTGCAATGGCGACGTGACCGCGTCTGATTTTGGTGACCGGATCGTCCATGCGGCGCTTACCGGTCTGGGCGGCTTGGACATCATCGTCAACAACGCCGGCTATATCTGGAACACCACCATCCAACGCAACACGGACGAACAATGGCAGGCCATGTTGGAGGTGCACGCCACGGCGCCATTTCGTATCCTGCGGGCCGCATCCGAGCATTTCCGCGCCAGCGCCAAACGGGAAATGGCGGCGGACAATCTGGTGCAGCGCAAGGTGGTCAATATTTCTTCCGTCTCCGGCATGTACGGCTCCGCGACCCAAGTGGCCTATTCCGCCGGCAAGATGGCCGTGGTCGGAATGACGCACACCCTGGCCAAGGAATGGGGCCGCTACGGCGTCAATGTCAACGCGGTTGCCTTTGGCTTTATCGAGACCCGGCTGACCCAGGAATTCGAAGAAAAACCGGCGGAGATTGAAGTGCGAGGCCAGCAATTCAAGGTGGGCTTCCCAGCCGATATGGCAAAACAGATGCATCAGCGCATTTCTCTCGGCCGTCCCGGTCGGGCCGAAGAAGCGGCTGGCGCGGTCTATCTGCTCTGCCTGCCGGAAGCCGATTACATCACCGGCCAAGTGTTGATCTGCGACGGCGGACGCCTTTAGGCGGCGAGGCATAGCGGGGCATGACAACGGACAAATCGGCTTTGGAAACGCCGGGGGGGATGGCCCGCCGCCATGCACCGGCCACGGAACGCAACCGGGGCCCAATCCTCGGCATATTGCGGGACGTCATGCCCGCGCCTGGCACCATATTGGAAGTTGCCTCCGGCAGCGGCCAACACGGCGCCTGGTTCGCGGCCGCATTTCCCCAACACCGTTGGGCGCCGTCGGACATGGACCCCGGCACCCTTGCCAGTATCGATGCCTGGGGCCGGGACGCGCCAGCCGAAAATATATTGCCAGCGCGTCTTTTGGATACCACCCTCACGGATTGGCCCGTCAGCGATATCGCGGATGATCTCGTGGCCATATTCAACGCGAATATGATCCATATCGCGCCTTGGGAGGCCGGGCTGGGTCTGCTGGCCGCCGCCGGACATATGCTGCCCGCCCATGGAATATTATTTCTGTACGGCCCGTTCCTGCGCGGTGGCCAGCCTCTATCGGAAAACGATCGTCAGTTTGACCATTCCTTGCGGGCGCGGGACCCGTCGTGGGGCTTGCGTGATCTGGAACACGTCATCGCGGAGGCCAGATCGAACGGCCTGGAACTCAGCCGGAAGATGGATATGCCGGCGGGTAACCTGTCCTTGATCTTCCGCCCCCAGACGTGAGGCTCAACTCTTATCGGAAAGACGGTCCAACTGTTGTTGCATTTGGGCCAGCTGTTGACGCAAGCGATCCAGTTCGCCGTCACCATCATCATTCTGGGACGGTTCATTATGGGATGGTTCCGCCGCAGCCCGTGGTTTGGCCGGCGTAGGCCCTTCCGAATTGTCACCCGGGCGCGCGAAGGGCGTGAACATGCCCATGGCCTGTTGAAACACAGCCATGTTCTGACGGCCCAGCTCCTCCATCTGACGGAACGGATTGGCGTCTCCCATGGTGTCAGCCATGTGCTGGCGCATCTGGTCCTGATTATGGGCAAAGGCCGCCATGGTGCTGTCCAGATAACCGGGCACCATGGTTTGCAAACTATCTCCATAAAAGCCGATCAACTGCCGCAAGAATGATATGGGCAGCAGGTTCTGCCCCTTGCTCTCTTCCTCGAATATAATCTGAGTCAAAACAGACCGGGTGATGTCTTCACCGGATTTGGCGTCCTGGACAACAAAAATTTGGCCTTCCTTGACCATGGCGCACAATGTTTCCAGCGTCACATAAGAGGACGTCGCAGTATTGTAGAGCCGCCGGTTCGCGTATTTTTTGATGACAATTGTGTCATCGGATTTACTCGACTTTTCAACCATGCCCGCCTCATGAGACCCGCTGCCGACAGTATTCTTTGACCGCGAAAGGTTAACCAAGGCCTAATATGGCCCGCCTATGTTGCAGTGCGCAAGAAATTCGTGAAATCTTTGTTGCATTGCGACATGACCGACCGGCGCCACGGCCTTATAGTAGAACCATGAAGCAGCCTGATTTAGCTGAAGTGGCCCGGCGCTATCTGGACCTTTGGGAGCAGCAGGTGTCCACCTACGCAACGACGACACCAAGTGTCGCGGCGGCGGATGCCGCCAGGATCATGGCCGAGGCCTTAACGGCGTTGGAGCAAAGCGGAAAAGGGGTGAGGATAGGTGGACCAGCAACAACGCCGGCAGCGCCCGCGGCCCCTGGTATTGCATCTATCGACGGCGATGACCTCCATGATCAGTTCGCTCGCCGCCTTGCCCAGTGCGCGGAACGGTTCGCTGCCCTGGCGGCCCGAACTCCATCAGGCGGCGCGGGAGCTAACGGCGGACCTGACGGGGAGTGATCCGCAGGCGTTGTTTCAAGCCGTCGCCGGCGAATGTCAAAGCCGGTTTGGCGCCATGCTGGCCGGCGTGCAAGCCTATCAGGATGCCGACAGACCTCACCGGCAGCATTCGCCGGGCCAGGAAATTTGGCGCCAGGGAAGTACCCGGCTGCTGGATTATGGCGGCGACGGCATGCCTGTATTGTTCGTTCCATCCCTGATCAATGGCGCCCATATCCTCGACCTGACGCCGGATCGTGGTCTGCTGTCCTGGCTGCGCGGCCAGGGCTACCGACCCTTCCTCATGGACTGGGGCGCCCCTGGCGATGAAGAGCAACGGTTCTCGCTCGAGGATTATATTTGCGGGCGTCTTTCATCCGCGATCGATATCGTGCGGCGGCAGGATCACAGGCGGCCGGCGCTGATCGGCTATTGCATGGGTGGCAACCTGGCACTGGCCCTGGCATTGCGGCGCCAGGACGAATTGTCGGGATTGGCGTTGCTGGCGACACCTTGGGATTTTCAGGCCGGCAACTCCCAAGGCGCCGTTTTGGAACCTCTTGCGCACGGTCTGGAAGGTCTGCTGCAAGGCTTTGGCGTCTTGCCGGTGGATGTGCTGCAGGCATTGTTCGCCGCGCTGGACCCTGGTCTTGCCGCGCGAAAATTCCGCCACTTCGCGGCCCTGGAGCCCGCAAGCCCGGAAGCCGTTCATTTCGTGGCCTTGGAGGATTGGGTCAATGACGGCGTCCCCCTGGCCGCCCAAGTGGCGCGGGAGTGCCTATTGGGCTGGTACGGCGACAAAAACCCCGGGCACGGCGGCTGGACGGTTGGGGGTGAAATTGTCGATCCGGCCAAGCTGCGGTTGCCGGTATGGGTGGCGATCCCGGACGCTGACCGTATTGTGCCCGCCGCATCGGCACAGGCGCTGGCCGACGCCATTTCCGGGGCGGAGGTGATCCGGCCCAAAGCGGGTCATATCGGCATGGTCGTCGGCAGGCGCGGCAAGAGCGGCCTGTGGCGGCCGCTCGCACGCTGGTTGGATAAATTAAGTGTGATGACGTGACGCACTGTAGCTTTAATATTGACCAACCTTTCGCCGATATCCCGCGCCATGGCCGGCTGGAATTTTGGGACAGGCGAAACAGATTAGAATGGAGGGCCAGACGATGAGCAAAGTGGCACTGGTTACGGGCGGCACCCGGGGTATTGGACGGGGCGTTTGCGAGGCCTTGAAGGAAGCGGGCTATACCGCAGCCGCCAATTACGCCGGCAACGATGATGCAGCGGCGCAGTTTACCGATCAGACGGGCATCCCCGCCTACAAATTCGATGTCGGCGATTTCCAGGCCTGCCAGGACGGCATTGCCGCCGTGGCGCGTGATCTGGGTGA
>JAPYPT010000049.1:23906-26868 GCA_029937535.1 Alphaproteobacteria bacterium
GGCATCACCCGCGACGGCACCTTGATGAATATGAGCCACGAAGACTGGCAGGCGGTCGTCCGCGTTAATCTGGGCGGCTGTTTCAACACCTGCAAGGCGGTCTTTCCCGCCATGCGCGACAACCGATTCGGCCGCATCGTCAATATCGGTTCAATCAATGGTCAGGCCGGACAGTACGGCCAGGTCAACTATGCCGCCGCGAAATCCGGCATTCATGGTTTTACCAAGGCCCTGGCCCAGGAGGGCGCGCGTTACAACATCACGGTCAATGCCATCGCGCCGGGCTATGTGGACACCGACATGGTGGCCGCCGTGCCGGACAACGTGCTTGAAAAAATCATCGCCAAAATTCCGGTCGGCCGCCTGGGCCACGCCGACGAGATTGCCCGGGCGGTGATGTTCCTGATCGCCGACCAGGCCACATTCGTGACCGGTTCCACCATGTCCATCAACGGCGGCCAGCATATGTATTGATGACGGACCCCGCCTTGGGCCGGCAGCGCCGCGCCACCGCGATCGGTTTCATTGCGGTGTTGATGTGGGCCCTGCTGGCCCTTTTCACCGCCGCCACGGGCCAGGTACCGCCGTTGCAGTTGGCGGCCATGACATTCGGGATTGCTTTCTTCCTGGCATTGGGCAAATGGCTGTTGCGCGGCGAAGATATCCTGATGCATTTGCGCCACCCGCCCCTTGTATGGGGCGTCGGGGTCGGCGGTCTGTTCGGCTATCATTTTTTTTACTTCCTGGCCTTGCGGAATGCTCCGGCGGTCGAGGCCAGCCTGATCGCCTATCTTTGGCCCCTGTTGATCGTCGTGTTTTCGGCCCTGCTGCCGGGCGAGAGGTTACGCTGGTGGCACCTGGCGGGCGCCCTGACGGGCTTGGCGGGCGCCGCCGTGTTGATCCTGGCCGGTGCTGGGTTATCGGCGCCGATGCAACTGATGCCGGGACATTTCGCCGCCATGGCCTGTGCACTGATCTGGTCGGGCTACTCCATCCTCTCGCGCCGCCTGGGCAATGTGCCGACCGATGCCGTGGGCGGGTTTTGCGGCGCTACCGCGCTGTTGTCGCTTTTGGCGCATTTGGTATTTGAAAGCACCGTTTGGCCAAATGATTCGTTGCAATGGCTGGCGGTTGCCGGTTTGGGCTTGGGACCCGTGGGTCTGGCGTTCTTTTGTTGGGATTTCGGGGTTAAGCACGGCCACATTCAGGCTCTCGGCGCCTCTTCCTACGCCGCGCCGTTGCTGTCCACGCTGATCCTGATTCTATTCGGCTTCGCCGCCGCTACCTGGGCCGTGGCGGCGGCCTGCCTGTTGATTACCGGCGGCGCGGTTCTGGCGTCAATCGATTTGCTGCGGCCAGGTAGATCCTAATCCGGCTCCCAGCCCGCGGGCGCCATCGCGAAACCGGCAAACTCAAAGGCCGGAGCAACGGTTCAGCCGACCAGGGTCCAGGCCCCCAAGGGTCGGTCCTGCTCAGAGCAGAAACAGCGCCGCCAGGCCAAGGAAGACGAAAAAGCCGACCACATCCGTGATGGTCGTCAAAAACACCGTGGCCGCGATGGCCGGGTCGATACCGGCGCGGTCCAGACCAAGGGGTATCAAGGTACCGGCCAGACCAGCCACCACCATGTTAATGACCATGGCGACGGCGATCACCAGGCCCAAAGCCGGTTGGGCAAACCAGAAAGCCGCGACCAGACCGACCAGAACGGCGAACAAAACGCCGTTCAAGGCCCCGACCAGCAATTCCTTGCCGACGATGCGCAGGGCATTGGCGGCGGTAAGTTCGTGGGTGGCCAGGGCGCGCACCGCCACGGTCAGGGTCTGGGTGCCCGCATTGCCGCCCATGGAGGCAACGATGGGCATCAAGACCGCCAGGGCGACGATCTGTTCGATGGTGGCATCGAACAAGGCGATCACCATGGAGGCCAGGATTGCGGTGGCAAGATTGACCAGCAGCCAACTGGCCCTGGTCCGTGTGGTGCGGAGCGCGGAGTCGGACAAATCAGTCTCGGACGAAACACCGGAGAGGCGCATCAGATCCTCTTCCGCCTCTTCCTCCAACACGGCCGCCGCATCGTCAAAGGTAATGACGCCGACCAGGCGCCCGGCATCATCGATCACCGGGGCCGAGGCCAAACGGTATTGCTGGAACAAAAAGGCCACTTCTTCCTGGTCCATATCGACGGGAATAGCGGTCGCCTTCTCCGCCATGATGTCCCGTAACAAAACAGGCCGCCGGGTGCGCATCAAACGGTTCAAGGCAACCTGGCCGACCGGACGGTGACGGGGATCGATGACGAAAATCTCGTAGAATTCGTCCGGTAGATCGTCCGTGTCCCGGCAGTAGTCGATAACCTGCCCGACACTCCAATAGGCCGGCACGGCGATCAAATCGCGCTGCATCAGGCGCCCGGCGCTATCCTCGGGGAAGGATAAACCTTCCAGCACCGCCGCGCGGTCCGGCGCGGGAACACTTGCCAGGACTTGTTCCCGGCGCGCCTCGCCCATCTCTTCCAGCAGATGGACGGCTTCATCCGTATCCAATTCAGAAATAGCGCTGGCCACGGCATGGGGGCTCATCACCGCCAACAGATCGGCCAGGACGGACCCTTCCAGATCGATCAGCGTCTCAACGTCCAGATCATCGCCCAACACCACGACCAGACGCCGGCGACCCTCGCGCCCCAAGACAACGGCAAGATCGGCGATATCGGCCGGGTGCAGTGGTTCCAGCAGATTGCGGACCTCTGCCCGGCGATCACCCGCCAAGGCGCCCTTAATGGCGCGGACCAATTCCGTGTTGACGGCGTAAACATCCGCGAACGATGTCGCCGCCTCCGGCTCGTCCGGTTGGTTCTGCTCGCTCATGGGCGCAGATCATACCACCTTGCGATGATAGGGACCCATAGAGATCGCATCTGCGCCCCCTCGGGTCGGAGGGAAGGTGCAGGCGATACGGG
>JAPYPT010000357.1 GCA_029937535.1 Alphaproteobacteria bacterium
GTTCATGGCTGTCCTTGACCGAATTCCAGAACGCCAATTCCATTTGACTCGTGTCCGCCGAGGCGACAGGGGGCGTTTTGCCCGCATCCGCCGATGCAACAACAGGCTTCTCGACAGGCTTCTCAACAGGCTTCTTTTCCGCTATTCGCGCCAGTCCGCGCGGAACAAAGAGGAAATCGCCGCCCGCCTGTTCGGCTTGACCAATGTCTGAGTATCGCAGCGTCCGCCGGGCATTAGGCGGGACCTTGCCAAGCATTTGCTGAAATAGAGTTTGACCATCCAAAATTCCGCCGTTGTCTCCCAGCACGTCCAAAAACGCCTTGGCGAACACTGAATGACCGCCCTTGACTGTATCGTGCATGGGCTTCAGCGCGCCGGAAACCATGGCCGTGCGGGAGCGTTTTTTCGCAATATTTCGGAGCCATTCTTCCCGCGCCGCCGCGGATTTTGGTGGGACTTTCGCCGCTTGCGCCGAGGTTCCCGAATAACAGCTATCCGCCACCACCATGACATGCCGGGCCGCCATGGTCCGCAATTGAAGGCTCAAATTGTCGCTGGCGATCCAGGTTGCACCGATTTTAGGCTTCGCATCCACGGGCAGCCAATGGCAGGATCCCGTTTCGGGGTCTTGTTTTCCATGTCCGGCGTAATAAATCAGCAACCGGTCCTTGTCGGTCAGCTCACCCTTTAGCCAGTCGATAAAATTCAAAGTTTGAGATTGAGTGGCATTCAACAATAGGGTCACATCGAAGCCGTACTTGCTCCTTAGCAGCCCGGCTGTCGCGATGGCATCGCTCACCGCCGTGTCAAGTTTGGCCAGATGTGCGTAGTCGTCGTTGCCGATGACCAGGGCGTGATAACGCCCGTACTGATCCCGCGAAGCCGCGTGCACCAAAATGGGTAACGACAGCAGGATGGTCAAAAGGGCGCCAATCGTCCCTTTCCGCCAGGTCACCAACATATCAATCATTACGACCCCCAAGAGCGCGACAAAGGGACGACGATATTATCGAAATCATGATCTCATTCAAATGTTCCTGCCCGGAAACTTGTACCGGCGCCTCGGTCTCGGAATTCGGGTCTCTAATACCAGTTAAGCCTATTCTGAAACAACGAAAATCGTGGACATAATCCCCTCGTTCCTTTTGGAAAAAGGGATCGGTCCCGGTTATTCTTGCGCTTGCGCCCGGATGTTTTCGGGGACAATGCGGGTCTTGCCCATCACTATGCAATGACCTTTGGTATCAGTCCATCAAGCTTGGCAGGTAGAGCACGATATCCGGGAAGGCGATCAACAGCACGATCACGATCAGATCAGAGACCAGGAACCACATAATGCCGCGGAAGATCGTGGAGGTGGTTGCCAGGTCACCGACCACGCCCTTGATCACGAACACGTTCAGGCCAATCGGCGGCGTGATCATTCCGATTTCCAGGAACTTGGTCAGCAGCACCCCGAACCACACCAAGCTGAACCCGGTTGATGCAATGATCGGCAACAGGATCGGCAGGGTTAGCAGCATGGCGCCGAGGGGCTCCAGAAACATGCCCAGCACCAGATAGACGGCGGAGATGCCGACCAGCAGCGTGAGCTCATTCGCGCCGATGGCCACCACCAGTTCGGAGAGATGGTCGCCGGCGCCACTAAAGGCCAGGAACCGGGTCAACATGGAGGCCCCGATGGCGATGATGAACAGCGAGGCGGAGGTCAACAGCGTTTCCAGCAGCGCGTTCCTGAAACTCGTCAGCGTCAGCGATCCCTTCATCCCCGCGATCACCAGGGAGAGGAAGGCGCCGACCGCGCCGGCTTCGGTCGGGGTGAACAGCCCGCCGAACAGGCCGCCGAAGACGCACCCCATCAGCAGGATAACCGGCCATGTTTCCTTCAGGGCCGCAATCTTCTCCGCCAGCGGTACATTTTCGGTGAGGCGAGGCGCCAACTCCGGATTGAGGGAGACGCGGATGGTGATCACCATCACATAGCCAAACGCCGTCAGCAGCCCCGCGCCAACGCCGCCCAGGAACAGGTGACTGATCGGCACTTCGGCGATGATGCCATAGAGGATCATCAAAATGCTGGGCGGGATCAGGGCGCCGATGGTGCCCGCCGCCGCGACCGTGCCCGTTGCAAGCGATACATCATAACGGTGCCGCATCATTTCCGGCACCGCGATCCGGCCCATGGCCGCCGCGCAGGCAACGGACGATCCCGTCACCGCGGCAAAGCCCGCCGCGCCGAACACGGTGGCAACGGCGAGACCGCCCGGCAGCCCCGATAGCCAGACCCGTGCCGCATCGAACAGGCCCTTGGTCAGCCCGGCATGAAAGCAGAAGAAGCCCATCAGCAGGAACATCGGCACGGAGCTGAGCTGCCACGTCGCGGCGAATGAGTACGGTACGACGCCCAGGATACCCCAGGCCGCCTTTTCCCCGACCATCGCCCAAATCCCGAAGAACGAAACGCCGATCAGGCTCACGCCAATCGGCACTCTGAGCCCAATAAGCGCGACCAGAACGCCGATCCCGGCAAAACCGATTTCTACGTCAGACATCGTTGCTACTCCTAACTTTCCTTGGCCAAGTCGGCCTCGTCGGAAGCATCAACCTGAGCGGCTTTTAGCATGGTCGGAACTTCGCCTAGTCCGCTCTTGGCGCCCGTCACGTAAATGACGAAGCGGTAAATCAGCACCACCGTCATGAGCCCGCAACCTATCGGCAGCAGATAATAGGACGGCCACACCAAAAGCTTGGTGCCTTGCTCCATGATGAAGCTGCCGGCCTCTTGCGCCCGCGTCGCCTCGTTCCAGGAGCGGTAGGTCAGCAAGCCGTAAATCAGTGCGGAGATCAGATAACTCCACGAATACAGGTGAAGCTGGGCCCGCTGGGGAAACAGCTCCGTCAGAACTTCTACCGTGATATGACTGTTCCGTGTCTCCGCATAGGCGATCGGTAAAAAAGCGATCACCACCATGTAATAGCTGGAGACCAGGGCGATGGTCGCGGGCACGGGCTGGTTCAAGGTGAACTTGCCCACGACATCGATGGTGATGTGGAACATCATCAGAGCCACGGCGATCAACCCTATGATCAAAGTCAGATCCGTAGCCATGCGCAGCAGGCGGCCGATAGCGGTCATCCGCAAATCCTTTTGTCAAAGCGCTTCGCAGCTCGGCTTTGCCCCCGGCGGTCCGGCGGGCTGCCGGGGTTGGGCAATCCAAAGCAGGTGAAGTGATGGGCCCGTAACCGGCCGCCCCGTGTCTCATTGCCGGGATATTTCCGGGAACGGGGCGGCCGGATTACGGCGGGAGTGACCCCGTCTATTTCATGCCGAAGGTCGCGGGATCGATCTTCGAGAAGATCTGGTCCCAATAAAGCTTCGCCAGAGCTTTGGGATCATCCGCGATATCGGCGGTCAAACCCTTCCACTTCTCAATCAGTGCGGTGATCTTGGCGATCTTCGGATCCACGTTCTTGATGCCGTAGTCCTTGGTGAACTGGGCGGCAATGATCTTCAGATCGCCCCTCACGAACTCGCCGGAGGCCTTCATGATATCCGGACCCGGTTCGATAACCTCAATGCCCTTGCCTGGCGAAGCATCAATGTTCTTTTTTGCGTCGGAATAATATTTCCAGGTCAGGTCCGCATTGATGCGGGCCGCACCTTCCAGAAATACCTTGCGTTGCGCCGTCGTCAGCTCGCGCCAGGAGTCACGATTGACGTTGATGGTCGCAACGCCGGAGAAAACACCCCCCGGTATGCGGCGGACGACGAACTTGGTCAGGTCGAACAGCGATAGATTGGTCAGCTCGGTCGCCGACAGCATGGCGCAATCGATAACGCCCTGGTCCATCGCCTCATAGATATCATTGCCGGGGATCGAAACCTTGATGCCGCCAAAATGCTCGGCCCAGCGCCCAAAATTCGCCGCGCCGGAACGGTACTTCTTGCCCTTCAGGTCCGCCAGCGAGCGCAACGGCGTGGTGCAGAGATTAATGTACGTCGGGCTTGCGCCGGTACCCAGATAGACTTGGTTCTGCTTTGCATACTCGGCCAGACATTCCGGGCAATGGAAATAGGTGTATTCCGATGTTGCGCCCGCCATGGCCGCGCCGGGGCTTTCCACCTGTCTGCCAGTGGTCGAAAGCATGGAAAGGTTTGCCGGCAGATTGTTCTCGGCATATTCAGCCGGATAATAGGGCGGCAGCACGAAACCCATGTCGGCGACGCCGTCGCGCACGCCGGGCGGCGTTTCCTTGAGGTTCAGCAGCGACATGGAGTAGACCTTGATCTTCAGATCGCTGTTTGCCTTCACATAATCCGCGAACAGCTGGTACGCGTAATATTGGGCGCTGCTGGTGGCAAGGCCGACCGCGGCCTTCAGCGTTTTCGCCGATGCTGCCGGCACCATCGCGGTGCTGGCCGCCATACCTAAAAC
>JAPYPT010000358.1 GCA_029937535.1 Alphaproteobacteria bacterium
CCCGCACCAGGGTGGTGATGGCGGCGGGCTTGGCCAGGCCGGCCATGTCCTTGATGCCGATGATATGGCTGCCCGCCGCCGCCAACTCCCGGGCCATGGCGACATAGTATTTCAGATCGTATTTATCGCGGTTGGGATCGTGCAGATCGCCGGTGTAGCAGATCGCGCCTTCCAGCAAGCGGCCGTTTTCAAGTACGGCGTCCATGGCCACGCGCATGTTCTCGACCCAGTTCAGACTGTCGAACACGCGGAACAGATCCATGCCGCTGTCGGCGGCCTGTTTGACAAAGGCCCGCACCACGTTGTCGGGATAGGTAGTGTAGCCAACCCCGTTGGCGCCGCGCAGCAGCATTTGCAGCAGGATGTTGGGAAACCGGGCGCGGATTTGCCGCAGCCGCTCCCACGGGCATTCGTTCAAGAAACGCATGGCCACGTCAAACGTGGCGCCGCCCCAGCACTCCAGGGAAAACAGCTGCGGCAGATTGTGGGCATAGGCATCCGCCACGCGGACGATGTCGTAACTGCGCATGCGGGTGGCCAGCAGGGATTGGTGGGCATCGCGCATGGTGGTGTCGGTCAACAGCACCCGGTCCTGTTCCAGCATCCAGGCGCTGAATTTCTCCGCTCCCAACTGCTCCAGCAACTGCTTGGTGCCGTCGGGGGGCGTGTCCGTCAGGCGGGTTGGGACCAGGGGGGTACGGTCCGTGATCGGTTTCGGGCGGCCCGCGACCTCCCTGTTGCCATTGACGGAGACATCGGCGATGAAGCGCAGCAGCCGCGTTGCCCGGTCCCGGCGGTGGCTGAGTTTGAATAATTCCGGCGTCTCGTCGATAAAGCGCGTGGTGTAGTCCGCCGCCTTGAATTTCGGGTGATTGATCAGGCCTTCGACAAAGGTAAGGTTCGTGGTCACGCCCCGGATACGGAATTCCCGTAGCGCCCGGTCCATGCGCGCAATGGCCTCCTCCGGGGAAGGCGCCCAGGCGGTGACCTTTTCCAGCAGGCTGTCATAATGCCGGGTGATGACGGCGCCGGAATAGGCCGTGCCCCCGTCGAGGCGGATGCCAAAGCCGTTGGCGCCCCTATAGGCGGTGATGCGGCCATAGTCGGGTAGAAAATTCTCCTCCGGGTCTTCCGTTGTTATCCGGCATTGCAGGGCATGGCCACGCAGGTGGATATCGGCCTGCGCCGGCACGCCGGAGGCCGCGACATCGCCAATCCGGGCGCCGCCCGCAATACGGATCTGCGCCTTGACGATGTCGATGCCGGTTACTTCCTCCGTCACCGTATGTTCCACCTGAATGCGGGGGTTGACCTCGATGAAATAGAATTTACCGCTGTCCACATCCATCAAAAATTCGGCCGTGCCGGCGTTCACATAGCCCGAATGCCGGGCCAGGCGCAGGGCGGCATCGCACAACTCGGCCCGTTGACCGTCGGACAGAAAGGGTGCCGGGGCGCGTTCCACGACCTTTTGATTGCGCCGCTGCATGGAACAGTCCCGCTCGAACAGATGCACCACCTCTCCATGGTGATCGCCCAGCAATTGAACCTCCACATGGCGGGCCCGGCGCACCAGCTTTTCCAAATAAACTTCGCCGTTGCCAAAGGCGGCAACCGCCTCCCGCCGGCCCGATGCGACCTCCGCATCGATTTCGCTTTCGTCTTCGATCATCCGCATGCCGCGCCCGCCGCCGCCCCAGGATGCCTTCAGCATCAAGGGGTAGCCGACCTCGGCCGCCATGCGGCGCACCTCCGACGGGTCCTCGGGCAAGGGCGGGGTCGCCGGCATCACCGGCGTTCCCGCCGCCACGGCAACGTCCCGGGCGGAGATCTTGTTGCCCAGGCGGCGCATGATATCCGGCGTCGGTCCGATGAAGATAATCCCCGCCGCGGCGCAGGCGTCGGCAAATTCGGGGTTTTCGGACAGGAAACCATAGCCGGGATGAATGGCATCCACGCCCGCTTCGCGGGCCACGCGGATCATCTCGTCGATGGACAGATAGGCCTTGATGGCGCCCAGACCCGCCCCGACCTGGTAGGTTTCATCCGCTTTGAAGCGGTGCAGGGCCAGTTTGTCTTCCTCGGCGAAAACGGCCACGGTGGCCAGGCCCAGCTCATTCGCCGCCCGCAGCACCCGGATGGCGATCTCGCCCCGGTTCGCCACCATGATCTTGGAGATCTTGGCGGCCCTTTGCCGGGATTTCCCTTGCTGAACCATGCTTCCCCTCCCCGATGTTAAGAGCACGGCTATTGTCACCTGATGCGGGGCTCCATAACAAGGGCCCGGTTCCCTTGGCCGTGGGATAGCGCTACCATAACGTCGTCGTTGGCCGTCAATTGGGAAACTAAAAAATGATCCGGGGAAGCTGTCTTTGCGGGTCGGTGCGTTGGGAAATCGACGGTCCGGTCAGTCACATGAGCCATTGTCACTGCTCCATCTGCCGCAAGGCGCATGGGGCCCCGTTCGCCACCTATCTCTCGGCGAAGGCAGACGACTATCGCCTGGTGGCGGGTACCGAGATGATCCGGCAACACGAATCCTCGCCCGGTTTCAGCCGCTCGTTTTGCGGCACCTGCGGCTCCGTCGTGCCCATGATCATGGGCGGAAACCGGGCGGTCATTCCCGCCGGCTGCCTGGACGATGACCCAGGCATCCGGCCCGAGGGGCATATTTTCACCGCGTCCAAGGCGCCATGGCACGCCATCACCGATAGCTTGCCCCAGCACGACGCTTACCCCGCCGACAGCGGCCTGGGCGAGGTTGAACAGCCGGCGAGGGGCGGAACGCCGGGACATTTGCACGGATCGTGCCTTTGCGGCGGCGTCGCTTTTGAAGTCACCGAGCCATTCAAAATTGCATATAACTGCCATTGCAACCGCTGCCGCAAGGGGCGTGCGGCAGCGCACACCGCCAACGGTTTCGTCTCCAGCGACGGGGTGCATTTTCTCAAGGGTGAAGACCTGCTGGTTCGCTACAAGGTGCCCGAAGCTAAATTCTTCACCATAGCTTTTTGCCGGGTCTGCGGCTCCGGTCTGCCGAACCGGAGTGTCGATCGGGGCATCGCCAACATTCCCCTGGGCGCCCTGGACGACGACCCTGGCCAGGGCGCCAACGCCCATATATTCACCGGCTCCATGGCGCCGTGGCATGAGATCACCGGCGATCTGCCCCAATTCGACGAGATGCCGCCAAGCTAAAGGTTCTTCAAGCTTCCGCTATGCGCCGTTGAACCTCGGCCAAGGGCATGCTTTGAGGCTTGCCCCGGTTGGCGGCCAGGTCGTTGGCCAGACGTTGCAGGACCAGATTGGCGGGCGTGGGGATATGGTGCAGGCGGCCCAACAGAACAATTTCACCGTTCAGAAAATCCGCCTCGATATTGCCCGTGCCCCGCTCCAGGCTCTGCCAGGATGATCCCGCAACCCGGTCCTGGCCCGGCACCGTGCCCGATTTCATCAGATCGCCCCGGCGCGCTTTCTCCTCTTCCGGGCTGGCGCAATCGATCCCGGCGGCCTTGAAACAAGCCTCCGCCTCCCCCCGCATTTGGGCGCGGATGTCCTTCGCCGCATCGCCGGGCGGAGAGATGGCGGTGAGGGCGTTGTTCAGGTTCATGATCAGCTTGCCGTACTTGAAGCGCATGACGGTGGGATTAGGCCGGGCGGAGAAATTGACGCTGTTCAGGGCGCCGGTCACCGCTTCGACCACTTTGTTGCTGCCCGTGGGGTAGACGCTGGCATCCAACACCCCGATGGTGGCGGAAGCATGGGTCACGATGGTGCCCGGCTCCAGCGCCGTGGCGGGCAGATAGACCATCATGGCATTGACGTTTTCGAAGCGCCGCGCCGCCATGCGTTCGTTGGCGACGCCATTCTGGCAGCAGAATACGGGGATCCGGTCGCCGGCGGCGGCGCGCAGGTCGTCCAAGGCGCCTAGGGTATGCTGGCTTTTCATGGTCAGGATAACGGCATCGCCGTCGCGAAAGTCGATTTTGCTGGGATGATCCACCGCCGCGATGGGCAAGGTGACGTCCCCATGCGGCGTGCGGTAATGCAGGCCATTGTTCCGCATCGCCTGAAAATGATCGCCACGGGCAATCAAAATGGTCTCCACGCCGCCCTGAAACAACTGCGCGCCAATGACGCCGCCGATACCGCCGGCGCCATAGATGATAATTCGCATGCTCGACTCCCCCTACTAGGGGACAATGTTACACTAATACCAAGTAACAGTGATAGAGACCCATATAGACGCTTTACGAAGGCTTTCGGGTAGGAGCGTGTTGCGCCGTGGTACCAGTACCACAAGCTGCGCGCGACGCCGCCGAAAGCCTTCGTAAAGCGCCGAATTCGGTCGTTTCAGAGGCCCCTCGGCGGCGTCATGAAAGCTTGACGG
>JAPYPT010000359.1 GCA_029937535.1 Alphaproteobacteria bacterium
GTCCTAACCCGTTCAACATCTACGCGGTGGAACTTGTCAGCGGTAATCCATGTCGGTAGGAAATCTTGAATTTGTTGCCACTCGGCATCTGTAAATATACCCCGGCGATTTTTGGTATTCGCAATATCTGGTTTGCAATCTGGAACCCGAACAGGTTTTAGCAGTTCCTTTTCTACAGCCCGGTCAAAAACCCTTTTTAGCAAGGGGGCTTCGTTGTGGAGGGTTTGGTTGGTTGGGATTTTTCCGGCATCGGGTAGCCGATTGACGCGCGGGTCATCTTTGTGTTCAACCCAATAATTCCGTCGCCATTCCCAAAAATCCAACACGTTCTGCCGGGTAATCGATTTGATTTGTTTTGATCCAAAATACGGCAAGATAAAGCGGGTCATTTTTGATCTGTGCATACGGGCAGTGTCGGCAGCTATGTCGCCACGTTCAGCCTGTTTGTTGATTTGGGCTATTACGTCTGTTGCGACACTTTCGAACGTGGCTTGAAATAATGGAATTTCATGCTCAGCCATGATCTTCCATTCTGTGTATTTCATCCAAGCATTATCTCTAGCCCGGTCAAAATCGGCAGTGCCTGTAGAGATACGTTTCCATTTAATAGTTTCATCTTCTCCAAACCTTTTTACTACAGGAGCTTTAACGCGAAAATGCCAAACCGAAGTGTTTACTAAATCGGTCCGGTTATAGAAAATGAAATCGATCCCAAGTATGGGAATTAACTTTGTGTTTATTTGATGCGGTGATTTGTTGTGGCCTATTTTCATTCTGTATCCTTTATAAGTGTAAAATATGTGTAAGATCGAAGTAAAATTAAAGTAAAAAAAGTATACGTGTAAGTCACGTGTAGATGCAATATTAATATTAAGTCGCAGTTTACTGCGAAAAATCACTATATTAGTTGCTGTGGGGCCTGAACGATCAGATTTGCGGCGTCGCCGACCGCTTCGCGCGGGCCGGCTACAACGCCCTGGCGCCCGACCTCTATGAAGGCCGCGTGACGCAGGAGCCCGACGAAGCCAACCATATGATGAGCGGCCTGGATTTCCCCGGCGCCACCAACCAGGATTTGCGCGGCGCGGCGCTGCACCTGAAGGGGATTGGCGCCAATGTGGGCGTCATGGGCTTTTGCATGGGCGGCGCCCTGACCATCGCCACCGCCGTCCACGTCCCCGAAGTGACCCTGGGTGTTTGTTTTTATGGCATCCCGCCCGCGGAATTCGCCGACCCGGCCATGATCACCATGCCCCTGCAATGTCATTTCGCCAATCAGGACGACTGGTGCACGCCCGAGGCCGTGAACGGGCTGGAGGCCACCTTGACCGGCGCCGGCGTCAATGCGGAAATCCACCGCTACGATGCCGCGCACGGCTTCTTCAACGAAACCAGCGAAGCGGCCTATGACGCAACCTCGGCCAATCTGGCTTGGCGGCGGATGAGTGAATTCTTGACGGCTAATTTTTAAACCGGGTGGTCATCCGGCGATTGCCGGCTGCCTATTTATGTCCCAACGCTTTGATAACCGCGACGTTTCCCGGCTTGGCGAGGGAACCGGCAAAGCAATAGCGGCCATTGAAATAGCCCATGGTAAAGCCGTCGGGTCCGGTCTCCGACCAGGTGTTGGGAAATGTGCTGAAATACAGACAGGTGTGCCGGTTCGTGTTCGCGCCAAGAGAATGCGCATAATAATACAGTGAATTGTGCCGGCCCTGAATATGTTTGACGCCGGATCGGGAAATGTCGATGGCCAAATGTTTGTTCAATTGACGAACGAGGTGATCTGGCGAAACCGTGAAAAAGCCACCGTGCGAAATTGCATATATCAGATAACTACCGTTCTTCCATTTGGCAAATTCCGAAGTGCGGTCGCCGTACCGGCAGTATTCGACCGTTGCCGGCGCCCTGCCGATCGCTGCTTGCAGCGGTGAAATATGCAGCTTGCTGGCCGCCCCGGACACCATTTTGCATTCCGGTTTCCCTATGTCCTTGCCGCCCGAAGTTTGGTAGCCGCTTGTTTGGCAGGCGCTCAACATCACCGCGACCAAGGCGGCCAGGGCCAGAGCAATGAAACCATTATGCCGCCAGCGCGGCCAAAAAAATTTGCTGCTGCCTAATTCCGTCATTGGACCCACGTCTCCTATCCATGCCCGGCGTTACGCTCTGCCAACAACTCCTTAATAATAATTCGTACAAAAGGCATCGCCGCATTTCGCGTCATGCCGGATCGCAAGCGGTGATCATACAAGGTACGCACCAAAATTGCATCATACCATGGAAGATCTCCAACCGTTAGATAGGGACCATCGCTGTAGATCGAGGGATGCAGGTCATCAAGATCATTTGGCAAACCCAATCCCTGGGTAATTTCTATCCATAGACAGGTTTCCACTTCATCAACATTTAGGTGATTTGGGATCGAGACAATCAGGCGTTCAATCATCCCTTGGCCGCTGCCGCGAGATTGTCCCCAACACAATGTGTCGTAGATAAAGCCTTGGTGAGTGTAGCCCGCGGCCAGCAAGCGTCCGACAAGGTCCGCGCGCGGCTCGATTATCACTTCCAGCACCGGCGTATCGCCGGTCGCGGCGGGCTGAAAGGACAGGCCCGTCAATTCGGAAAGTCTTTTGGTGACCCGGAGGAGAGACGCGCGGGCCCGCGCATTTCCGCCGGCCATGAGACGCCAGGTAACTGATCCGGTTCTTTTTAGCAGGACCCCTTCGGCCGGGCTGAATTCGGAATAAAAGACGATTGCCTCGAAGCGTCGAACCAATTGATCGTAGCTGATATCTTCCGGTGGTGGCGAAGGTGGCACCATTACGGACGTCCGGCAGCCCAATAATACAACCGTCGGGATAAGCAGAATGAGGAACGATTTGGCAATGCCGCGGCAATTAACGAGACGCCATCCACTCATTTTGGTTTGTCCCGGTACCAGGACAACAGCATCCGCCCGGCGGCGGCCAGAGTGCAGACCATGCCGGCGATGGCCGGGGGCAGGGTGTCGGTGAAGATGTAGAGGGCGCCGCCCGCGATCAGCAGCAACGCCGCCAGGCCGTGCAGATGCTGTTTGGTCATGGGGAGTTCAACCCATTTGCGCCCGGTGGCGCAGCATGTGATCGGCCAGAATGCAGGCCATCATGGCCTCGCCCACGGGGACGGCGCGGATGCCGACGCAGGGGTCATGCCGGCCCTTGGTCACCACCTCCGTCGCGGCGCCGGAGGTATCGACGCTGCGCCGGGGGATCAGAATGGACGAGGTCGCCTTGACCACGAAGCGCACGACGATGTCCTGGCCGCTGGAAATGCCGCCCAAAACACCGCCGTTGTGGTTGTCGGAAAAGCCGGGGCCGTCGTTGCCGGGCAGCATTTCATCCGCCGCGTCCTCGCCCCGAAGCCGGGCGGCGGCAAAACCGGCGCCGATTTCCACGCCCTTGACCGCATTGATGCTCATCATCCCGGCCGCCAGATCTCCATCCAGCTTGCCATAGACCGGCGCGCCCCAGCCCGCCGGCACGCCCGAGGCATGCACCTCGACCACCGCGCCGACGGAGGAGCCGGCCTTGCGGATATCATCGAGATAGCTTTCCCAAACCAACGCCATGGCCGGATCGGGGCAGTGAAACATGTTGTCCCCAACCGCATCCCAATCCCAATCGTCATCGGACACGCCATGCACGCCGATCTGGCGCAGAGCGCCCCGGATAGTGACGGAGGGGCCCAGCACCTTGCGCGCCACGGCGCCGGCGGCCACCCGACAGGCGGTTTCCCGGGCCGAGGCGCGGCCGCCCCCCCGGGGATCGCGGATGCCGTATTTGCTGTGATAGGTGTAATCCGCATGGCCGGGGCGGAAGGTCTCCGCGATGGCGCTATAGTCCTTGGAGCGGGGGTCCACGTTTTCGATCATCAGGCTGATCGGCGTGCCGGTGGTCTGACCCTCATATGTGCCCGATAGTATGCGCACCTGGTCGGTTTCCTGGCGCTGGGTGACAAAGCGCGAAGTGCCGGGGCGGCGGCGGTCCAGCCAAGGCTGGATGTCGTCCTCGCTCAACGCCAGCAGCGGCGGCGTGCCGTCAATCACACAGCCGATGGCCGGGCCATGGCTTTCTCCCCAGGTGGTGACCCGAAACAGCGTGCCAAAGGAATTGTGCGACATGGTCTTTGCGTGAATTAGACGGTGGAGATATCGGGGGCGTCGACGGCCTTCATGCCGACCACGTTGTAACCGCAGTCCACGTGATGGGTCTCCCCCGTGACCGCCTTGCCCAGATCGCTCAGCAGATACATGGCCGCGCCGCCCACCTCCTCGATACCGACGTTGCGCCGCATGGGGGAGTTGTATTCGTTCCATTTCAGGATATAGCGGAAATCGCCAATGCCCGAGGC
>JAPYPT010000360.1 GCA_029937535.1 Alphaproteobacteria bacterium
AGAACACAATTATACCAATTTACGAACAGACAATTCCCGCGTAGGCGGGAATCCAAAGCAACCCCAAAGACTGCGGAAAATCGAGCGATATCTGGATTCCCGCCTTCGCGGGAATGACGTCGCAGGCTACGATATTCGCGGTTTCCCCCGCCGCCTAAATCGCCTTGGCGTGGGCCGGTTTGTCCGGGTTGGGGGCGTGGTATTGATCGAAGGCGGCGCAGGCCATGCGGACCAGCATGCGGCCCCGTGGCAGCACATCCACATGCCAGCCGTCCACGGCCACCAGATCATCGGCAACCAGGGTATCCAGCTTGGCCATGTCACCGGCAAGGTGATCGACCGGCACATCGAAGGTTTCGCAGACCGCTTCCAGATCCACATGAAAATCGCACATCAGACGCTCGATGATATGGGAGCGCAGATGGTCCTCGTCCGTTAGCCCGACGCCCCGGTTGGTGCCCAGGCCGCCGGCCTTGATGGCGTTCATATAATCCCGCGCGGCGGATTTGTTCTGGATAAAACCGCCCGGCAGGGTGGAGATGGCGGAGGCGCCAAAGGCGATGAGGGTTTTCGCGGTATCGGTGGTATAGCCCTGAAAATTGCGGTGCAGGCGGCCTTCCCGTTGGGCGATGGTCATCTCCGAATCCGCCTTGGAGAAATGATCCAGGCCGATATGGACATAGCCGGCATCTTCCAGCCGTTCCAAGGCCTCGGCGAACAGGATCAAACGTTCCTCGGCGTTGGGCAGATCGTTTTCCTTGATCAGTTTCTGGTGGCTGAACATCCACGGCACATGGGCATAACCGAACAGGGTCATGCGTTCCGGCGCCAGGCCAATGGCCAGATCGGCGGAATGGCCGAAATTGTCCCGGGCCTGGAACGGCAGGCCGTACATCAGATCCAGGTTCAGATCCAAAATGCCGCCCGCGCGCAGGTTTTCCACCGTTTCGGCCACCAGATCATAGGGCTGTACCCGGTTGACGGCAGCCTGCACCTCAGCATCGAAATCCTGTACCCCGATGGAGGTGCGGTTGACGCCCATGTCCCGGGTCAGGGTTTGGATATCCTCGGGCGAGAGCACGCGGGGGTCCATCTCCACCGCAATTTCCACGTCGGGCAGAAAATCGAAATGCTGGCGCAATTTTTCCATGATCCGGGCCATGCGGGCGGGTCCGATGGCGCTGGGCGTCCCGCCGCCCCAATGTACCGCCGCCGCCCGTGGCCGGGCGCCCAGACGGGCCGCGACCCGGTCTATTTCCCGGCAGACCAGATCGGTGTAACTCTCGAAGGTATTCTGATGCCGGCCGACTTGGGTATTACAGCCGCAATACCAGCACAAAACCTCGCAAAACGGCACATGCACATACAGCGATACCGGCCCCTCCCCCCCGATCTCGCCCAGCCACGCGGTGTGCTGATCCTCGCCCACGGTATCGGTGAACTGCACCGCCGTCGGGTAGGAGGTATAGCGCGGCACGCGCTGGTCATATTTCAACAGAAGTGCAGAATCCATGGCCCTCAATTCCCCAAAATCTCCAGGCAACACATTTCATGCCACAAAGGCGACCGCAAGGGCAAATCAACATTAGCGGACAATGGTGAACAATTGCTTTCCCAGCAGGCGCGGTTACACTCCACCCCATGGTGGAAGAGACCCAACGGAGATTATCGGCGATCGTATCGGCCGATGTGGCCGGCTATTCCCGTCTCATGGGCGTGGATGAGGCCGGCACGTTGCGCCGCCTGAACGCACATCGCGCCGAACTGATCGATCCATTGATCACCCGGCATGGCGGCCGCATCGTCAAGACCTCCGGCGACGGCCTGTTGTTGGAATTTTCCTCCGTCGTCGCGGCCGTGACCGCCATGGTTGCCGTACAGGACGGCATGGCAGCGCGCAACGTCGATACTGCCGAAGATGAAGCAATCCGCTTCCGGATCGGCGTTCACCTGGGCGATGTGATCGTCGAGGGCGATGACATATTTGGCGACGGCGTGAATATCGCCGCCCGCCTGCAGGAGATCGCCGAGGTTGGCGGTGTGACCATTTCCCATACCGCGCAGGAAAACGTTTCGGGCCGCATTGATGCGGTGTTCGTGGATACCGGCGAACAGAGCTTGAAAAATATCGCCAATCCGGTACGTGCCTGGCGTTGGGCGCGCGAGGGAGTTGGCGAAACAACGACGGCGGCGCAGGCAAGCGATGAGCCAACCCTGCCCGACAGACCGTCTATCGCCGTGCTGCCGTTCGACAATATGTCCAGCGATAGCGAACAGGAATACTTCGCCGATGGCATGACCGAAGACATTATCACCGAACTTTCCCGCTTCGAGGGCCTGTTCGTGATCGCGCGGAACACCTGTTTTATCTACAAGGGCCAAACGGTGGATGTGAAGGACGTCGCCCGCGAACTGGGCGTGCATTTCGTCCTCGAGGGCAGCGTCCGCAAGGCCGGCCAACGGGTGCGTATCACGGCGCAATTGATTGACGGCATCGACGGCAAGCATATCTGGGCCGAGCGCTACGACGGCGAACTGGCGGATATCTTCGACCTTCAGGAGTAAGTCACCCGCCAGGTCGTCGCCAGCACCGTGACGCAATTAAAGGATGCGGAGACCGCCCGCATCGTCCGCGGTGATCGCGTATTCGATGAGGCTCAGGACATCTCCTGGCGCGCTGCTGATTCTCTCCGTCAGGCGTTAAATGCAGGCGATCCGGATAGCCTTGAGCGCGCCATCGTACTAAGCCTGGAAGCCATTGCGTTGAATTCGGAATGTTTCAACGCCTATTTCACCATCTGCGCGAGTTATAATATGCAGAACCTTTTCCGGTGGGGGGACGACCCAAACGGCGCGGCGGACCGTTCAGAACAATGGGCGAAAAAATTTCTTTCCAAGGCGCCGCAAAGCTACTGGGCACATTTTTGCCTCGGATCCATCCGAGTCAGGAAAGGCCAGATTACCGAGGGGATCGGTGATCTACGCCACGCGCATGAACTGAACCCCAATGAAATGATGATATTGCAGTCATTGTCCTATGCCGAAGCGAGGGCCGGCGAAACGGTTGCGGCGCGGGAGTTGGCTGAACAGGCCATTCGCCTAAGTCCCAAGGACCCGTTGATCGGAAATGCCTATCTCGCGTTGGCTATAGCTTCCTTCGCCGAACAGAACCACGATGAATTCAGACAGTGGGCGGACAGGGCCATC
This sequence comes from Alphaproteobacteria bacterium, assembly GCA_029937535.1. Classification (GTDB taxonomy): domain Bacteria; phylum Pseudomonadota; class Alphaproteobacteria. The sequence goes on from JAPYPT010000360.1 coordinate 3,208, forward strand.
CGCGAGGCGCCCAACGCGCCCATTCGCCGCGCCTTAATGATCGCCCATGCGGCCATCATCGGCGACCAACGATTGCTGGAAATCCATCGAAATGAGTTAATGGGTTTTGCGCCCGATTTCATCGCCAGTATATTCAGCGGAGAGAATCAGCAGTTTGAGCGGCCCGAACATATAGAATTGCTGTTGAACGGGCTGCGCAAGGCAGGGTTTGGGGAAGACTGACGGGACGTCCCTATTTACCCGGCAAAACCGCGACGCCAAAGGCCCATTCGTGGCCAAAGAGCAGGATCAACAGATAAAGCGCCACGCCGCCCTCGATCCGGCCCCAGCCAATCTCGCCCAAGGTTACCTTTGTCCGCCTGTTGAAGATCGCGGCGAAGGGCAGCCAGGATGTCTGCGCCAGGAATCGCGGCCATGTATCGGGATATTTGGCGGCGCGCTTGGCATCGATCTGCACGGGACCGATCAGCGAGAGGGCCAGAAAGCCGCCGAACATAATGAGGGAGGCCAGATCGCCGTTGGCCAGAATATGGGTGGTGGACCAGATGGTGACGCCCACCAGAAATGGATGCCGGGTGATCTTGATAATGCCCGTGGCGGCCTGTTCCCTGCGCAAGGCCTTCTCCCCGCCGGCGGCGGTGGGGTTGGGCGTGCTAAACGCCAGCACCAGCAGCACCACGGCCGGCGCCATCAAGGGCACGGCCAGCATTTTCAGACCCGCCACCTCGGCCCACAATCCTACATGCGGCGCGGCGCCATAGGCCAGAATGACCCAGAACAGCGCCCCCGCCGAAAGGGCTGAAAACAGCCCCATATAAGGACCGATCCCGATCCTGGCAATAAGGATGGTGCGGACAGGGGTACCCGAAATCACCGCATGAATGCCGAGGAACAACAAGCTGGCCAAAAACAGGCTTACCATGGCAAATTCCTTCCAACAGGCGCTCGATTATCAAAGATAGGCCATCCTTGAAGTCTTGGTATTGATCCTATGATATCAACTCATCCTGACCAAACAGCGCACGAACTGGAATGCTCGAGGCATGCAACGCGCCCTGTTCGAAGCCTGATCGTCTGATCACGCAACAGACGGCAATGACATCGGCGCCCAAGTCTTGAAGATGGCCGATGCTCTCCA
>JAPYPT010000534.1 GCA_029937535.1 Alphaproteobacteria bacterium
TTTCAACTAATTGGATTCGCTCTTGCGATCCAAGTCGTTGGTTCAATTGCTCTTTTCTTAAGAATCCGGGCATGTTTAAAGAGGACATGCTCTAATAGCCGTGTTCGATATTGACCCTGTCCATCAATCGTTGGTTGTTGCGGGCGCGGCGCACCTGATCGGCCAGGATCAGCGCCGCCGTGCCGGGCGCCGACAGGCTGGCGATATGGGGTGTCACGCGGACTTTTGGATGCCCCCAGAGGGCATGGCCATGGGGCAATGGCTCTTCGCGGAAGGCGTCCAGGGTGGCGCCGCCGAGACGGCCGCTGTCCAGGGCGGCGAGGAGATCGTCTTCCACGACGAGTTCGCCACGGGAACAATTGATCAAGACTCCGCCGGGCGGCATGGTGTTAAAGGCCACTTTGTCCATGAGGTTGAAGGTCTGCTCGGTCAGGGGCAAAAGCACCACCACGATTTCGGCGGCCTGCAGAACACCATCGAGGCGGCTTGCGCCATGGGTGCAATGCACGCCCGCTACCTCGTTGGGGCCGCGGCTCCAGCCCAGCAGATTGAAACCCAGGCCGCCGAGGCGCTGGGCGCAGCGCCGTCCCATCTGGCCCAGACCCAAAAGCGCCACGCTACGGTCGCGGGCATCCGTGGTCGGGTTGCGCCGCCAATATTCCCGGCGCTGCTGCTCGTCATAAACATCCAGGCCCAGATGATGGTGCAGCACCGTGGCGCAAACATATTCCGCCATGCGGTCGGCCATCAGGGGATCGACCAGCCGGGCGATGGGGATGTTGCGGGGCAGGGCCGGGTCCGCGACCAGGGCATCGACGCCGGAACCCAGCGAGGATACCGCCAGCAGGTTCGGCATGGCCGCGAGAACACCGTGGGGCAATTGCCAGACCATGGCGAAATCGATCTCCACGGGGTCACCGGGGGCCGGCCAGATACGAACGTCATCATGGGGACGGGCGGCCCGCACGGCCGCCAGCCACTGGTCCGCATTGTCCCAGGG
>JAPYPT010000050.1:0-22429 GCA_029937535.1 Alphaproteobacteria bacterium
AGCGTGGCGCCGGGTTGGATCATCACCTCCGGCTTCGATACCTACGGCAGCGACTGGGGCGATCATATGCGCTCGTTGGCGAAATTCGTGCCTTTAGGCCGTCTGGGGCGGGAGGCGGAAGTCGCCGCCGCGATCGTGTTCCTGCTCAGCCCTGCGGCGGCCTTTATCTCCGGTAGCTGTATCAGGGTCGATGGCGCGGCGCCAAATCTACAGCACAACTACCCCCTGCCGGATGGCCCCGGCAACGCACATTTTTCCGGGTTTCACAGAGAGGTCATGCCAAAGGTCTTCGGCCACTCGGATGATGACTGAATTTCAACGGACAAATTTCAGCGGATAAAAGGAATGCCCACACCATGACCTTCACCAAGGTCCTGATCGCCAATCGCGGCGAAATTGCCTGCCGTATCATGGCCACCGCCCAGTCAATGGGATTTGAGACCGTCGCCGTCTATTCCCAGGCTGACGAGGCCGCGCCCCACGTGGAGATGGCGGATCAGGCCGTTTGCATCGGACCGGCGCCGGTCGCCGAATCCTACCTCAACGTGGCCGCTATTTTGGACGCGGCGGCGCGGACGGGCGCGGATGCGGTCCATCCCGGGTATGGTTTTCTGGCCGAGAACGCCGCCTTTGCCCAGGCCTGCCTGGATGCCGGTTTGACCTTTATCGGGCCGTCACCGCAGGCAATTGAGCTCATGGGCAACAAACGTTTGGCCAAATTACGCATGGCCGATGCGGATGTACCTTGCGTGCCGGGATACAGCGGCGCCGATCAGGACGATCAAGTCTTGCTGGCCGAGGGCGAAAAAATCGGCTTCCCCGTGATGGTCAAGGCCGCCGCGGGCGGCGGCGGCCGGGGCATGCGGCTTGTGGAGCCCGGCGGAGATCTGGCGGCCGCTATTTCAGGCGCCCGTTCGGAGGCGGAGAACGCTTTCGGCTCCGGCGAACTGATCCTGGAAAAGGCGGTGGTTGAACCGCGCCACGTTGAAATCCAGATCTTCGCCGATCAGCATGGCAGTTGCATTCATTTGGGCGAGCGGGATTGTTCAATCCAGCGGCGCCATCAAAAAGTGGTTGAAGAGGCGCCATCTCCGGCGGTGGACAGCGTCTTGCGCGAAAAAATGGGCGCCGCGGCGGTCGCGGCGGCCCAGGCCATCGACTATACGGGCGCGGGCACGGTTGAATTTCTGCTCGGCGCCGATGGCGGTTTCTTTTTCCTGGAGATGAACACCCGATTGCAGGTCGAGCATCCGGTGACGGAAATGATCACCGGGCTGGATCTGGTGGCCTGGCAACTGGATGTCGCGGCGGGCAAACCCTTGCCCCTGACCCAAGCCGAAATCAGCTTTGACGGCCATGCCATCGAAGTGCGGCTATATGCGGAGGATCCGTACGCCGATTTTCTGCCCCAGACCGGACGGGTCGTGGTCTGGCGGCCCTCGGGCGAGGTGCGCGTGGATACCGGCATTGCCGAAGGTCAGGATATTTCGCCGTTCTACGATCCCATGGTGGCGAAGGTAATCGCCCATGGCCGTGATCGCGAGGAAGCCCGCCGCCGGTTGCTGCGTGGCTTGAAAGACACCGCGCTGCTGGGTCTGCCAAACAATCGCGGCTTCCTGATAGATGTCCTGGGCCATGCGAATTTTGTCGACGGCTCCGCCACCACGGCCTTTATCCCGGACTATTTTCCCGACCCACAGAGGCCAATACCCGATCTTGCCCAGCGCGCCTTGGCCGCCGTCCTGCTGTACCGCCACAGCGCCCAAGAGCACGAAGGCTGGCGTTCCGCGTCACCCCTTGCCGTCACCATTGATCTGCGCTTTGGCGATGCGCAATGCCCGTGCCGGGTGACGCCCCTGGGTGGCGGCTACCGGGTCGGGTTGGCCGATGATGAAACCGCCGAACTGGAACTGCTGAGCCTTGGCGACGGTCTGGTGCGGTTCCGCTGCGATGGTATCTCCCAGGCCGCCTGCTTTGGCTTCGACGGCAATGACCTGCACTTGGATTTGGCCGGACATAGTCACTGCTTTTTCGAGTTCACCCCGGAATTGGCGGCGGTAAGAGAGCGGGAAAGCGATGGCCGCTTGCTCGCACCCATGGCCGGGCGCATCGTTGCCGTCCGCTCCGAACCAGGCGACACGGTGGCAAAGGGCCAAATCCTGGTGATTTTGGAAGCCATGAAAATGGAACACGAAATCAAGGCGCCATCCGATGGCGTGGTCGAAGCGATCGCGGTGGCGGAGGGTGATCAGGTCGAGCCGAAACAGATGCTGGCCATGGTCGCCGCCGCGACGGCGGACGCAGCCGCGTAAAAGTTGCTACGTACGGATCGCCCGGCCGCAAGACCGAATTCTAACGATGGGCGCCCGGCGCGCCGAGACGGGCGGAGGTGGAGAGGGCGATTTTGGCCGCCGCGCCGCGGCTGTTGGCGTGCAGGCCCCCATACGGCCCCCGTTTGACGAAGGCGCCGTCGCCGGGCTTGCCGAGGTAATTGCCCTTGTCGATGATCACCCGGCCGCGCGAGAGCACGGTTTCGGTAAAGCCGCGCACCTTGGTTCCCTCATAGGCGTTGTAGTCGATGTTCATGTGATGGGTGTGGGGATTGTGGAGGGAAATGATCTCCTCCCGGTCGGGATCGAAAATCACGATATCGGCGTCGCTGCCGACCGCGATGGTGCCCTTTTTGGGAAACAGGCCGAAGATTTTCGCCGGCGAGGTGGAGGTCAATTCAACGAATCGGTTCAGGGATATATTGCCGTCATTGACGCCACGGTGATAGATCAGGCTCATACGGTTTTCCACGCCCGGGCCGCCGTTGGGGATCTGGCTGAAATCGTCGCGGCCGATCTCCTTTTGATCGCGCATGCAGAACGGACAATGATCGGTGGAGATCACATCCAGGGCGGAATTGCGCAACCCGCTCCATAACTCGTCCTGGTTCCATTTTTCCCGCAGCGGCGGGGTCAGCACATATTTGGCGCCGTCAAAGCCCGGTTCGTCATAGCAATCCACGTCCAGCAACAGATATTGCGGGCAGGTTTCCGCGTGCGCCATGACGCCCCTTGATTGCGCCATGCGCAATTGCTCCAAGGCATCGAAACAGCTTAGATGCACCAGATAGACCGGAGCCTGGGCCACTTCGGCGATGGCCAGGGCGCGATGGGCGCCCTCGGCCTCCAGCCGGGTCGGGCGGGTCAGGGCGTGGTACTTGGGCTCGATATGGCCCTCCCTGAGGGCGATCTTGACCAATTCATCGATCACGATACCATTTTCGGCATGCATGCAGACCAGGGTGCCGTCCTCGCCGGCCTTGCGCATGACACGGAAAATCGTGCCGTCGTCCGACAGCATGACGCCGGGATAGGCCATGAATAGTTTGTAGGAGGTTACGCCCTCATCGGACAGGCGGCGCATCTCGGGCAGGCGATCGTCTTCCATATCAGTGATGACCATGTGGAAGCCATAGTCGATAGCGGTCCGTCCCGCCGCCTTGCCTTGCCAAATGTCCAAGGTCTCCAGGGTCGATGTGCCCTTGGTCTGGATGGCGAAATCGACAATGGTCGTGGTGCCGCCGTAGGCCGCCGCCCGGGTGCCGGTTTCGAAGGTATCCGACGTGGTGGTGCCGCCGAAGGGCATCTCCAGATGGGTATGGGGGTCAACGCCGCCCGGTATCACTAATTTGCCGGCGGCATCGATGACATGATCGGCGTCAATCTCCAGATCGCGGCCGATCAGGGACACGGTTTCGCCGCCGATAAAGATGTCGGCATGGTAGTCATCCACCGCCGTCACAATGCGGCCATTCTTGATCAGAACCGTCATGCCAAATCTCCCCCGAAAAATATCGTCACTTAAAGCTTTGTAGAATCTGAACCTAATGTATCATTAAACCTGCTTTGCGCTAGGTGGCACGTTGCCGGCTGGGGCAGGGGATAGATCAAGCGTGGATTTACCGCGATGCTTTATGCGATGATCGCCGCGCAACCGAATAGAAAAATGGGAGGCAAGTAATGACCGTAAAAAAGGGTAAAACATCAAGCGGCGCGCTGTCGAATATCAGCCGCCGGAAATTCATGGGAACCGCGGCAACCGTGGCCGCCGCCGGAACAATCACCGGCTTTCCCAATATCGTCCAGGCGGCGGAGCCCATTCGGGCGATCGGCCTGGGCGTGTCGATCATTAACGAGATCCAGTCCCGGGCAGCCAAGGACGTTGGCTTTAAGATCCGTGGCCAGGCCATGGGCTACGGCGCCCTGTTCGGCAAGACCTTGAACCAGAACGATCAGTACGAAGTATCCGAATGCTATTTCGATATGTTCGATGTCATGATCCCCTCGGGCGTTTTCCAGCCTATCGATACCCACCGGATCAAGGATTGGGACAAGGTATCCAACCTGACCAAGACCGGCATGCTGACGCCGGGCAGCCAGGTTGGCCAGGGCGATGCGCCCGTGCGGCAAATCTGGGTCGACAAGGACGGCAAACGCACCGACGGGCCGTCGCGCTACATTTCCGCCCTGCCGGGTTGGCATAATGCCGATAGCCTGGGCTACAACCCCGAAGAAACCGGCCGCTCAATAGATAGCTGGGCGGAATTGTTCAGTTCCGACTTCAAGGGCCGGGTGGCGTTGTTGAACATACCCCAGGTTGGCGCCATGGATGCCGCCATGGGCATGGAAGCCCTGGGGCTGATCAAGTTTGGCGACAAGGGCAATATGACCAGGCCGGAAATCGATGTTCTGGTGGACTTCCTGATCAAGAAAAAGAAGGAAGGCCATTTCCGCGCTTTCTGGGAAACCTTTGGCCAATCCGTCAATCTGATGGTCAGTGGCGAGGTCGTCCTGCAAAGCATGTGGTCGCCGGCTGTGACGGCGGTAAATGCCGAGGGCATTCCCTGCATCTATGCATCCCCCAAGGAAGGCATGCGCGGCTGGCACGGCGCCATCTCAATCTCGAAAAAGGCCACCGGCAAGAAACTGGATCAGGCTTATGAATACCTGAACTGGTGGCTTGACGGCTGGGCCGGCGCATTTGTCGCCCGCCAGGGTTACTACATGTCGACACCGGCCAATACCAAAAAGCACCTGCCGGCTGACGAGTGGGATTTCTGGTACGAAGGCAAACCGGCCGCCAAGGAGCTGCCCGATCCCTTCGGTAACCCGTTGGTCAAAAAGGGCGCCGTGCGCGATGGCGGATCGTACGAGCAGCGGTTCAAGAAGATTGCCGTTTGGAACTCCATCATGAGTGAAAACGACTATCTGGTGAAACGCTGGACGGAATTCCTGACTTCCTGATCAGGGCATTTTCGTTATTGTCCTTTCCCTGATGGGAGCGGGCATGAGATAGTATGGGGCCGGTGCGGCAATGCCGTATCGGCCCCAATTTTCTGAAAGCAGCGGCCCGGCGTCGGCATCTCATGTCAAAAGTCAACGAATATCACCACGCAGGTTTGATCGGCGGCCAGCCGGAGGCGGACGACAAGACCGTCGTGGCAAAAATCCGCCATACGGAGGAAGGCTTTTCCACGGCCTGGCTGGTCACGCCGGCAAGCATCTGGTTGATTTTGTTCTTGGTCATTCCACTGGTTTCCATCATCGTGTTCAGTTTTTGGGAGAATACGCCGCAGGGTCTGAAGCCCGCTTTTTCCCTGGAATTTTACGGCGAATATTTCTACACAGAGGGTTTTTTCGATGTCGAGGCCAAACGCTTCCTGCTGCCCAGCGTATTCATCCGCACCCTCGGCTCGACGATCTATTTCACCCTTACAACAATGGTTTTGTGTCTGATTGTCGGCTATCCCATCGCCTTTTTCCTGGCCATGCAGGTTCAGGCATTCAAGTTTCAGTTGGCCTTGTTCCTGTTGTGCATGGTGCCGTTCTGGACCTCATATCTGATCCGCGCCGTGGCCTGGCTGCCCATGCTGGGACGGCGTGGCCTGATCAATCAGGCCCTGCTCGGCATGGGCATCGTCGATAAGCCGGTCAGCTTTCTGTTCTATTCGGAGTTCGGCTACACCATGGCCCTGGTGCAGATTTATGTGGTGCTTTGCATTGGTCCGATCTTCTTTTCCCTGGCCAAGATCCCCAAGGACATTCTGGAGGCCGCCACCGACATGGGCGCCACGCCGTTCCAGATATTTCGCGAGATCATCGGGCCGATGTCGATGCCTGGCGTGGCCATTGGCATGATTTTCATTTTCGTGGTGATCATGGGCGAGTTCGCCACCGCCGTGGTGGTCTATGGCGGCAAGACATCGACCGCCGGCACCGTGATTTTGAACTATTACGGCATCGCCAATTATCCTTTCGCCGCCGTCAATGCGCTGATGTTGATGCTGGCCATGGTGATCGGCATCGTCGTGATCCTGCGCATCGTCGATATCCGGAAAGAATTATAGAATGGCGGCGCGCTGGACCAGGGAGCGTTGGCGCAAGCTGCGGGTGAAGACCGGCTTTTCGATCTATTACGTCATCTTTCTAATGTTCATTTACGGCCCCATGTTCGCCATGTTCGTGCTGTCGTTTCAGGGCCGGCGCGGGGGCACTTCGTTCCCCATGCGGGGCGTCTCGTTGTATTGGTGGAATAAATTGCTGGAGCCCTCGACGGTTGGCGATATGCAGGGCGCCATGGGGCGCTCCATCATCCTGGCGCTGATGGTGATGGTCATCACGGCATTTTTCGCCACCATGCTGGCCATGGCCTTCCGCAAGAAGTTCTGGTTCTCCAATGTTCTGTTCTACACCATCCTGACCGGCCTGATGGTGCCTGGCGTGTTGCTCAGCCTTGGCATGGCGATCCTGATGCGGCAGTTGGGCATCCCCGCCGCCTGGTATACCTCCGGCCTGGCGGTGCATGTAATCTGGGCCTTGCCGTTCAGTTATCTGGTCATGATGGCGGTTTTCAATCGCTTCGATTCAAGGCTGGAGGAGGCCGCGAGAGACATGGGCGCCGATGAATGGACGGTGTTCAAGGAGATTACCCTGCCCCTGATCACGCCGGGCGTGGTCGCCGCCGGGTTGTTCGGCTTTACCTTGTCCTACGACGAATTCGCCCGCACCACGTTGCTATCAGGCTCGTATAACACCCTGCCCCTCGACATCAACGCCTCCATGACCCAGCGCATCCGGCCGACGTTATTTGCCCTCGGCACGGCGTCCACCTTGTTTTCCTTACTGATGATTTCGGCGTTTCTAGGGATCTACACCATCCTCTACCGTAGATCCCGATAGCGGGCCGGCGTATTCTTCCGCACAGATGTCGCCGCCTTGGAAATAATCGGCAATGGCGTCCGGCGTGCGCTCGGCTTCCGCCGCCAGGGCATGGTCCCGGTGGTCTTCCGCCCGATCTTGCGGTCGGTAGCCAAGCCGGCGGGCCGGCCCGTTGTCCCACCAGGAACGCGCATTGTCGGAAATGCCCCAGACGACTTCATAATGCAGGTCGGGATGTTCAAGACCGATACGAACCAATTGCGTCAGGTCCCGCGGACTGATCCAAATCGACAACCGCCGTTCGTCAACGGGATGGTCGTCGATATTGCCAATTCGAATCGCCATCACGCCCAGGCCGAAATTGTCCGCATAGTAGCTGCCCACGGCCTCGCCGAAGGCCTTGGAGACGCCATAACGGCTGTCGGGACGGACCTTGTGATCGACGCCGATGCGGGCATGGCGGGGGTAATAGCCAATGGCATGATTTGAAGACGCGAAGACCACCCGCTTTGTGCCGTTGATCCGCGCGGCCTCGAACAAATTATAGCAACCGACGATGTTGGATTGGTGGATCACATCCCAACCCGCCTCCATGGCTTGACCGCCCAGATGCAGGACGCCGTCGACGCCCTTCAGCAGATCCGTCATTGCCGCCATGTCCGTCAGATCGGCGGCAATAAATTCCTCCTCATTGGTCAGATTTTCCGGTCTGTCCCGGTCACTGAGAAGTAGGCGCGGGTAGACGCCTTTCAATAAGTGCCGCATCCGCGTGCCAATGCCACCCGCTGCGCCGGTAATCAGAACTGTTTCCATGTTCCATGCCTCCAGAATTACACCACGCTATGTGGCGTCAGTTTCGTACCGTCGGAGAAGCGGCTGAAGCGGAAGGCGTCCAGGTTCAGGGACGGTTGTCCGGTCAGGATCAATTCCGATATCAACCGGCCCACGATGGGGCCCATGCCGAAGCCATGGCCGGAGAAGCCCGTGGCAAGGACCAGGCCCTTGGGGTTGGTCAAGGCATCGAGGGTGGGCAGCATATCTGGGGCCATGTCGATGTAACCGGCCCAGGTGCGGTCGATCCTGACCTCCGCCGTTTGCGGCAGCAGGCGATGCAATTCGCGCAAGGTATGGTCCAAGACCTTGTGGTTGGGGGTGGGATCGAGCGTGCGGTTGGCGACTAATTCCTTGGCCAGCGCGGCTTTTGAAAAACTGCCCGCCAGCAAATCGAACGCCAGCCCGTTCAGGTGCAGCTTAATATCGCGCTTGTTGCGGGCGAAACTGCCCAAGAAGGATGGCAGGTTCAGCAGGCTTTCGAAGGTCAGATCATGATCGGCGGACCGTTGCGCGATATTAAAGGTGCCATCCCGGCGCTGGCGGAAAGCGACCCCGGTCCAGGTGGCCGTATGGCTGACGATCGGCCCCGGCGTGGTGCGCGCGACGGAACCCTTGATCCACATTTGCGGCAGTTTCAGGCCCAGGGTGCGCAACATGCGGCCCGACCAGGCACCGGCGGCACAGACCACCACGGGCGCGCGGATAATGCCCTGCTCGGTGACCACGCCGGAAACCGCGCCGGCCGCGGTTTCCACCTCGAACACCGCGCATTCGGTCAGGAATTCAGCGCCGCGCCCTTCCGCCGCGCGGGCCAGGGCGGCGGTGACTTTGTTGGGTTCGGCCTGGCCGTCGCTTTCGGTAAATATGGCGCCATGACAGTCGAAGGCATTGCCGGGCACCACGGCCTCGGCCTCGGCCCGGCTGAGAATTGTGGCGTCCAGACCAAAGTTTGCGGCGGTCTGGCGCCACGCCTCCCAGCCCGCGCCCTCTTCAGCGGTATCGAAGGTCACCATGTTCCCGGCGGAAAGCCATTCCAGGTCCGCGTTCAATTCCCGCTCCAGGCCGCGCCAGATTTTGTTGGCTTCCATCATCAGGGGAATTTCAGCCGGGTCCCGGCCCTGTTGCCGGACAAATCCCCAATTGCGGCTGGATTGTTCGCCCGCGATCCGGCCCTTTTCGCAGACCACGACCTCTGCCCCCCCCTTGGCCAGATAGTAGGCGGTGGCGGTGCCGGCAATGCCGGCCCCCATGATGATGACGTCCGCGGTGCGGTCCATGAGGCCTTAGTCCGCCAGGTCTTCGGGCCGCTGGTTCTTCTCCAGTAACATGCCGGAATCGGCGGCGAAACATAGAATCTCCCGTTCGCCCACGCGGTAAGTGCTGTCAGAGAGATGTCGATGCTGCTCCACATGCACGAAATGGCCTGGGTCGAGCTCGAACACATCCGTTTCCAGTGTGCCCAGAAATTCCGTCGCCACATAAGTACCCTCGACCTTATTGGCCATCTCCGGGTTATCGCCTGTATTCATCAAATCGGCGCGGACCGAGAAATGCGCCTCCTGACCGATGGACACCTGGCGGATATGCTCGGGGACCCGAATGTAATATAGCTGCTCGCCCGCCTCGACAAAGACCATGGAGCCGCTGCGGGAGCGGATCACGCCCTTGAACATGTTGTTGTTGCCGATAAAATCGGCGACGAATTGATTGCGCGGGTTTTCGTGAATGTCCCGGGAGGTGCCGATCTGTTGCACCATGGCGTCGGACATCACAATAACCTTGTCCGCCATGGACATGGCTTCTTGCTGCGAATGTGTGACCATGATGAAGGTGATGCCGGTTTCCTGCTGGATCTTCTTCAATTCCACCATCATGGTTTGGCGCAAATTATAGTCCAGGGAGCCCAGGGGTTCGTCCAGCAGCAAAACGGTGGGTTCGGAGATTAGCGCGCGGGCCAGGGCCACACGCTGCTGCTGGCCGCCGGAAAGATCGGACGGCCGGCGGTCGGATAGCTGGTCCATTCCCACGGTATCCAGCATGTCCCAAACCCGCCGGGCGCGCAGGTTTTTTTCCAGACCGCGCATTTTCAGGCTGAATTCGACGTTCTGGAACACCGTGCGATGAGGGAACAGGGCAAAGCTTTGGAACATCATGGAAGTATCGCGGTGAGAGGGGGGCAGGTCCGTGACGTCCTGGCCCGAGATGTAGATGTGGCCGGCGCTCACTTCCTCCAAACCGCCGATCATGCGCAGCAGCGTGGTTTTCCCGCAGCCCGACGGCCCCAGCATGGAAACGAATTCGCCGTGTTCGATTTCGGCATTGAAGTCGATCACCGCCCGCGTGTCGCCGGGAAAGGTCTTGTAAACATGCTCTATGACGACGTCAAATTCGGCCATGTCGCCTCGGTTTCAATAGATGATTTCGGCCAACGCCGGCGGCTCCATGAATAGGGGGACACGTAACACGTACATGTCCCCATATTCACCCCGGCGATGTGCACAGGCGGAGAAATTTGGGGACATGTACTTGTTACGTGTCCCCAAATTACGGCCAGTTGCACGATAGAATTTTGCACCCTCTGGGTCCTAATCGGCGGACTTGGCCAATGCCTGCAGGATATTCCACACACTCTCGAACGGCACCTCATCGAAGCCGCCCCGGTTATTCAATTCGCTCAGCATGGTCAGGGTTTGGCTCATGGTTTCATCGTCACCCGCCGCGGCGATCAGTTTTTCCAGGGCGGCTGGAAAATTCTCTTCCCGCGATTTCTTGTTGCTAAGGGTGCTGTCAACAAGCGCCGTCAAATGCTCCGCGGTTTCCCGCAGGCTGCCCTGGCCATAAGGGCGGCCAAACAGGCCGCGAAGGCCATTGGCGTTGAACTTCTGCCGCAGGCCGTCGGGCATGGACTGCGCGAACCCTTCCAGCACCTCGCCGATGCCAAAGCCTTGGGTGAACAGTCCGCGAATGGTATCCACGGTGCCGTCGCCGCCGCCGTACATGCGGATCTGCGCGCCTTCCAGGGCGTTGCCCATGGCCTTGGCCTGGTCTATGTGAACATCCCGGTCAGCCTCGATGGACAACTTGGCCAGTTCCATGAAGGTTGCCGCCTCGTTGTATTTTTTCAGGGCCTCGGCCTTGGCTTCCAAGCCGCTGGCCTCGGCCTCCAACATGCGCTGGGTATTGGCAACGCGCAGGGCCTCGACTTCGGCCTCGGCCCGGCCGGTGGCGGCGGCCTCCTTCTCGATCCCCTCGGCGGCGATTTTCTGCGCCTCGGATGAGGCGCGGGCGCGGATCATGGTGGCGTCGGACTCTTGCTCCGCCGACAGCTTGCGGGCTTCCGATTGAGTGATCATATGCATGCGGGTTATGGAGGCCTTGCTCTCCTCGTCAATGCGGCGGATCTCAGCCAGCATTTCCGCATCGATCTGTTCGATATCCTTGGCCCGCTCGGCGTCCGCCACCAGCCGCACGGATTCAACCCGGTGCTGGGCGCCTTCCTTCTCGGCGGTGGTGACGAGGCGCTCAACCTGCGCCGCCTCCAACTCCCGGGTTTTCTGAACGATAGCGATTTCCCGGTTGCGTTCTTCCGTTTCGCGCGCTTGCAGGCGGCGGATGTCGGCGGCCTCCCGCTCCTTGTCTTTTTCGATCAGGGTAATATCGCGCTGGCGTTGTTCCAGTTCGATGGCCAGATCTTTTTCAATCTCGACCCCTTCCAGTTCCTTGGCCTTGGCGACCAGGGCGATCTCCCGGTCCCGCTCCTCCTGCTCCCGGGCCAGGGTGCGGCGGATCTCCGCCCGTTCCAATTCCTCGGTCTTGCCGATCAATTCTATTTCGCTATCCCGCTCGGCCTTTTGACGGGCCAGGCTGCGGGCGATTTCGGCGGCGTGGGTTGCCCCACCTTGCCGGATTACGGCGGCGTCTTTTTCGATCTGGGCTTTTTCCAACGATTCGGCCTTTTGGATTTCCTCCTGCTCCACTTCCCAACGGCGATCCAGGATATAGCGTTGTTGTTCGCTCAACACTTTTGCCTTTTGGTTGGCGACTTGCTGCTCTTGTTCGGCGGCGGCAAAACTTTCCGCCTTGTCCAATTCCAACATTTCCAGCCGCGTTTCCAAGGCCCGTTTTCGCACCGCCAAACTGGCCTCCTCGGCCGCGGCATGGCGGGCATCGCGGGCGGACTCTTCCTCCGCCATGACGGCGGTGATACGGGCGATCTCGGTCTGCTGGCGCTCTTTTTCTTTCTGCGACAGTTCAATCTCGCGCTGTTTCTCGGCCTGTTCCCGGGCCAGCGTACGGTCGATTTCCGCCAATTCAGACTGCTTGGCCTTTTCCACAAGTTCGATCTGACGGTCACGTTCGGCTTTTTCAAGGGTCAGATTGCGGGCGATATTGGCCAGCTCCTCTTCCCGCGACTTGGCGATGAGATCGATTTCCCGGTCCCGCCGCTCCTTCTCCAAGGCCAGATCCTTTTGGATCTCGGCGGTCTCCCGGCGCTTGGCCTCCTCCGTAATGGCCAGATCACGATCGGTGCGCATGCGCTCGAGCATCTTTTCGTTGTCGATTTCCTTTTCCTCGACGCCCATGCGCTGATCCAGGACGAATATCTGCTTCTCGCCAAGCTGTTTGGCCTCTTCGTTGGCGATTTCCTTGTCTTGATTGGCCCGCGCCACCGCCTCGTGACGTTCGATTTCCAGCAACTCCAGTTGCGTGTCCAAATCCTTCTGGCGGATCGAAACCGTGGTGCGTTTTTCCGTGTCATGCACCTTGCGCCGGGCATCCGAGGTGATCTCGGTAATAACTTTCAGACCTTCGGCATCAAAGACGTTGTCGGTACGGAAGAATTCCTTGCCCGATTGCTCCAAGGTGACGATGGATACTTCTTCCAGGACCAGACCGTTGGAGGTGAAACTTTCGGTTACCCCGTTGCGGATATCGTTGGAGAATTCGTCACGGTTTTGATGCAATTGCTTCAAGGTCTTGGTGGCGGCGAAGCTGCGCAGGGCACCCACGACCTTGGCTTCAAGCAGGTTGCGCACCTTGTCGGAATCGAAAGTCTTCTCGCCCAAGCTGCGCGAGGCGACCAGCACCGCGTCATCGGTATGGCCGACATGGGTATAAAGTTCGACCACCACGTCAATGCGGATATTGTCCGAGGTCAGAATTGCCTGATCCCTGGACCGTGAAATGATCAGTTTCAAGGTTTCCAGAGAGACCCAGCTGACCTCGTGAAATACCGGCAAGACCAGAGCGCCCTTGCCCAGACAGACCTTGGTGCCGCGAAAGCCCGTGCGTATGAAGCACATATTCGATGGCGCGCGTTTATAAACCCAGATCGAAATAATATAGAGGATCGCGATGACGACGATGGCCGTGATCAGCAGCGCAATTCCAACTTCTAACATCGTGCAGACACCCTTGTTGTTGTGTTCGTATTCCCGTTTTTCGGAATTCTGGTTGCAGACTAATTCAATCCATTAACTTGAGCCATTGCCGCGCCGGGCGCCGAAATCGAACATCGGCAGCGGCCGGCGGTTGCGTTTCGTGCCCTCGCGCAAGTCCTGTGTCGCCCGGTGATCAATCGCCAGGTCGTCACCGTGCAGGACAACGCCATAGTCGTCCCGTGCCGAGCCGTTGCTGAGCAATCGGCGCGCCACGTCATTGCGGACCCTGACTGGGTCCCGCTCCATCGGGTCGCCCCAGCCGCCGCCGCCGGCGGTGCGGAAGACGATGCGGTCGCCGGGCCGGACACGGACATTGTCGATTTTCGAGGGCAGGGGGGATTTCTCGCCGTCCTTGCGGATCAGCCATTTGGCCGATACCGCGCCGGGCTTGCCGCCCAAAATGCCCCACGGCTGGCTTTCGTGGCGGTCGTCGTGGATCGAGACATCGCCCTCGGCCAGCAGATGATAAACCTTTTCGATACCATTTCCCCCGCGGTGCAGGCCGGCGCCGCCCGTATCCGAGACCGAATTATAGCCTTCGATGACCAAGGGGTAATAGGTTTCCAGATACTCGGTGGGGATATTCTCGAACAACGGCCACCAGGAATGGCCGTCCATGCCGTCGCCAATGGGCCGGCCGGGAATGCCACCGTACAGAATTTCCATCAATTGGAAATTCTTGCCGTTCTGGTCCACGCCCGAAAAGAGGAAATGCGGGCTGGAGCCATAGCCGGCCGCCGTCGCCATTTCCGGTGCATTGTGGCTCAAGGCGCCGCCCAGCACATCGAACTGCCGCGACAGGGTATGGGTGCGGCAGCCCAGCGGCGCGGGGAAATCCGGTTGCACCAAGCTTCCCTTGGGCAGGGTAACGTGGATTAAATCGTAGAAACCGTCGTTGAACAGGATCTGGGGATCGAACACCATGATCATGTAGACGCCGATAAACATCTTGAACATGCCGTCGTGCAGATAAAAATTAATCGGCCCCGGCGCCTGGGCGGAGGTGCCGGTCCAATCGAAATAGGCATGCTCCCCTTCGCGCCAAACCGTCAGCTTCATCTTGAAGGGGCCATTGCCGCAGCCGTCATCGTCCACATAATCCTCGAACGATTGCGGCTCGGTCGGCAGGTTTTGCACGATCAGGGTGCGCATGGCCCGCTCGGTCCGTTCCAACAGGGCATCGCAGGCCTGAGCGTAGATTTCGGTGCCGAAGCGCTCGCAAAGTTCAATTACGCGCCGTTCGCCAGCCCGGCAGCCGGCGATAATGGCCATCAGGTCGCTGTAATTCATCTCCGGCGTGCGGGTGTTGTTCATGATCAGGTCAAGGGCCGCCTGATTCAATACGCCCGCCTCGTATAGCTTAATCGGTGGGATGCGCAGCCCCTCGCCAAAGATCGAGGTGGCCGCCGTGGGCATGGAGCCGGGTACCGGGCCGCCCACATCCATCATATGCCCGAACATGGAGGTGAAACCGACCATTGCCCCTTGGTAAAACACCGGCACCAGGATGATCCAGTCGTTGATATGGCTGACCGCGCCGCCGCATTTGAAGGGGTCGTTCTGCAGGATCACATCACCCGGCACCAGATCAAAATTCTGTGACTTCAGCATTTCCGGTACGTAAGAGCCGAACTGCCCCACGATCATGCGCCCCTTGGGGTCGGTGATCATGGGATATTCATCGTGCTGTTCGCGGATCACCGGCGACATGGCGGAGCGGAACAGGACCGCATCCATTTCATGGCGGGCGTTGCGAAGGGAGTTTTCGATCAGATCAAGGGTGACAACGTCGAGCTTGCCAGCCCCGGGCGCGGGTTGGGCGGCGGGTGCGGCTTCCAGGGACGGGCGTTGCCGAGGCGCAACCGTCTCCGTCGTGACCGGGGCATCATCGGCCAGCATCGCGGCGCATTTGGCCAGGGCGTCGTCGGTTGCCCGCTGCAAGGCCTTGCCCGTGTCGCCATTGGCCCGGGCACTGCCGAACTGCATTTTCGAGATGCCGTCCACGGTCAATTTGACCAATACGCTGACCCCGCCGCGTTCGGCCTTGTGCTCCAGAATTTCCGACGACCAGCCGCCGCCGTAGCGGGCATTGAGATGCGCGGTGACATCGCGGGCGTCCGGCTTGGCGGGTGAAGATGCCATGCTGGCCGATGCCAGATCGGCTGAGGTGGCGGGCTGCCGGTTCGCGGATAACAGCCCGGTTTCGTTCATCTGGCTGGCGAAAACCTTGTCGAATTGCGCCTTGTTCGTCTGCAGCAAATCGTCAAGCGACCGACGGCCGCGTTCCGGGTTTTGTTCGTTCATGGCCTAACCCTGCCTGCTTTCGTGAGAAATCAAGATGTTGAGATAACGGTCCACGACGCCGACATGGCCCGGATGGATGACGGTTGTCGAATCCGTCTGGGTAACGACGGCTGGTCCCGACAGGCGGTGACCGGCGCGAAGCTGTTTGCGATCATAAATATTCGCATTCAAAAACCCGCCGTCGAAATAGACCCGATGTTGTTCAACCACCGCCGCCGAAGCGTCCGGGCTCTCCAGCTCGAAACTCGGCAGTTGCACTTTTTCCACCTGGCCGGCGCCGACCGCCCGCAGATTAACTAATTCCACCGGCTGGTCCAGACGGAAGCCGTACAGCTTTTCATGCGCCGCGCCAAAGCGGCTCTCCAGATCAGCCAGGCCGCCGTTGTTCAAACTTTCCGGATTGACCTGCAGGGCGAATTCATAGCCTTGGCGGAGATAGCGCACATCAGCCTGGAAATGGAGGTCCTGGCGCCCCTCTTCGATGCCCTCCTCGCGCAGCCAGCCGCGTGCATCGCGGCCCAGGCGGCCGTAGATTTCAATCAGTTGGTTGCTATCGACATCACTGACGTTGCGCACATAGGTTTGGGCGAATTCGTTTTTTACATCCGAGTATAAAAAGCCAAGGGCCGATAGCACGCCCGGCGTGGGTGGCACGATGACCGGATAACAATTGCCCAAAATGGCCATGGCATTGCCGTGCAGGGGCCCGGCGCCACCGAACGCAACCAGGGCAAAATCACGTGGGTCCAGACCCTTTTGCACGGAGACCAGGCGCAGGGCGCCAAACATGTTTTCATTGACGATATCCAGAATACCCTGGGCTGCCTGGTGCAGATCCAGGCCCAGGGCGCGGGCGATCTTGCCGACCGCTTCTTCCGCCGCCTTCACATCCAGGTTCATCTGGCCGTCCAGCAAACGGGGCGGCAAACGCCCCAGCAGCAGGTTGGCATCCGTGACGGTGGGGTGTTCGCCGCCCCGGCCGTAACAGGCCGGGCCAGGCGCAGCACCCGCGCTCTCCGGCCCCACGCGCAGGGCGCCGGTCATGGGCACGTGGGCGATCGAGCCCCCGCCCGCGCCCACGGAATGAACCTCCACCGAGGGGATCTTGATGGGGTAATAGCCCAATGACGTCTGCCGGGAAATCAACGGCTTGCCGTTCTGGATCAACGAGACATCGGTGGAGGTCCCGCCCATGTCAAAGCCCAGGGCATCCTCGTGCCCGGCCAGGGTGGCGACGAAAGCCGCGCCCGAGACACCGCCCGCCGGGCCTGACAGCATGGTGTGGACCGGCGAGACAGAGGCTCGTTCCACCGACATCAAGCCACCGTCCGAGCGGACGATGTTCACATGGGGAGAAAACTGAATGGCTTTCAGCTTTTCCTCGAAATTGGCCAGATAGCGCCGCATGGACGGTCCTACATAGGCGTTCATCACGGTTACCAGGGTACGCTCGTACTCGCGGAATTCCGGCAGAATGTCCGAGGAAAGGGAAATTGGGACATCCGTCCCGGTCTCCTCGATGATCGTGCGCAGGCGCCGTTCATGATCCGGGTTGGCATAGGAATGCAGCAATGAAACGGTAATTGATTCCACGCCCGCATCGACCAGTTCCCGCACGGCCAGGCGCGCGGCGGCCTCGTCGAGAGGGGTGAGCACCTCGCCATGGGCGTTCATGCGCTCGGGAATGCCCCGGGTCAATTCCAGATCGGCTAGGGGATCGGGCTTTTCCATGATCATCCAGCCGGCGAGAGGGCCGGGCGTCTGGCTGCGGGCCAGGTGCAGGACTTGTTCAAAATCCTTCGTGACCAGCAGACCGACCTTGGCGCCCTTTTCCTCCAATACGATGTTGGTGGAAACGGTGGTGCCGTGTAGCAGGGCATTGATCTCCGACGGGCTGATGCCGGTTTCGGCGATCAATTGCGAGATGCCGTGCATGATACCGATGGATTGGTCCTGAGGGGTCGTCGGCGTCTTCAAAAGGCGCAGTTCTCTGTTCTGTTCATTGAACAGCAACAAATCGGTGAAAGTTCCACCGACATCCACACCCAAACGGCTACTCATTACGCCTCCCCATTTATCGTTGCCCCATTTTATACAGATTATTCGGGAATTACTTCCCCGAAATTGAGCTTAAATTTCGTAACGCATATTAAGGCAATTCCGATCAAATGTGAATCGCGAAGCGATTCTAAGTGATTGGAAAAATTGCCCTATTCCTAAAAGTCAGAGCATTTCCCAATCGGAAATGCTCTGGCGCGCCGTAAGCATGGGACAACGCGCTTGTTGTGAAAAAACGCCCCGCAATTGCCTGTTTTGACAAATGCCGTCTTTCGGGTACCATTCCGCCGCAACTGAATGGGTAATCGCGTGGCTGTAGAATAATGGCGGAAGAAGCATCAACGACGGGACGGCGGCCAAGATTTTGGATCGGCCTGATCGCGATCATCATACTACTGATTTTTCTGTATTTTTATAAGCCGTTCGAAACCTATCTGGTGGCCCATATTCCCCAGGTGCATTTTTCCAACGTGGTGTTCTGGTTTGCCGCTCTGGTTGGCATCGTTGGATATGTCATGTCCCATTGGCAAAGTTTCCGCAGCCAATTCGGCCGCGACAGCGGTGCGCTGAACGTAGAGACCCTGCTTTTTGATTCCCTGCAGGTGTCGATCCTGGTCGCCGTGATCTTCTGTGCCGGCGGCACCTTGCAGGCCGTAGCCATTCTGGGTGAGCATCTGGTTGGCCGCGGGGCAATAGTCGGCGGTGCATTTGGTGAAAAATTGCTGGCGATCATTCTGATGGTGATCCTGGCAATCCTGTTTTACCTCCTCCACCACGTGGTCCGTGCCTTCCGCGACGGCTGGTCCACCCGCCGCCTCCCGCCCCGCAGTTCGACCTCGGCGTCGGATTAGAGCAACTTGCGTTCATTCGAACGCAGATAAATTTCTCTAACACTTTGAAATCGTTCAATTTGTCAGCATCAAAACGATTTCGTTTTTATGCTGTTTGATCTAGAGCAACCCGCATTCAATTGGATTCAATTGAATGCGGATAAGTTGCTCGATCTTAAAGGTTTTAGCGCATGGCCTCGCGTTCAATTGAACGCGACATGCGCTAAAGAATTCTTGGTATTGACGATATCCCGACCCTCTCTTCCGGGTCGCTCGGAGCGCCTATACCCTATCTGCAATCACCCAACAAAGGCACCGCTGTTTGCGGCCGTTGGTGACGGGGCCATGAAAATGGGGACACGTAACAAGTACGTATCCCCAAATCCACCCGGGCTGGCCGGGGTGTTGGCGGCAAATGTTAATAAACGATCTGGACTTCGAAACGCGCGCCGCTGCCGTCGGGAAGGCTGTCGTTGGCAGTGTAGAACGCTTCTAGTTGGAGCTGCACACGCTGGCCCACGGCTTGTTGCAGTTGAAAGCCGACCCCGAGGGAATCGATATCTTCGCTGCTGCCGCCGTCGTCATCATAGTCCTTGCGCCCCGCCAGTTCGATAATCAGATTACGTCTTTTGTTATCCCAGAAGGCTTGATAACCGAGCGCAAAACCGACGGTGTCGTTGACGAAACTACGAATTTCCGAGCCATAGGTACTCAGATTGGGGGATGCGAACAAGATACCCGTGTTGGCTAGCGGCCCGCCGAGGATGGGTTCCCGGCCGGCCTGCGTGAAATTGCCGGCGCCAAGGAATGTGTTGAAATAGACGATATCGTCTGAGCCATGGGGCGTTTTCGAGATTTCGGCCGTGGCCAGGACGCCATCGCCGATTACATTACCGGTGATTTCATTCTCCAACGCAATCGAGCTATTGAGGCGGAATGCGGTGGAGATGCCGCCCAGCGCCTTGATCCGCTGGATTGACGATAGGCCCGCATAGAATCCGTCCCCATTGTCGGTGTTGTCATCGACGTAGATCAAATCGATGTTGTAGGTGCTGACGGGTGCATCCGCGGCAATGAACAGGCCGAACACGTTCTCTTCCGCGCCACGCAAGCGGTCGTTGCGGTCCAGTCGATCCCAGGCCCACAGCGCCGAAATTCTGAGGTTGGAGGTGCCGGGGAAGGGGATATTGTTGCGCACCAGGCCGAAAGCATCCAGCGTGTCGTTGATCAATATGCCTTCCTGGAAGGTGAACCCCTGACGTCCGACCGTGAAGCCAAAATCAATCGGATTGATGCCGATCGGGTCCAGGTTGGGAACCAGACTGCCGAAATCGCCCTCGAAGAACAGAGCTTCAACATCAACGTTGAGTTCGTTCTTGAAACCGTCCTTGCCCGCGCCCTCGAATTGCTGGCGGGTAAACCGGCGCGGTTGGTTGTTGTCCACCGGCCGCAGGGCGAGCAGGATTTTCTCCGTGCCGGTGAGTTGCAGATTGGCGAAGAGGTCCAGGCGATTTGCCCACTCGGTATCACGCTCGCGGGTTTCCGATTCATTATCAAACGATTGCAGCGTCGTGCGATAGACGAAATAGGACCACAGCCGTGGTTGCCAAACGGCGCCCAGGACCGGGACCTTGAAACCGGCATCAAGCTTGCCGGTATCGAGGAAAGGATCGCCCAATTCCAACAGGAGCGCAGGACGGTGAGGGATTTCGGCGGTCGACTTGAAGGGAACATATTCATCCTTCAACGCTTCGACATGGACCCGTTCGCCGATCGGAAACAAGGACCCGAACCAACTCGAGCCGGCTTCCGCGGCGCGTGCGGTACCGGTCAACGCCATGCCGAGCGCCAACAATGTGGTCGCCCCCAGCAAGCGGCTGGCCGTCTTGCGACGCCGCCCCGTCACGCGCCCTGTGGTGTCCTCATTCGTGCGATATTGTGTTATCACTGATCTGTTCCTATTTGACATCGAAGACAACCTCCCGCTGCCACAAGACCTGCGCGCCCGCGACCAGGGCCTCGCCGGCTTGGCGTGGCGTTATGCCATAGTCGAAGCCGACACTCTGCATGGCGACCAAAAGGTTCACGGGGGCTGGTTGGGAAATCAGTTTGATATCCGCCCGGTAGGGGCCCTTACCGGTTAAGGCATTACCCTCGATCTTGTAGGGCGCCCAGCGTTCACCGTGGGGTTCGATCCCCATTTTATGGTTGCGCTCGGTAGATGGTTCGCCCGTGAAGATCAGGGAGACTGTCGATGGCAACACCCGAGGCAACGCGGTAACGGGATAGGGGATTGGGATGACGTGCTCAATTTCGCCGCCGCGCGCGTTCTGGGTGACGAAAATCGACTGCAGGCTGAACAGTTGTTGATCAAGCTCGAGCTCTCCGGCATGCACATAGGATGAATGACCGTCCCGTACGTCGCCGTTCGGATCCCGGTCGCCGGACTTGAAAATCACCTTGCCCGTGCTATCCGTCACCGTCACCTGCAGCCAGACCAGCCGTTCGCCGGAAAAACCGGTCGGCGCATTGTGGCCATCCGTGCCGTTCCGCACCTGAACCTTGAATGCGATGCCGCCCGCATTGGAGCGTTCGGTCACGATATCGCCCATGATGTAACCGTTACGCAGGACCTCAAGACGTTGCTTCCGCGCCCATTCCAGGCGGGCTAACTGTGTGTTCAGGATCTCGCGCGCGTCATAGCGGTCATCGACCGATTGCCAGCGCGGGGGAAAGTCCGTGGCGTCGGTAACTTCGTCTTCGAATTTATCAGTGCCCCACCCGGCGCCGACGTTATAGGTCAGCCATTCCGCCAGCGTCGCCATCTGCTGCGCCTCGGAATTGTGGGGGAAGATGCCGGGATGTATGACCGAATAATCCGGCCCGGCGAAGAAATGGTTGGTCAGCTTGCGCGGCTCGGTCGGCACACCGCCGACGACGGCGGCCGGGCCCATCGCATAGCCCGATACCTTTCCCTGCTCCTTGCCCATGTGGCAATCCTGGCAGGTCTCGCCCCGCCCGGCCGCGGGTGAAGTACGATATTCACTGAAAGCTTCTTCCAGCCGGAACCCGTTGAAAAGGGTTACGTCGTGACAGGCGCCACAGAAAGTCGAACTGGAGATGCTGGCAAATTTCTTGATTTCCTTGTGAACTTTGCGGCCAGGTTCATTCGGGTCGATCACCACGTTATAATCTTGGGGATTTTCGAGTACCCGGGCCATTTCCTTGTTGCCCAAGGGGCCGTACACGGCTTCGGTCAGGCCGCCCTCGACCAGGGCAAGACGGCCGCTGGCCTTGTTGTAATTTCTGTCCAGGCGGTGGCAGACCACGCAGGTAACGCCTTCACGGGAAGTCGGATGCCGTTCCAGATTCGAAACGAAGGAGTTTTCGCCCAAATTGGCGCCAACGGGGTTGTGACAACGCAGACAGAAGTCGCCGTTCGAGCCGTTCGCCAATTCGTTGATTTTATTGTTGAGGGACAAATAGACGGGGCTGAGTTGTGCGTACGAATGCTGGGATACCGACCATTCGCCATATTGTTTCGGATGGCAGGTGCCGCAGGTCCCGGCCGAAGGGAAACGTGTCTCTGCGAATAGCGCTGCGTGTTCCTCACTGGCGCCAGCTTCACTCTTCTCGCCGGCGTCGGCTTCCTTTTTCTCGTCATCATCGTCATCGTCATCGTCTTTGCTCAGCAATTTATCGTCATCATCGTCATCGTCATCGTCTTTGCTCAGCAATTTATCGTCATCATCGT
>JAPYPT010000050.1:22529-25830 GCA_029937535.1 Alphaproteobacteria bacterium
CATCGTCTTTGGACAGCAACTCATCGTCATCATCGTCGGACTTTTTGCCGGCCTTCTGCGCCAGACGCACGCCGTCAAGCGAATTGGCCAATTGCAAGCCGATAGCCGTTTCGGCCTTGCCTCTGTCGCCCGCATAGGCGGTTTCCGAGAACAGGGAGACACCGGCAAGCGAAAGCCCGGACAATACCAGGACAAATGAAAAGGCATTCTTGATCATGACGCATCCTTCCCGTGGGAAAATCATTGGCTTCATTTACTCTACTTTTACAATATTCAAAAACAGAATTTCCCCTGACTAATGCCGTTCGGCTTATCTAAGTCATTACGTCAACTCAATTTACCTTCGAAATAACAATAGCCGCAGCTCATTTTGTTACCGCTTTGTTACCGGCTCAAGCCGCTTGACCCGGCATGGCGTTGGGGTTGGCGATTTGGTTGAAGGCGGCGAGGGAAGTCTTGATCCGCTCTTCATCCATGTCCCTGACAATGAAAATGATACGGGACTGGCGGTTTTCGCTGGGCCAGGCCGGTAAATGCGACGGCGGATGGACGATATGCTGGACGCCGTTGATCAGCACCGGCGTCGGCACCCCGGCCACGTTCAGCAGGCCCTTGATGCGCAGAACGTTGTCGCCGTGGCGATGCAGCAGCATGGTCATCCAGATCCCGAAGGCGGTCCAATCCAGGGCCGTGTCGTAAGTCAGGGCGAAGGAGTGGATCTGATCGGCGTGGTCATGCATCAGGGCGTCATCGCCGGGCGCCGCCCGCAGCCAATGTTCGATTTCCCGGCTTCGTCCCGCCGTATCGTACATATCGTCCGTCAACAAGGTTGGCGGTTGGATATCGCCGTCGCCAATTTTCAGAACCGGGGCGGATTTGTTCAGCCGGCGCAAGCTGGCATGCAAATTGGCGAGTTGCCCAGGCGCGGCCAAATCCGTCTTGGTGACGATCAAGCGGTCGGCGACGGCGACTTGTTTTACTGATTCGGGAAAACGCTGCAATTGATTGGCACCGTTTACGGCATCGACGGTGGTGATAATGCCGCCCAACCGAAAGTGATGTTGCAGGACGGGTTCCGCCAGCAGGGTGTAGGCGATGGGCGCGGGGTCGGCCAGGCCCGTGGTTTCGATCACCACGCGGCGGAAAAAGGGCACCTCGCCCGCCTGCCGTTGCGATAACAGATCCCTCAATGCGCCTTGCAGATCACCGCGGATGGCGCAGCAGAGGCAGCCGTTGTCCAGCAGCAAGATGCTTTCAGTGACGTTTTGCACCAGTTCGTGATCCAGCCCCACGGCGCCGAATTCGTTGATCAACACGGCCGTGTCGGACAGATCGGGCGCCGCCAGCAGACCCTTCAACAGCGTTGTCTTGCCGCTGCCGAGGAAGCCGGTGATGATATTGATCGGCGTTTGTTCGGAATATGCGCCCAAGATCAACGCCCCGCCAAATGACGCAATAAATCCGGGTCCAGGGGATCGCAGTCCCGCCGCGCCAGATCATCCGCCGCCGCCCACATCTCGGACAGATTATTGACCAGCGCCGTGCGTCCCGTGCGCCCGCGTAACACATGGCTTCCCGCCGACCAATCACCCAGACGCAGGCCGTAATGACCCAGGACGCGGTTCACTAGACGGGTGCGTTGCTGACGCTCCCGGGCCCGCGTATGGGCCTCGGCGCGGGAGGCGAAGGCTTCCGGCGCGGCGGCGCTTTCGGTCCAATGGCCGCGCCCGCCCAAAACGCCGCACAGGGCGCACATTCGTCCGGGCCCGCCTAGGCCGGGACCGCCGGACTAACAGCCTGGCGTGGACAGCGCTGGCCGAAATCGTCGGCGATGGCATCGAAGGTGGTGAATTTTACGCCTGTATGGGCGGTGATGTATTCGATCATCCGCTCCAGCATCAACAAGACCTGGGGGCGACCCGAAACATCGGGGTGAATGGTCATGGTGAAGACGGCGTAGTCGTATTCCCGGTAGACCCAGTCAAACTGATCGCGCCACAATTCCTCGATATCGCGGGGATTGACGAAGCCGAAACTGTTCGGCGCCGATTTGATGAACATCATGGGCGGCAGGTCATCGAGGTACCAACTGCCCGGTATGTCGATTAGCTCCGTCTCCTGGCCGCGCACCAGGGGGGTCATCCATTCGTCGGGGTGTTTCGAATAGTCGATGGGCGTCCAGCTATCACCGACCCGCACATAAAAGGGATGGAAATCATCATTCATCAGACTGTGGTCGTATTTGATGCCGCGGGCCAACAGCAGCTCGTTGGTCACCGGGCTGAATTCCCACCACGGCGCCACATAGCCCGTGGGCCGGCGGCCGGATATCCGCTCGATCAAATCGATACACTTGTCCAGCACGGCGGTTTCCTGCTCCCGGGTCATGGCGATGGGGTTCTCGTGGGAATAGCCGTGCATGCCGATCTCGTGCCCGGCGTCGACAACCAGCTTGCATTGATCGGGAAACGTCTCGATGGAATGGCCGGGAATGAACCACGTGGTTTGAATGTCATAGCGGTCAAAGAGGTTGACCAAACGCGGCACGCCCACCTCGCCAGCGAATAAACCGCGCGAGATATCGCAGGGGCTGTCCTCCCCGCCATAGGACCCCAGCCAGCCGGCCACCGCATCCACATCGACGCCAAAGGCGCAAAATATCTCTTTCTTGCCGGAGGTGCCGGCGCGCGGCCCACTATGCCCAGCAGGCGCCACCGCGCCGCCCGGCGTGATCAACGGCCTCGGTTGATAACGGCCGCCGCGTCCGGTTGGTCTTCCAGAATTATTCGGGCTCATGATTTCCCCCTCCCACGGGTATATTTTTCGCCGCCAGTTTTCACTGCCCAAGTCCCCACGACAAGAGGAAAGATGCGTTGCACCTTTAATAAAGGTTAGAATATGACCGAAAGGGGGGCGGCATGGCGGACGATATCGAACAATGGCTGCGGGGTCTGGATATGGCGTGATCTGTTGGTTCAGTCGATCGGCATAGATCCCAACGCCAATCTCACACTGCCACCTTGACTTCGCTTTGCGCTTATTTGGCTAGTATTGATGATTTTCATACTAGCTGTTACCCCACTAGGCGACCATCTGCCGCATGTCGATGTGGGGGGAAATAGACTCGCCACAAGGAAGCACGCATCAAGGGGCGTGGCCTGAGGCATATGGACTCATATGCCAGACTGTGCCAACTACAGACCTGTTGAGGTTGCACAGGCGAGCGGCTGCTTGACAAGGGGTTGACTAGGGCCTGTTGACAATTAGGGGATTCCCCTGAATCCAAAAATGTGATTCAAGC
>JAPYPT010000361.1 GCA_029937535.1 Alphaproteobacteria bacterium
ATATGGCCGTTGACCAAAGTGGCGATGCCGGCGCTGTCATAGCCCCTGTATTCCAGACGTTTGAGGCCTTCCACCACCCGGCCGGCGACGCCGCCGTCCCGGTTGCCGATAATGCCGATAATGCCGCACATACTCTAATTTCCCTTAATACCTGGCATCTATGTCTTCTTTTGCGCGGCTTTTTCCGCCCGCTTGCGTTCCCGGAATGACACCGCCCAGCCCGCCCGCTCCGTCTGCTCGGAGCGTTCGACGGCCAGGGCATTGGCCGCGACTTCACGCGTCACCGTGCTGCCCGCGCCCACGATGGCGCCGTCACCGATCTTGACCGGCGCGACCAGGGCGGTGTTGGAGCCGATAAAGGCGCCCTTGCCAATATCCGTGAAGGATTTCAGAAAGCCGTCGTAATTACAGGTAATCGTGCCCGCGCCGATGTTGGCGCCCATCCCGACACGGGCATCGCCGATGTAGCTCAAATGATTGACCTTGGCGCCGTCCTCGATGCGGGCCTTCTTGACCTCGACGAAATTGCCGATGCGTGCACCGGCGCCAATCTCCGCCTCCGGCCGCAGGCGGGCAAAGGGCCCGATGCTGGCGCCGGACGCGATCTGGCAACCCTCCAGATGGCTGAAGCCGTTGATCGTGACGTCGTCTCCCACCCTGACGCCGGGGCCGAAATAGACGTGGGGCTGAACGGTGACATCCTGGCCCAAGACCGTGTCGTGGCTGAAATAGACGCTGTCGGGATCCAGCAGGGTGACGCCCGCCGCCATCGCCGCGTAACGCAGGCGGTGCTGCACGACGGCCTCGGCCTGGGCCAACTGGTCGCGCGAATTGATGCCGTGGGCCTCGATCTCGCCAGCCTCGACAACCATGCAGGCGCGGCCCAGACGGTTGGCGATCTCGACAATCTCCGTCAGGTAATATTCGCCCTTGGCATTGTCGGTGCCGATGCCATCCAGCAGGGAGCCCAGAATTGCGCCATCAATGGCCATGAAGCCGGAATTGCACAGATCGGTTTCCCGTTCCGCCGCGCTGGCGTCGCGGTGTTCCACGATGCGGGACAGATTGCCGTTATCATCAACAATCAGCCGGGCATATTCGGCCGTATCGCTGGGTCGGAAACCCATGACCACGACCGCTGGATCCGTGGCGGAATGGCGGGCGGTCAGCATGGCCCGCAAGGTTTCCACCGACACAAGGGGCGAATCGGCGAACAAAACCAATACATCGCCCGCAAAACCCGTCAGATTTTCCCGCGCCGCCATGACCGCATGGCCGGTGCCCAAGGGTGGATCCTGTACCGCGACTTCCAGCCCCGGAACCGCCCCGCCAATTGCCGCGCCGTTGTCCGGCGAGACCACGACGATCCGTTTCTCCGAACCCAGAGCATCCACCGTGGCCAGCAACTGCGCCAGCATGGGCCGGCCGGCAAGGGGATGGAGAACCTTCGGCAGTTTGGACTTCATCCGCGTACCCTGGCCGGCGGCCAGAACAATCGTGGCGACGGCATTGGCGGCCGGGTCGGTGGCTGGGTCTTTGCTCATATCAACATATCTTCGTACCGTGAGAGAATTCTTCGCTCATTTGCCTGCGCGGCGAAGGTGCCACAGGGTAAACGGCAAACCAATTCAATTTCCTTTACAGTATCTTACAATGCAGTGTCAGTCGTCACCAAGTCAGCGGAAAAGGCGTGGCGCATGAATTTCGCGCAAATGACCATTACCGGCATCTTAGTTGCCGCCGTCATCCTGTTCATCTGGGGCCGGCCCCGGTATGACATCGTTGCCGTACTGGCATTACTGGCGACGGCGATCGCGGGTCTGCTGCCGGCGGCGGAGATATTCGCCGGTTTCGGCCATCCGGCGGTCATTACCGTGGTGGCGGTGTTGATCATCAGCCGGGGCCTGCGCAACGCCGGCGTGGTGGATATGATCGCCGGCTGGCTGTCGCCGCTGATCGACCGCCCGCAGTTGCATCTGGCGGCCCTGACCATGACGTGCGGTTTCTGCTCCGCCTTCATGAACAATGTGGGCGCCCTGGCGATCCTGATGCCCGTGGCCCTGGAAACGGCGGGAAAGCAGCAACGCTCACCCGCGGCTTTGCTGATGCCGCTTAGTTTCGGCGCCATCCTGGGCGGTCTGGCCACCATGATCGGGACGCCGCCGAACGTCATCATCGCGCAATACCGGGCCGATGCCTTCGGCCAGCCCTTCGCCATGTTTGATTTTAGCCCCGTGGGCGGCATCATCGCCGTGCTGGGCATATTGTACCTGGTTTTGTTCGGTTGGCGCCTGATCCCGCAGAAGCGGCAGGGCCGGGCCAGCGCCGAGGACGTCTTTCAGATCCGCGACTATATGACCGAGGCCCGCCTGGGCGCGGACGCCGCCCTGGTCGGGCGCTCCATCGCCACCCTGCCGGAGTTGGATGAACTGGATGTCCTGGTGACGGCGCTGATCCGGGGCGAGGAGCACCGTCCCGCGCCCAGCCGGCGGACCAAGTTGCAGGCCGGCGATATTCTGGTGTTGCGTGCCGATCCCACGGATTTGAAAAGCTTTATCGAGGCGGCGGAGCTGGAGCTGGTGGGGGACGAGGCGCTCTCGCCCGAGCATCTGGCCTCCGACGAAGTGGCGCTGATCGAGGCGGTCATCACCACTGGGTCCCCTTTAAGCGGGCGCAGCGCCCGCACCGCGAACCTGCGCAACCGCCACGGCCTAAACCTCCTCGCCATCGCCCGGCAGGGCCAGCGGGTGCGCAACCGCCTGGACCGGGCGGTAATGCGCTCTGGCGATGTGCTGTTGCTGCAAGGCGATAGCGGCGCCATGCCCGAAACATTGTCCCGACTGGGCTGCCTGCCCCTGATGCGCCGGGGCCTGCGCCTGGGCCAGGAACGCCGCGTACTTCTGGGCCTCGGCCTGTTCTCCGCCGCCTTGGCGGCCAGCGGCTTCGGTTTTTTGCCCGCCTCGGTGGCCATGACGGCCTCCGCCGTGGCCATGGTGTTGTTGGGATTTCTGAATGTACGGGAAATGTACGAGGCCATCGATTGGCCGGTCATTGTGCTGCTGGGGGGCATGATCCCGGTTGGCGCGGCCCTGGAAAGCACGGGCACCGCCAACCTGCTGGCCAATGCCCTGGTCGGTCTGGCTGGTGGGTTGCCGATCTGGGCGGTGCTGGCGTTCGTGCTGATTTTGACCATGACATTGTCCGATGTCATGAACAACGCGGCCACCGCCGTTGTCATGGCGCCGATTTCGGTCGGGATCGCCCACGGCCTGGGCGTCAATCCCGACGGGTTCCTGATGGCCGTGGCGATCGGGGCATCCTGCGCCTTCCTCACGCCCATTGGCCATCAGTGCAATACCCTGGTATTGGGTCCCGGCGGCTACCGCTTCTCGGACTATTGGCGGGTTGGCTTGCCGTTGGAAGTGGTCATCGTGGTGGTCTCGGTGCCGTTGATTATCTGGATTTGGATTTAGTAATGCTTTTTGCCGAACGCTTCGATGCGGTCCTGTTCGATCTGGACGGCACCCTGATCGAAACCGCGCCGGATCTGTGTGGCGCCCTCAACCATACGCTCGCCCAAGCCGGCCGGGCCGGCGTGGAACTTGGGCAGGTGCGCCACATGATCGGCGATGGCGCCCGGGTCATGTTGCGCCTGGGCCTGGAAGCGACCGGCGAGGCGCCCAGCGACGGGGATATCGAGCAATGGTTCAATGTCCTGCTTGATTACTACTGGGATCATGTGGCGGACGAAAGCTTCGCCTTCCCTGGCGTTCTTCACGCCCTCGAAAGCCTGGCCGCGGCGGGCCTGAAACTGGCAGTCTGCACCAACAAACCCCATGCCCTGTCGAACCGTC
Organism: Alphaproteobacteria bacterium; assembly: GCA_029937535.1. Taxonomy (GTDB): domain Bacteria; phylum Pseudomonadota; class Alphaproteobacteria. Next base: position 3,855 of record JAPYPT010000361.1, read on the forward strand.
TGTTCGAGAAGCTGGAGATGGCGCATCACTTCGATGCGGTCCTGGGCGGTGACAGCCTGGCCGTGCGCAAACCCGATGCCGGCCATATTCTCGGCACCCTGGAGGCCATTGGCGTTCCCGCTAGCCGCGCCGTGATGATCGGCGATAGCGCCAACGACCTGAACGCCGCCCGCAACGCCGGCATTCCCGTGGTCCTGGTGACCTTCGGCTATACCACCACGCCGGTACAAGAGCTGGGCGCCGATGCCCTGATCGATCATTTCGACCAATTGCCGGCCGCCCTGAACAAGCTTGCTTGACAGCGCGCCTGGGCCGGATTAATTCCCATCCCCGGAGGGCGCATAGCTCAGTTGGTTAGAGCGCTGTGTTCACATCGCAGAGGTCCCAAGTTCGAATCTTGGTGCGCCCACCA
>JAPYPT010000051.1 GCA_029937535.1 Alphaproteobacteria bacterium
ATCCCCGGGTCTTCGCTTCGCTACGCCCGGGGATGACGGTGTGTCGTGTAGTGTGAATCCAATTAGTTGAAAATTGCTCTATTTGTCATCCCTTACCGGGCGGTAGGCGCGGGCCAAAGCCTCCGCCTCCTCGATCTGCGCCGCCGACATAGCGCGCGCCAGCAAGTTCAAATTACTCAGCGCCGCGTTCATACCCGCCGCGCCCGCCAGACGCCACTAAAAATAGGCCTGTACCGGATCGGCATCGGCACCCAGGCCTTGGCGGTACAAATCCCCCAGATTGAACATGGCCTGGGGCAGACCCCGCCAGGCCGCGCGCCGATACCATTCCAGCGCCACGATCGGATCGTGGGTCACCCCGATGCCACGATCAAAGAGCGAGGCAAGGGCGTATTGGCCGTATCGATCGCCGGCCTTGGCGGCTTTTTCATACCAATGGGCGGCCTTGGCCGCATCCGCCGCAAGGCCGGATCCCTTTTCATACATGCCACCCAGATTGACCTGAGAGGGGCGGTGGCCCGACCTGGCGGCACGATCAAACCAGTGAGCGGCCGCCGCTAAATCCACCGCTATCCCTCGACCCCGCAGCAAGGCAGACGCATAACGGAATTGCGCCCGAACCAGGCCCGCCTTGGCCGCCCGGCCATATAATTCCACGGCCCTATTCTGATCCCGCGCGACCCCGCGCCCGCGTTCGAGCAGCAAGCCCAGGCTATAGGCCGCATCGCCATACCCCTGAGCCACCGCCCGTTCATACAAGCTGGCGGCACGACTGTAATTCCGCTTCACGCCCCTGCCACCCGCATAAAGGTTGGCCAGATTGGTCAATCCCACGGCCTGGTCCTGGGCCGCGGCCATTTCGAAAAGCCGAACCGCCTTCCCCAGGTCTACAGGCACCCCGTCACCGCGTTCATAAAGCACACCAAGATTGCTTTGCGCCGGGGCATGGCCTTGCTCGGCCGCCTGCGTGAAAAGTTCGATCGCGCGCGGCTGATCCCGTGCCCCGCCCATGCCCCGGCTCAACAATACCGCCAAATTATGCTGGCCCCGCGCATCGCCCCGCAGGGCGGCTTTGGCGTACCAAGTCCGCGCCTGGGCGGTATCCATTGCCACGCCTTCGCCCTTTTCAAGGGCATGGCCCAGATTGATCTGACTGTCCACCAAACCGTCCTCGGCGGCCTCTCGAAACATCGCGGCGGCGGCGGCCGGATCGCGTTCCACGCCCTGGCCCCGCAGGTGCAACAGCGCCAGATTATTACGCGAATGCAGGTGGCCGGACTTGGCCGCCATCCGATACCATTTCGCGGCAAGAGCATAATTCCGCACCACCAACACGCCTTGCTCGTGAAACAGGCCCAGGCGATACTGACTGTTGACATGGCCGCCGTTCGCCGCCACGCGGTACAAGCGCAAGGCCTCCCGCTCATCCTTTTCAATACCGGAGCCGCGCCTGTACAGCGCCGCCAGATTGGCGGTCGATGGCAGATAGTCTTGCGCGGCGGCCTCCCGGAACCAGGCCGCCGCCGTGACCAAATTTTTCGCGCCCCCCTGGGCCAAGGCATTCATGATTGCCAGGCTGTCCTGGGCCGGGGCATGGCCAGCGTTCGCGGCCAGGGCGAACCAGCGCCGCGCCGCTGAAAAATCCACCGCCACGCCGCGGCCCAGTTGATAGTGCAGACCGAGCAAGTATTGCGCCCGATGATCCCCCGCGAGAGCCTTGCGCAAAAGCGCTTCGATCCCTTCGTTTAGGGCATTTTTAGGGAAAATATGGGGTGCATGATCCACCGGCACCGCGGCCAAAACGGACCCGGTCAAGAAGAACAGGGCCGATAGCACCGATAGCCAGGTCAATAATGCGGCGGTTCCGCGCCATGAAACAAACCTGAGAGAAAACATGAGCCCGCACCAAGCCCTATTCGGCGCCTAGGGATTTAACGCCACCTTTCGCCAGGGGCGCATCCAATGTACCCAAAACGGCCCGGCCGCTATCCGTGAGACGGCAAACCAGCCAATCCGGCTTCAAGGGATTGGCAAACCAGGGTTCGGCCCAGCCGGCCTTGATACAGGCGCGAATGGTGCGCACATCGATTTCCTGGCCCAGATCGTCAAACAACGGCAACTTACCACCTGGTTGAGAAATGCCCCGGGTTAAATATCGTATTTGGCTTTTACTTGGCTTGGCCATGGCGGCAGACTATTCCAATTCGGCGGCAAGGCAAAGTACGTACTGGTTTAAAGGCTTTAGCCCCGTTAACCAATTTACCGATTCGAAAAAACTTCCCGGTCATGATTCATTAATGATAATCAGTGCTTGACAAAATGGTGCGGCGCAACATATAACCCCTATGTTCCACGGTTACACACCTTTATTAACAAATGGCGAGAGCGGATTATGCTTCAAATCAAGCCGCGCCGGGGGTGCCTTTGGCCCATGTGGCCCCATGGCGACCACCCGTCCCACGAATACTGCGGTGAACATCGCAGCCAAGGCAGTTCCTATTGCGAAGAGCACAAGACGAAATCGATCCGCGATCTGGAGATCGAACCACGTCAGCCGTTTATTCCGCGCAGGAAAGCAGCCTAGGGCACGCCCCTATGCTTTGGGGTGGCCCCTTTTTCTGGACGCCCCGGTTTTTTCCAACATAACGACTTAGAGCAGTTCCCATCCAATGTGAATCACGAAGTGATTCTAAGTGGTTGGGAAAGCTGCTCTATTCTTAAGTATCTGAGCATTTCCAATTCGGTAATGCGCTCGTATTTGAGACCGTGAGATCACGGCGGCGCGGCCTGATGGCCGCGCCAGCCATGTCTTGGTCTTAAACCAAGGTGCGGTCAGGTCTGAATAATTCGTTGGATATGGGCCACCATGGCCGTCAGGGTCTGGTCGGGCCGTTCCTGATGTGGTGCATGACCGCACTTGGGTAGAAATAGGGTCGATGCTGCCGGTCCGATACCCGCTTCGATGCTCCGGCATTGGGCAATGGTGCCGTATTCATCGTCGGCGCCCTGGATGACCAGGGTCGGCACGGGCCCCTTGGCACAGATGCCCGGCAGAAACTCTTCCAGGTTCCACGTCTCGAAGCCTTCGCCCAGCCACGGCTCCGACCAGCCGCGGAAGGCGCAATCCACGTTATCGCCGTGATACTTTGCCATGCGGGCCCGCAGGTCCGTTGTGGCAAACGTCTCCCGCAGGGCCCGGATGGCGGCGGCGTTGATATCCTCCATGAAGACATGGGGCGCCTCCAATATCATGCCCATCAATCCAGGCGCCGCCGTGCCACCGGCATAGATCAGGGATATGGAGGCACCGTCGGAATGCCCCACCAAAATGGCCTTGCTGATGCCCGCCGCCGCCAGCAAGGCGGGCAAGACCTCCAGCCCCTCGTCATGCATGTAGGTTATGGGCCGGGGCAAGGCACAGGGGTCGGAACCGCCGTAGCCGAAGCGGCTATAGACGAAGCCGCCCAAGCCCGTGGCCGCGGCCAACTTGGCTGGAAAATCCCGCCACAGGGCGACGCAGCCCAAACCTTCGTGCAGAAAAACCAATGTCGGCGGCCCATCCGGGTCCGCGCTGGGCGCGGGGCCCAGCCATTCGCATTCCAGGCGCCGGCCGGCAACTTCGATGCCGTCGTAAACCCGCATCGTCAATCACGTAGCTTGAAACGTTGGATCTTGCCGGTCGCGGTCTTGGGCAATTCGTCCGTAAAGGCGACCCAGCGGGGATATTTATAGGGTGCGAGGCGATCCTTGACGAACTGCTGCAATTCGGCCGCCTGTTCGCCGCCGCCGCCCCCCGCCTTCAAGACCACGAAGGCCTTGGGCTTGATCAATTCGTCCCCGTCGGCATGACCGACCACCGCCGCCTCCAGGACGCTGTCATGGGCCATGAGGGCGCTTTCCACCTCGAACGGCGAGACCCAGATGCCGCCCACCTTCAACATATCGTCGGAGCGGCCGGCATAAACGTAATAGCCGTCCTCATCACGGATGTATTTGTCCCCCGTGCGGGTCCAGGCGCCCTCGAAGGTGGCGATGCTTTTCTCCCGGTTGTTCCAATAACAGGGCGCCGATGACGGCCCGCTGACCAATAGTTCGCCAATCTCTCCCCGGGCGGCCTCAGCGCCCGTATCGTCGGTGACCCGGCAGCGGTAGCCCGGGACCGGCAGCCCGGTGCTGCCATAGCGGATTTGGCCGGGGCGGTTGGAGAGGAAGATATGCAGCATCTCGGTCGATCCGATGCCGTCGAGAATATCCACGCCGAAGCGATTGGCCCAGCGCTTGGCCACATCCTCCGGCAGCGCCTCGCCGGCGGACACGCAATGGCGCAGGCTGGGTGAGGAGGCCGCGCGGTCAATACTCTCGTCCGCCAGGATGCCCGCGTACAACGTGGGCACGCCATAAAATATTGTCGCCTGATTGTCCTTGATGCGGGCCATGACCGCATCCGGCGTGGGCCGCCCCGCCATCAGCACCGCCGTGGCCCCGACCGCCATGGGAAAGGTCAAGGCATTGCCCAGGCCATAGGCGAAGAACAGCTTGGCGGCGGAATAAACCACGTCGTCGGCCTGAATGCCCAAGACGCCCATGCCGTACAGCACGGCGGTGTTGATCATGTCGCTTTGCAAATGCGGCGCGCCCTTGGGCCGGCCGGTGGAGCCGGAGGAATAGAGCCAGAACGCGACGTCATCGGCGGAGGTCGTCGCCGCCGTGAGTTCACTATCGGCATCCGCCAACAAAGCGGCCATTGTTTGGTGGCCGCCCGCATCGCCGTCGCCCGTGACAATGACATGCCGCAGATCCGGCAACTGATCCAGGATCGGCGCCACCACCGCCAGCAAATCGGCACTGACCACCAGGGCGCGGGCGCGGCTGTCTTGCAGCATGTAGAGATAATCATCCGTGGTCAGCAAGGTATTCACCGGCACAGGAACCATGCCCGCCTTGATGGCGCCAAAGAAGGCGATGGGGAAATCGACGCTGTCCAATTGCAACAGCAAGACCCGCTGTTCCGCCTGCAAACCCAGATCCCGCAGGGCATTGCCAAAGCGGTTCACGCCGTCCTGCAATTCGCCGTAGGTCTGGCTGCGCTGATCGTCAATGAAGGCGACCTTTTCGCCGAAACCTTCCTCGACCCGCCGGTCCACGAAGTCCACCGCCAAGTTATAATCGCGGGGCACGGTCACCACCGGGGGATCCTGCGTCAAATCGAATGTGCTGTAGTTGTTCATAATGCCTCCCAACATCGCGAGTTAACTATTTGGCCAGTAGTTCGACCCATTCCTTGGCCCAGGCGACGCCGGCTTCTTCGGGTAACTCGTCGCTCGAGGCATTGTGGCGCATGACGTCGCCCACACGCTTGGCGCCGAGCTCTTGCAACAATTCATCAAACCGCGCGCCACCCTGGTTGTAGGTATCGGCATAGGTACTGTCACCAAGGCCGATGACACCATAACGCAGATTGGACAAATCGGGCCGTTGTTCGTTCAACGCGTCATGCAGATCCATGGCGTTGTCGGGCACATCGCCCTGGCCGTAGGTGGAGGTGCAAATGAGGACCAGATCGCTCATGAACATAACATCCGGGCCCAGGCCGTCCATGTCCAGAATTTCGACCTCATAGCCCGCCCCTTCCAACACCGGGGCGACGTCTTCGGCGACAATTTCCGCCGTCCCCGTGATCGTCCCGACCAATATGGCGATGGATTGCGCCATGTCTTTCCCCCAAACCTGCTCTCGGAATAAAAATGATATATACTGCATTTTTTATTCGAAAAACAATAAAAAAGAATTATAATGCATATATTGAACGAAGAAGCTTATGGAGGCCCCATGGTATTGGAACAGGCGGACAGGGCCGACGACGATGGCCGCTATCTGGCACTGTTGGGCGAGCGGGTGCGCGCCGCGCGCTCCCGGCGCGGCATGACGCGGAAGATCCTGTCGGTGGAAAGCGGCGTGTCGGAGCGATACCTGGCGCAATTGGAAAGTGGCCGGGGCAACGTCTCCATCATCCTGCTGCGCCAGATCTCCGCTTCCATGCGCCTGCCCCTGGCCGAACTGGTGCAGGACGGCCCGGACCGGCCGGTTGAACTATCCTTGATCCTGGAACAATTGGCGGATCTAAACCAAGATGATTTAGCCGACCTGCATGGTTACCTACGCCAGCGTTATTCCCCGGGCACCGAGCAAAACGGCCGCATCGCCCTGATCGGCCTGCGCGGTGCGGGCAAAAGCACCTTGGGCGCCGCCCTGGCCAAGCGCCTGGAGGTTCCGTTCGTGCAATTGAACAAGCGGATCGAGGAAGCCGCCGGCATGGGCCTGGATGAAATATTCGATCTGTTGGGCCAGGCCGCCTTCCGCCGGTTGGAACGGCAATGCCTGGACCAGGCGATCAAGGACCACGACAGGGCGGTGCTGGAAACCGGCGGCGGCCTGGTCACGGAGCCGGGCACCTACGAACGCCTGCTCTCAAGCTGCCACACCATCTGGCTGCAGGCCGCGCCCGAGGAGCACATGGATCGCGTGGCAGCCCAAGGCGACCAACGCCCCATGGCCGGCAACCGCCAGGCCATGGACGACCTGCGCCGCATCCTCACCGCCCGCGAAAATCTCTACCGCAAGGCGGATGCCACCCTGGATACTTCAGGACGGACCATTGGCGCCTGTTTGGATGAGTTGGTGGCGATGTGTCCTAAACGTTAACCGGGCGCACGTCCACGAAACCGGTGTTGTAGGTGGTCGCCCCGCAGGCCGCGGAGACGTCCGCCGTGATGGCGTTGGTGGCGCCTTCGGTGTCGATGCCCTCGTCATTGGGCGTGAACCAGGCGCCTTCCCTCATGGAGGTGACGCCGGGTGCGATGTCCGCCGTGACCTTGGCGGGCAGAATGGTGGCCCCGGTGGGGCTGAAGACCTTGACCATTTGCCCGTCATGAATGCCTCTGGCATCGGCATCGTCGGGGTGCATCCAGATGTTGTCCGGGTCCACCTTGCGCAGTTTTTCCTGATTGCCGTGGATGGAATGGGTCCGGGCGCGGGATTTGGCGCTGCACATTTGCAGGGGGTAATCGTCCGCCCCGTGCAAATGCGGCACCCAGGTGGGGGTCGGCGAGATGACGCCCAGGCCATAGGGGTTGGGATTTTCGGCCAGGGTGGTGCTATAGACCTCGATCTTGCCGGACGGCGTTGAAAACCGGTGTAGATCAGGCTCGCGGATTTCCTTGGCGAAGGCGACCGCGTCCTCGGGGGCGGGGAAGCGGGCCACGCCCTGATCACGAAACGCTTCGAAATCATCGACCGTGTCCGCGGTCAATTCACGCAGCCATTCTTCCTCCGATTTGTCATTGTAACCTTCGATCCCCACACGGGCGGCGAGATCGGCGAAAATATCAATGTCGTTGCGGCATTCCCCCATGGGCTCGATAGCCTTGTCCATATAGATGGCATAATGGCCCGCGCCCGCCCAAGGCACATGCACGTCATTGCGCTCCCAAAACGTCGTTGCCGGCAACACGATGTCGGCGTAGCGCGTGGTCGGGGTCAGAAAATGATCCTGACCGACAATGAATTCCACATTGTCCAGGGCGGCAATGGTTTTCGGTGTGTTGCCAGCTTGATTGAATATGTCGCCCCCCGCGGCATAGATCAGCTTGATATCCGCCGGATAACCGCCCCCCGTGCCCCGTTCCAGCAGATCCGCCAACAAGGGCGTGGAAACATTGGAATCGATTGGGTTCTCGCCCGCCGGGAAAGACTTGAAGAAAGCCTGCCCGGTGGAACCATTGCTGACACCCGAATTGCCGCCCACGATACCTACATTGCCCGTGATTGCCGCCAGGGCATAGGCCGCGCGGTGAAATTGCTCGCCAAACGCCGTGCGCCCCGGACCATAGCCGCACTGAATGGCGGCTGGCTTGGCCGTGCCGAATTCGATGGCCAGGCGGCGGATGGTTGCGGCTGGAATTCCGGTGATCTCGGATGCCCATTCCGGAGTTTTCCGAATGCCATCCCCCTCCCCCATCAAATAGGACCGATAGGAAGCGCCCGCCGGCGCCCCTTCGGGCAGGCCGGCTTCGTCAAAACCCAGCACATGGGCATCGCAATAGGCCTGATCATGCAGGCCTTCGCTGACGATCACCTGGGCCATGGAGATCAGGGCGGCGGCGTCCGTGGAGGGCCGGATAAAGATATGCTCATCCGCCAATTGCCGCGACGTCCGGGTCCGCCGGGGATCAACGCAGACGAAGCGGGTACCGGCTGCCTTGGCTTGTTTCAGGTACGGCATGGTGCCGGTGCCAAAGGTGCCGTCGCCAGGCGACCAACCCCACATCAAGATCAGTTTTGAATTTATGTAGTCGGTGGGTTCGCGGCCCGCCGCCTTGAAGTTGATACCGGGACCGTAGACCGTTCGCACGGAGAAGATCTCCGCCTGGTTCGACATGCTCGACCACAAATTGGTACAGCCACCGAACATATGCAAAAATCGCAGCGCCGTTGAACGGCCATGCAGCTTTGACAGGCTGCCCGAGCGCGAACCATCCAGGATCGCCCCGTTGCCGTAGGTTTCGCGTACGCGGAGCAGTTGCCCAGCGACCTCGTCCAGGGCCTCGTCCCAGGAAATGCGTTCAAATTGACCCGACCCCCGTGGCCCGGTCCGGCGCATGGGGTATTGCAGACGATCAGGATGATAAGTGCGTTCGATCTGCCCCACGCCCCGGGCGCACGCCGGCAGCGGTGGGTGATCGGGGTTCCAGGCCCGGGCATCGGTGGTAATCCTGGTGATCCTGCCGTCGTTGACATGGGCATTGACCACGCAGCGCCCGCCGCAATTATGACCGCAGGTCGAGGTAACCACCCGCTCGCCCGGCTTCGGCGCCAGACGCGGCGCCTCATAAATCGTTTGCATGCTCATTGATACACTTCCCAAAAAGCGGCCCCGCGCCGGCAACCGGACAATAGTGAATTCCCCATCGCCCCACTATACTGCCCCTCTGGCATATTTCGCAGCACTGAAATTCGAGGGATATACGGCATGACGGGAAAACTGGCGGGAAAACGGGTTTTGGTGACCCAAGCCGACGACTATATGGGTCCCCAAGCGGTGGAGACATTCCGCGAGGCCGGCGCCGAGGTCATTGCCGACCGCACCGACCTGACAGAGCCGGACGCCGCCGCCCACATAGTATCGGAGGCCGGTCATCTTGATATTCTGCTTGCCAACCTGGCGGCGCCCGCCAGCGCCGGTGTTGCCGTCACGGATATTGACGATGATATCTGGGCCTCCATGTTCGATATCATGGTGCATCCACTGCATCGCCTAGTGCGCGCGGTGGCACCGCAGATGATCGAACGGGGCCGAGGCAAGGTGGTTGTCTTTGGTAGCGCCACGCCGTTGCGCGGCTCGACCCGCCTGGCCGCCTATACCGCTGCCCGAGGCGCCCAGGTCGCCTATGTCCGCGCCGTGGGGGCGGAACTGGCCCGCAGCAATATTCAGGTCAACCTGATCGCCCAACATTTTGTGGAAAGCAACGTTTACTTTCCTGAAAGCCTGCAGGCCACACCAAAATTCCAGGAGATCCTAAAACAGAACGTGCCCCTTGGCCGCCTGGCCAGGGCGGAGGAAGACACCGCCCTGGCGCTGTTCCTGGCGGGCGACGACAGCGACTTCTTCGTCGGACAGATCATTCCCTTTGCGGGCGGCTGGGTTAGTTGATTGGACACCAGATCGATGAATGGTTAATTTCCACATTCAAGAAATCATTGTAAATATCCGAATTATATAAGAAAATACCTGGTCTTTGTGTTTAGCATTAAGCTATCCAACGGTATGCGCGCAGCCGTGCGTCATGCCATGCTTTGACCTAAACCCAGCAGTCGGGGACAATGGCGCATGCGCGCACTACGAAACATTCTCTGGCCTCTTCATGGACTGCTCTCGGTCCTGATCCTGGTTGCTGCACTTGGCCCCTCGCGGACCATGGCGGCGGGCCAAATATCATTGCCGGGGATCACCTTTTTGGAATCCTCCCCTAATTTCCGTCTGTTGGCGGCATCGGGCAGCGGCACCTTGGAAGATCCGTTCATTGTCGTTGAAGAGGTATTCGGCGAGGGTGAAGTTGTGCTGGGCATCAATGTGCATGCGGAAAATTTCGGCAGCCGGGTCAAAACCATGCACGCAGTGGGTTTCGCCTTGCAAAAAGTGGTGATCAACCGCACCCGGCAGCTCTGGGATTATTATGCCCTGGAGCTGGAATTCGATGTGGGACGGGGCAGTGATTATTATGATGGCCTGTCGTTCGGGCAAAAGGCCAAGGTGAACCGGCCCTTCCAGTCCGACCGCTTCGCCGCCGTCGAGGATCTGACCGAGCCGCGCGATGTGATCCGTTTTACCCAAGGTCAGGTCAAGCCTGGTGAGCGGGTGCGGTTCGCCCTGGCCATCACCCATACCGGAACGAAACCCAGTTTTTATCTCGTCCAACATGTCCGCCCGCCGTATGCCCAATTGGACGAGCCAATGTTCGAGCAATTGTTGTTCCAGCCGTTCCAATTAGCTGAATGCGCCCTCATCAAGGGTCCTGAAGGGATAACCAGATGTCGCAGATAGAGACGCCGATCACGCAACTGCCGATCCCGGCCGAGCCGGTCGATCACGCGCCTGGCGGCCGGCGGCACGGTCCCGGCGGCTCCGGTGGCGGCCCTGGCGGGCGGGGTCCGGAATGGTGGACGCGGGGCGAGGTGGGTTTCCGCCGTGGCCTGGTCCTGGGACTGGTCATCAGCGCGGTCTGGCTGGGTCTTTGTCTCGCCTATATCGCCGGTTATGTGGGCTGGGACGCTCTGGTTTACTTGCTGCCCCATGAACTGGCGGCGATGTTGAGCGCCGTCTTCGCGCCCCTGGGCGTGCTATGGTTGATGCTGTTTTATCTGCGCCGTGGCAGCGAATTCGCCGATTACACCGCCAATTTGCAGGCCGAATTACGGCGTTTGACATACCCCGACGAGCAGGCCGATGCGCGCATCGAAATGATCTCCAACGCCTTGCGGCGGCAGGCGGAGGAATTGACGGAAGCTTCCGAACAAGCCACGGATCAGGTCCGTCAGGTGGAAGGCCTGTTGCGCCAGCGGGTCGAGGATATCGGCCGCAGTTCCACATCATCGAACACCCGGACGGCGGCCTTGGTGGAGGAACTGGGCGGCCGGGCCCGGGCCTTGGAAAGCGCGGCGGACCGATTGTCGGAACAGGGAGAGCAGATCAACGAGCTGCTGACGGACCAGGCCAGCAGTTTTGAAGAGTCGATCACGCATTCCCAGCACCGGGCCGAAGACGTGGTCAGCGCCTTGAGCAGCCAGTCCGCCGCCTTGGCCGAGGCCATGGATCAGGCGGAGGAGCGGGCCGACCGCCTGACTGAAAATTCCAAGAGCCATGCGGATCAATTGAGCGCTCATTACCACGCCCGGCTATCGGAAATGGAGCAATCCGCCGCCGATAGCCAGCAAAACCTGTCGGAACGAGCCAACAATGTGGCCGATGGCATCGCCCGCTCCATCAACGAATGGGATCAGAAGTTCAGCCAGAACATGGATCACATGGATAACCGCGCCAATGATTGGAGCGAAGAAGCCATGGCGCGGGCGGATCGAGTGCGCCAGCATTACGGCGCCCGCCTGAACGAGATTGAGCTGACGGGACAGAAAACCCAAACCTCCATCGCCACCCGCGGCGCCGAAATGGCGGCCGATATACAGGGAAACCTGACCAATGTGGAAGCGGACTTTGACGGCGCCATTGACCGGCTGACAAACCGGGCCGGCGACATGCGGGACGTGGTCAATTCAGGCGCTGACGATATCGCGGCGCATTTCGCCACCAAGTTGGCGGACATTGTCGAGGTTGCGGACGAGAGTCAGACGGCCCTATCCGCCCGCGGCCGGGACATGGCGAGCAACTTGAGCCGGAATCTGGCGCAACTGAGCGAAGACTTCGATCAGAATCTGGAGCAGATGAGCCAAGCCAGCACCGACATGACGGAGGGCGCCGTCGCCCGAGCCGACGAAATGCAGCGTCATTATGGCGAAATGCTGGTCGAGATCGAACAGCAATCGGCCACGGCGCAAAGCACGATTGCCGGACAGAATGAACACATGGCGGGCCATATACGGGAAAATCTTGACCGCATGGCGGCCGCCTTCGATCTGGCCATTGATCGCTTGAATGCCCGGTCGGACGATATGCGGGACGGCGCGATCGAGCGGGCGGAACAACTACACCTGCAGTATCTGGAGAAATTGTCGACCATTGAAGAGTCCACCGCGACGGCCCACGGCGCCCTGGCCGGACGGGCTGACCGGCTGGCCAACGGGATGGAGCAGAACCTGAACGATCTGGCGGATCATTTCAATCTGTCCGTTGACCGCCTTGAAAGCCGAACCACCGAGCTGAATACCAATGCCACGGCCATGGCCGACCATATGCGCCGCCATTTTGGCGAACAGATGGCGGAGATGGATCAGACCTCGGCCCAGACGCAGAAAACGACCAACACCCGGGCCAAGAGCATTGCCGATGGCGTACGTCAGATTGTCGACCAATTGGGCCAGGAGTACAGCCAGTCCCTGGATCAGTTATTGAGCCGTACCGGTGAAATGACCGAACAGGCGGTGCTTGGCGCGGATCAAATACAGGAACGCTACAGCCAGCAACTGGCGGAGATTGAAACCGCATCCGCCCGGACCAACGAAGCCATCGCCGGTAAAGCCGGCGAAATGGCGGATGGCGTACGCCAAACCGTTGGCAACCTGGGCCAGGAAATCGACCAAACCATTGACCGCTTGGAAACCCGCGTGGCCAACACCGGCGAGCGCATAAAGACCCAAACCGACGATCTTCGCACCGCCGCCACCACCGCCACGGCGGAGGCCGTGCGCCGCCTGGAAGAGATGAGCACGACCCTGTTGTCGCGCATTGAACGGGTCAGCGGCGACATGCGCTCCACGATCGATACCATCGATCGGGACTGGACCAACCTGCACACCAATGTAGATGAACGGGCAACCACCCTGGCGGACGTGGCCCGGCGCATTTCATCCGATGTTGCCCGCCATGCCGATGTGGTTTCAGAGCGGTTGCGGGGCGAGGAATTCGAGGCCAAGGAAATCATCGACCGCATGTCCGACCACGCCGCCACGCGGATCGATACCCTGGTGTCGGACCTGGAAGCCCGGCGCGGCGTGCTGATGGAATTGGCCGATGGCACCGTTGATGGCCTGCGCGACACGGTGGCCAAGATCGAGGCGGATCTGCGCGGCCGGGCAGAAGTCTTCAATACCGCTATTTCCGCCAGTGCCGACTTGAGCGAGGAAAAAGCCGAGGCCGTGGCCCAGGCCTTTAAGTTGCGCACGCTGCAAATTTCGGCGGATACGCAGCGTATGACGAGCCTGGTTACCCGCCGGACGGAAGAAATCACCCAGGCCTTCAGGAATAGCGCCGGCATGGTTACCGATCACGCCGAGGACGCCGCCCGCCAGGCCGCCCTGAACGCCCTGTCCATCTCCAACGCCTTCCAACAGCGTATTGATGATATCACCCAATTGGCTGGCGATACTGCGGCGAAAATTGGCGCCGATGCCGGACAATCGGCGGCAGAAATTCAAAGTGCGTTCGAGACCCGGATCGAGACGGTCGTGGAATATCTCGAAGATCTGGCGCAACGCACCATTGGGCAAGCCGGAGAGGTCGAGGCTGACCTGCGGTCCCAGGTGGCGGATTTGGGCCTGGCGGTTGACGATATGATCTCCCGCGGCAGCGAGATGAGCCAGGATATGCGCCAGGAAAGCGGCGCGCTGCATGAGATATCGGCCCAGATTGATACCGTCGCCAAGCAGGCCGGCACGGCTCTGCGCGAGGATGGCAACGTCCTGCGGCAGATTTCATCGGAGGTCGCGGCGGTTTCGGAAGGCATTGAGGTGCGGGTGCAACGGCATTTGGAGGTGCTTGAGACAACGGCGGGACAAACGGAGACACGCCTCGTGGACGCGGGCGGCCAATTGGCGGCAACAGCGGCAAGCATTCAACAAGCCGCCCAGCAAGCCGATCAAAGGATGGCCAAGACCAATCAAACCTTCGATACGCGCGCCGAAGCCATCGCCGAAATCTCACGGCAATCCGCCGACACCATGAACCAGGCCGGCGAGCAAATTGAACAGACACTGGGCCAAATTGAAAAAACCGCGGCGACGGCCGCGAACCAGATCGAAAGCCTGACGGACGGCGCTGAAGACCGGGTCACATCCGCCACCGCGACGGCTTCCGAACAAATCGAACAGTTTGCATCGGGGACGGAGGAACGTGTCGATGCCGTGGCAAACGCGGTGAAAAGCCAGGTTGAGGATGCGACCGCCAGCGTCGAACAACGGATCGAAGGCTTTGCCAAGGGCGCCGAACTACGCATGGATCAATTAACCGATACAGCCGAACAGCGCCTAAGCGACTTTACCCGAGGCACCGAGACGCGCGTTGACGACATGACCGGTACGGCGGAGCAACGTCTGACTGGCTTTACTCAGAAGGCCGAAACACAGATCAACGACCTGACTGGTGCGGCGGAACAGCGCGTCAGCGACTTTACCCAAGGAACCAAGACAAGCATCAATGACCTGGCAGATTCAGCAGAACAGCGGCTGACTGAATTCACCCAAGGGGCCGAAACACGGGTCAATGAGCTGACCGGTACGGCGGCGCGGCGCGTCAACGAATTCACCGAAGGCTCCGAGACACGGGTCAACGAGCTGACCGGTGCGGCGGAGCAACGCGTTAGCGACTTCACTCAAGGGACCGAGGCGCGGGTCAACGAGCTGACCGGTACGGCGGAGCAGCGCGTCGGCGAATTCACCCAAGGCACCGAGACACGGGTCAACGAACTGACCGGTGCGGCGGAACAACGCCTGATTGGCTTTACCCAAAAGGCCGAAACACAGATCAGCAACTTGACTGGTGCGGCGGAGCAAAGTGTCAGCGACTTCACTCAAGGGACCGAGACCCGCGTTAATGATTTGACCCATGCGGCGGAACAGCGGCTGGGTGGATTAAGCCGGCGGGCGGTCGACGATGTGGAACAGATCGCCGACACCGCGGTTACGCGCGTGACTGGCATTTCCGACACGGCGGCGGAAAAAATCGACGGGGTAAGGGCGGCTTTGGAGAGAAGCACGGACAGTGTCGCTGCGGCCGCGGAACGGGCGGAGAGTGCGGGACAAACACTGCAAAGCCGAATGACCGGTCTGCGTCAGGCCGGTATCGAGGCAGAGAGCAACCTGCGCACCACCGAAAAGACCTATGTCGAGGCCGCCGATACCCTGGCGGCGGAAGGCGAGCGCGCCCTGGCTCAGGTCCACGCCACCGCCTCTTCCCTGCGGGAAGAAGCCGATGGTGTCAGCGCCGCCGCGCAGCAGGCCAATACCGCCATGGATGCGACCGGCGACGCCCTGCGCCAGAATGCCCAAAACATAATGGCCGCAAGCGACCGGGCCCAGTCGGAAACGGCCGCCCTAAGCACGGTAATGGAGCGCCAGGTGGACGTTCTGGGCGAGGCTGCACGGATGGCTGAAAAAAGCGCCGCGCGCTTGAACGAGGATCTGCATGGCCGGGCGCGTGCCTTGCAAGAGATTGCCGGTGACATCACCAGCCAAGCCGAACAGATCGAAACAATATTGGCGCAAAGCACCAATGCCTTGAGCCAGGCCTCTTCGTCGGCGATGGAAGATTTGAGCAAGACCAGCAGCGCCTTGGAGGCAGAACTACGGAACCTTGGCCAGACGACGACCAAGGGCGGGGCATATTTGAACCAAATCATGGAATTGCTCGGTAAAGGGAGCGCCCAGGCCGAAGGCGCTTCCAACAAGGCGGTCGAGACACTGGCCGAACTGGCCCAGTCCCTGCATGGACAAAGCGACCAGCTTGACGACATCGCACTGGCGGCGGAAACGCGTATTGACGGCGCGCTGAGCCGGTTCGTTGCGCAAGCCCAGTCCCTGACCCAACAGTCGGGCGATGTAAGCCTGGAATTGCTGGATCGCATCAGCCAGATGAACACGGTCGCCAGTCGATCCAAATCCGATCTGGCCGAGTCGATCGATGTACTGGGCCGGGGAACCTCCCGCGTGGCCGAGGCGGCGGATGAGGCTACGGCCCGGCTGCGGAACGCCCAGGGCAGTTTTGATGGCGCCACCGCCGCGTTGAGCGAGACCTCGGACAGGGAAGCCACCCGCATCTTGGGCGCCGGCATCGCCGTGCGTCAGGAAGTCCAGAATGTCGCCGCCGCCGGTGAACGCAGCGTGGAAAGGATGAACGCCGCCAGTCTGGACATGGCCAATCAAGGGGATGATCTGCGCGGGGAATCCAACCGTCTTGCCCAAGCGATCGCGTCTCTGAGCAAGGATTTGCGCGGCACTATCGAGGACCTCTCCTCTTCCGCGGAGGGTACCGAGAAACGCCTTGCCGCTTTGGGGGCCGAATTGGCCCGCAATGCCGAAGCGTTGGAGCAGTTAACCGAACGCACCGGCAAGGCCGCCGCAAGGGTCGGGGACAGTTACCGCCGCCAGGCCGATGAAATTCGTCAGGTTAGCGAAAAAGCCATTTCAGATGCCGTGGCACTCGACGAGAAAAGCGCCCTCAATCGCCGCAAGACCTTCATGCGGAACATGACATTCGTCACGGAGCGGATGAATTCCCTGGCCGTCGATCTGGACCGGGCCTTGGAAAAGAACATTCCCGAGGATGCCTGGGAGCGCTATCTGGAAGGCGATCGAGGCATTTTTGCCCGCCGTATCGTTCGCAACCGCGACCGTTTCTCGCTCGAGGCCATCCGCACCAACTACGAGGATGACCTGGCCTTCCGGGAACATGTGGACCGCTATCTGGGTCAGTTCCAGGAAACGCTGGAGCTGGCGGAGGACAATGATCCCGAGGATATCCTGGCGGCCGTACTGCTGTCATCAGATGTGGGTAAGCTGTACATGCTCATGGCCAAGGCATTGGGACGACTGAACTAGGTGAATAAGTCTGATACGCCGGAAACGGCGGCAAAGTCAGCGGCGCGAGGGCGTAATCAGCTTGCCGGAATTCTGCTGGCTGTCGGCGCCATTTTCCTATTTTCCGTGATGGATCTGCTGGCCAAGTATCTGGGCCAGAGCCTGACCGTGCCGCAGATCGTCTGGGCGCGGTATTCCACGCTGTTCGTCGTCATGGTTGTGATCTTTTTCCCCAGGCGCCGGTTGGGTCTGATACGGACCAAGCACCTGGGCCTGCAGCTGATCCGCTCCATCCTGCTTTTGTATTGCACGGTCGCCTTTTTCCTGGCCATACAATATATGCCCCTGGCGGACGCGGTTTCGATCAGCTTCCTCTCGCCCCTGCTGGTCACGGCCCTGAGCGTTCCCTTGCTGGGCGAGGTCGTTGGCCGCCATAGATGGAGCGCTGTGTTGATCGGTTTTCTGGGCGCCATGATCATCGTGCGGCCCGGTCTTGGCGTCATGCACTGGGCGGCCTGGTTGTTGGTGAGCGTATCTTTCGGTTATGCCCTGTATCAGATATTTACCCGCATGATCGCCGGCAAGGATGACGCGGTAACCTCGCTATTCTTCACCGCGATCGTCGGCGTGGGCCTGTCCAGCCTTGTCGTGCCGTTTTTTTGGCAAGCGCCGCCCGATCTCCAGCATTGGTTGATGCTGGCATCCCTGGGCATTATTGGCGGGCTTGGACACTACGCCTTGATCAGGGCCTTTGAATATGCCCCGGTCGCCGTCCTGGCCCCGCTTTCCTATACGGCGCTGCCATGGAACACCTTGTTCGGCTTCACTGTGTTCGGCGACCTGCCCGATCTCTGGACCCTTGGCGGCGCGTCCATCCTGATCGCCACGGGCATCTATATCCTTTACCGGGAGGGTGTTCGGGGCAGAGGATAACATGCGAAATAATGCTTGCCGTTGTTATTTTATGCATTATATTGCCTATTCGATATGGGGAGCGGAACGCATGATTGAATTTCGGACGGAACCGGCGGCCTACCGTCATTGGCAATTGTCGGTGGAGGGCCGCGTGGCCACCTTGGCCATGTCCGTGGATGAAGGTGGCGGCCTGCGCGACGGTTATGAGTTGAAGCTGAATTCCTATGATCTGGGCGTGGATATCGAACTCCACGACGCCATTCAACGCCTGCGTTTCGAACACCCGGAAGTCGCCGCCGTGGTCGTCACCTCGGCCAAGGAACGGATATTCTGCGCCGGCGCCAATATCCGCATGCTGGCGACCTCGTCTCACGATCACAAAGTCAATTTTTGCAAGTTCACCAACGAAACCCGCAACGGCATCGAAGATGCCTCCACCCATTCCGGTCAAACCTATATCGCGGCCGTCAACGGCCCCTGTGCGGGCGGCGGCTATGAACTGGCCCTGGCCTGCGACCAGATTGTCATGATCGACGACGGCGCCACCACGGTGTCCCTGCCGGAGGTGCCTCTGTTGGCCGTGCTGCCAGGCACCGGGGGGCTGACCCGGCTGTCGGACAAGCGCATGGTTCGCCGGGACCGGGCCGATGTCTTTTGCACATTGGAAGAAGGCATTCGCGGCCAGCGCGCCGTCGATTGGCGGCTGATTGACGAGGCCGCGCCGCGTTCAAAATTCGCCGATGCGGTGGCCGCCCGCGCCGCCCACGCGGTCAGCCAATCCGACCGCCCGGCCGATGCCAAAGGCATTGTCCTAACACCCTTGGAACGCACCATCGAGGGCGATCGGGTCCGCTATTCAACGCTGTCGCTGGACATAGACCGCGCGGCCCGTACCGCGACCATACACATCCAGGCCCCCCACGAGGCGCCCCCCACGGACGGCGATGCCATTCAGGCAATGGGCGATACCTATTGGCCCCTGCGCCTGGCGCGCGAGTTGGACGACGCCATTCTGCATCTGCGGACCAACGAGAACGAAATCGGCACCTGGCTGTTTCAATCCAGTGGCGAGAGCGATCTGGTGGCCGCCCATGATGCCGCCCTGGCCGCCAACCAGGACCATTGGCTGGTGCGCGAGGTAACCTTGTATCTCAAACGAACCTTGAAGCGTCTCGATGTAACTTCGCGCAGTATGTTTGCCCTGATCGAGCCGGGAAGCTGTTTCACCGGGACCTTGCTGGAGTTAGCCCTGGCGGCTGACCGAAGTTACATGCTGGATGGCCAGTTCGACGGAGATAACCGGGCGGAGGCAGAGGTGACGCTGACGGCGATGAATTTCGGCGCCTATGAAATGGTCAACGGCCTGACCCGCCTGGCATCCCGCAGTCTTGTTGATCCCGGCGCCGTCGCCGGCCTGGAACAGCGCCAGGGCGAGGCCATGGATGCCTTGACGGCGGAACAAGCCGGCCTGGTCACCTTTGCCCCCGACGATATCGATTGGGAAGACGAAGTGCGCATCGCCATCGAGGAACGCGCCGCCTTCTCCCCCGACGCCCTGACCGGCATGGAAGCGAACTTGCGGTTTGGCGGTCCGGAAACCATGGAAAGCAAAATTTTCTCACGCCTGTCCGCCTGGCAGAACTGGATCTTCCAGCGCCCCAACGCGGTTGGCGAAACCGGCGCCCTGCCCCTCTATGGCAGCGGCCAACGTAGTGAATTCGACAAAAGGAGGGTCTGAGCCATGGCCATTGATTATCAGGAACGCATCCCCAACAATGTTGATCTGTCCGAGGACCGGCGCCTGCAACGGGCCCTGGAGGCCTGGCAGCCGAACTTTCTGAATTGGTGGCAGGAAATGGGGCCGACGGATTTTCAGGCCAACGAGGTTTATCTGCGCACCGCGATCAGCGTCGATTCGAAGGGCTGGGCGAATTTCGGCTACGTAAAAATGCCCGAGTACCGCTGGGGCATCTTCCTGGCCGAGCGCGAGCAGGACCGCAAGGTCAATTTCGGCGAACATAAGGGCGAGGCCGCCTGGCAGGACGTACCCGGCGAATACCGCGGCAACCTGCGCCGGCTGATCGTCACCCAGGGCGACACCGAACCCGCTTCGGTGGAGCAACAACGGCAATTGGGATTGACCGCGCCGTCCCTCTACGACCTGCGCAATTTATTACAGGTCAATGTGGAGGAAGGCCGCCACCTGTGGGCCATGGTTTACCTCCTCCACGGCTATTTCGGCCGCGATGGACGGGAGGAGGCCGAGCAGATGCTGCTACGGCACTCCGGCGATGTGGACAAGCCGCGCATTCTTGGCGCATTCAACGAGAAGACGCCCGAATGGCTGTCGTTCTTTATGTTCACCTACTTCACCGACCGCGACGGCAAGTATCAATTGGCCTCATTGGCGGAAAGCGGCTTCGACCCGCTTTCGCGCACATGCCGCTTCATGCTGACGGAAGAAGCTCATCATATGTTCGTGGGTGAAACCGGCGTTAGCCGGATTATCCAACGGGCCTGCGAATTGATGAAGGAACATGGCGAGGACAAGGTGCGGGAGATGGGCGGCATTGATCTGCCCACCCTGCAAAAATATCTGAATTTCCATTTCTCGGTCTCGCTCGATCTGTTCGGCTCCGAACGCTCCACCAACGCCGCCAACTTCTATGCCATGGGCCTGAAAGGCCGGTTCGAGGAAACCAAGATTGACGACGATCATAAGCTGGGCGACGACGTCTATCCCATCCTGGAGTTGGAGGGCGGCAAGTTCGTCATGCGCGAGGACAACGCCCTGACCGTGATCAACGAACGCCTGCGCGACGACTATGTCACCGATTGCGCCCGGGGCGTGCGGCGCTGGAACCAGACCATCAAGCGCCAGGGCATCGATTTTGAATTGAAATTGCCCCATCGCGCCTTCAACCGGAAAATCGGCAGCTTTAACCTCGAAAACCTGTCCGGCAACCGGGTCAACCCCGACGGCACGGTGATCAGCGAAGCCGACTGGACGAAAAACCACGGCGACTGGCTGCCCACGGACGAGGACCGCGCCTATGTCATCAGCCTGATGCATCCGGTCACGGAACCCGGAAAATACGCCAACTGGATCGCCCCACCCGCGCGCGGCATTAATAATCAGGTATCGGATTTCGAATATGTGCGGTTGAACTGAGCCGCACCGGTGATAAATTAAAGTCTGGAGACGAAAAAATTGGGATTAAAGTTTTGCCGTCATGACTTTGCCGAAACCACAGGCCGATTGGGCGCTTTTCCTCGATTTTGACGGCACCTTGGTCGAAATCGCCGAGCGGCCCGAAGGCATCGAGCTGGGCGCCGATCTTTCAAACTTGCTTGCGGAATTGGAAGACACGCTGGGCGGCGCGCTGGCTGTCGTCACGGGCCGGGCGATTGAGCAATTCGATGCCTTTCTGAATGGCGCGGTCAAAGTTGTTGCGGGCCACCACGGCCACGAATTGCGCACGCCCGATGGCACCATCCGGCAGCAAGACATCCCCCGCGAAGCCCTGGATAGGATTCGCCGCGAATTGGAAACCTTCGTGACGACCCACCCCGGCCTGTTATTGGAAGTCAAGGGACGCTCCCTAGCGCTGCACTTTCGTCAAATGCCCGAACTTGAAGATGCCTGCGACAAGATTTCGCGGCGGTTGGCCGCCAGGTTTGGCAAAGAATTATTCGTACTCGATGGCAAGATGGTGCGCGAGATCAGGGCGGCGGGTCACGACAAGGGAGACGCCGTCGCCTCGCTCATGACCCTGGCGCCCTTCAGCGGCCGGTCTCCCGTCTATGCCGGGGACGACACCACGGACGAGGATGCCTTTGCCGTCGTCAACAAGATGGGCGGGGTGACAATCAAGGTAGGGAATGGCAAGACCTGCGCCCGGCACCGGGTCCCATCCGTCAACGCCTTGAGGCATTGGCTGGGAGAATTCAAAACATTGTCGGCGACGGGGGTTTCGCGGTAATGACGGAAAGCAATCTGGATCTTGGTGTCATCGGAAATTGCGTGGTCAACGCCCTGATCGACCGCGAGGGACGGATTGTCTGGTGTTGCATGCCGCGGTTTGATGGCGACCCCGTGTTTTGCGAATTGCTTGCCGATGACGGGGATTTGGACGGTGACGGCGTGTTTGCCGTCGAACTCGAAAACCAAACGAGCTGCCATCAGCATTATCTCGAAAACACCGCGGTTCTGGTGACAACCCTTACGGATATAGATGGGCAATCATTGGAAATTGTTGATTTTGCACCGCGCTTCAATCAGTTCGGACGGCGTTACCGGCCGATCGCCTTGACCCGCATTATTCGCCCGGTGAGTGGCACGCCGCGCATTCGCATCCACCTAGCGCCCATGTTCGACTATGGCGCCACGAAACCGCAGACCACTCATGGGTCCAACCATATACGTTATGTGGGTCCGGATTTCGCCATGCGCCTGACCACGGACGCACCGGTTGCCTATCTGCTAAATGGAACGCCGTTTCATCTGGAAGAGTCTATATCCATGTTCCTTGGACCGGACGAAAGTTTTACCCGTTCGGTCCGCGATGCCGCCTCTGATTTCCTTGACAATACCGTCGCCTATTGGCGCGAATGGGTGCGTCACCTCGCCGTGCCGCTGGATTATCAGGAAGCCGTGATCCGCGCCGCCATCACCTTGAAAATGTGCTGGTTTGAAGAGACGGGCGCGATCATCGCGGCCATGACGACCTCAATTCCGGAATCGGCCAATTCAGAACGGAATTGGGATTATCGGTTTTGCTGGCTGCGGGATGCCTATTTCGTGGTTCGGGCCCTCAACCGCCTCGGCGCCGTCGATATCATGGAAGGCTACCTGCGTTATCTACGAAATTTAACCGATTCAGATGAAGCCACTCACCTGCAACCGGTCTATGGCATCGGTCTGGAAAGCAGCCTGACGGAGCGGGAAGTAACCTCGCTGTCAGGTTACCGCGGCATGGGCCCCGTGCGCGTCGGCAATCAGGCTTTTGAACACAAACAACACGACGTTTATGGCCAAGTGATTCTATCCAATACCCAGGCATTTTTTGACCGGCGATTGTTGCGGCAATTGACCCGGCAGGATTTTGTACTGCTTGAGAAGATAGGCGACCGCGCCTTTGCCCTGCACGATCAACCGGATGCCGGCCTTTGGGAATTGAGGACCATGTCCAAGGTTCACACCTATTCCAGCCTGATGTGCTGGACCGCTTGCGACCGGCTGGCGAAGATCGCCCAGCACCTGGATTTGACCGAACGCGCCGGCCATTGGCGGGCCAGGGCGCAGAAAATCCATGATGTTATTACTGAACGCGCCTGGGAAGAGGACAAGGGCATGTTCTCGGATGCCTTCGGCGGCGGCGATCCGGACGCCAGCTTGCTTTTGATGCCGGAACTTGGGTTTCTGCCCCCCAACGATCCACGCATTGAAAGCACGGTGGAGAAGTTGGAAGAAAGGCTGCTCAAGGGCAGTTTTATGTTTCGTTATGCAGCACCAGATGATTTTGGCGAACCGGAAAATGCCTTCAACATCTGTACCTTCTGGTATATCGAAGCATTGGCCCTCATGGGCCGGACCGATGAAGCGCGCGCTATTTTCGATGCCATGCTGGAATGCCGCAACCACTCCGGTTTGCTGTCGGAAGATATAGATCCCCAAACCCGGGAGCTGTGGGGCAACTATCCCCAGACCTATTCCCTGGTGGGGATTATCAATAGCGCCATTCGCCTAAGCCGTTCGTGGGAGGATGTTGTATGAGCCGTCTGATCGTCGTCTCCAACCGTGTCGCGGTGCCGGGCCCCAAGGATAAGGCCTCGGCCGGCGGATTGGCGGTGGCGATTTATGCCGCCCTGAAAAAATATGAAGGCATCTGGTTTGGTTGGAGCGGTAAAGTCGTCGAAAGCGTTTCCACCGCCATCCATACCGAGCATGTCGACGGCGTGACCATCGCCACCACCGACCTTAGTCATGAAGACTATGACGAATACTACAATGGTTTCGCCAACAGCACGTTGTGGCCCTTGTTCCATTACCGCATCGACCATGCCGCCTTCGACCGGCGCTTCGACAAACGGTATTACCGCGTCAACGCCCGGTTTGCCTACGGCCTGGCGCCGTTGCTGGAAGAGGACGACCTGATCTGGGTGCACGATTTCCAGCTGATCGCCTGCGCCGAGGAGTTGCGGCGCATGGGCATAGAGCAGCGCATCGGGTTTTTCCTGCATATCCCGTTCCCCGCGCCCCAGGTCCTGGCCACGCTGCCCAATCATCAGGCGCTGGTCCGGGCGCTATTTGCCTACGACCTGATCGGATTTCAAACTGCCACGGATTTGGTCGCCTTTCAGGATTACGTCATCTATGAAGCCGCCGGCAGCATTGGCGAAGACGGCAGACTGACGGCGTTTGGCCGCACCATATGCGCGGGTGTCTATCCCATCGGCATTGATGCGGACGAAATGGCCGAAATGTCCTGGTCGGCGGAAGCCGTGCGCCATTTCGAGCGCATGACGCGCAGCATGGCGGGGCGAAAATTAATCCTCGGGGTGGATCGGCTCGACTACACCAAGGGGCTGCCCGAACGGGTCGCGGCGTTTGAGCGATTTCTGGAAAACAATCCGGGCAATCGCGGTCAGGTGACATTTCTGCAAATTGCCCCGTCATCGCGGGGCGATGTAAAGGACTACATTGAAATCCGCGAAGAGCTGGAAAGTGCGGCCGGCCGCATTAACAGCCGTTTCGCGGATGTCGATTGGGTGCCCATACGCTATGTCAACCGCTCCTATCCACGGCGCTCCCTGGCGGGGCTATACCGGGCCAGCCAAGTCGGTCTGGTAACACCGTTACGAGACGGCATGAACCTCGTGGCCAAGGAATTCGTGGCGGCCCAGGACCCGGAAGACCCCGGTGTCCTGATTTTGTCGCAATTCGCCGGCGCGGCCGAGCAGCTTCACAGTGCCCTGATCGTCAATCCCTACGATATCGACAACGTGGTGGATGCCCTGAACAAGGCCCTGCACATGCCCTTGGAGGAGCGGACCGAGCGCTGGCGTGGTATGATGGCTACAGTGACGCGGGACAATGTCTCTGCCTGGCGCGATTCATTCGTGGGCGATTTGCTAAAGGTTCCCGTAGGCGGCGTTTGAGATACCGCATAATTTTACGCAAGGCCGGAATCAGTCTGTCCATTCCCTGGCCAAAACCGTTGGCCGGAATTGTAAATGTCTGAAAGTAACAAAACTCAAATCAGCCTGCTCACCGCGATCTTTGTTATTGCCGCGGTCCTCTTGGCGGCGCATTCATTTCACACCGTATACGCCGAACATCCCCCCCTGGGGCGCTGGGTCAGAACCGTGATCTATGGCCTTGGTCCCTGGCTGTGCGCCTTGGCCTTCGCCGGCGCCAAGATGTGTTTCCAAATCCTGATGCGCAAGGAGACAACCGGCTTCAACAAGACCTTCACATGGGTTACCGGCGTCGTTATCGGGCTGATGATCTTCACGAAAATCATGTCTTAGAGCATGTTCTTTTTAAACATGCTCGGACTCTTAAGAAAAGAGCAATTGAACC
>JAPYPT010000362.1 GCA_029937535.1 Alphaproteobacteria bacterium
GACGAAAGCGTCATCAACAAGACCACCATCGGCGCCTTCGCCTCCACCGGCATTGACCATTTGCTGCGCTCCATGGGACGGGATCAGCTTTACATGGGCGGGGTCTCCACCAATATGTGCGTCGACACCACGGCGCGGGAAGCCGCCGACCGGGGCTATGGCGTCACCCTGATCGAGGACGCTTGCGGCACGACCCACGAGGACCTCCATAACGCCACCATCACCAATTTTCAGCGCTTGTTCGGCCGCGTCATCTCCACCGACGAAGCCTTGGCGGAACTCAGCGCGGATCAGGAGACGGACAGCTGAGTTAAATTGCTCTCTCATGCCCTGAAATTGTCACAGTTTTGCCCACCCAATGCCTCCCATTACAGGGCTTAATGGCCTTTGCATCGGAGTTCTTGTTGAGGGCCAACAAATTGAGACAAGACAAACATCGCATCGGAAAATACTATCTAACGGATATCGATCTGCACGATACGCCGGATTGGCAATCCATCGAGGCGCCGCGGTTTGAACGCACCTTGTTGATGAGCCACGGCGGCGACTTGACCGCCAACCCTAATCTGCTGGACGAACTGCAAACCTTGTTGAACCGCCTTGGCGCGGTCAAGGTTCTATTGAGCCTGTACCTGGTCGAATTCGGCGGTTTGCCGCAACGCCTGGCCCACCCCTTGTTGCAAGAGGCGGCGGGTAGCTGCGCCATGCTGCGTCTGCCCTGCCAGGGACAGCACCTGGTCATCTATCTGGGACCCGAACCATCATTGGAGACGGGCGGTTTTGTGGGACGCTTGCGCCGGGGCCTGGTTGCGTTGACCGCGCCCGCCATGACTGCAAGCTCACCAGACGGCGCGCCTGCCCGCGCACCGGAATACCCATGGGCCGAAGTCCGCGATCTGCAACGCTGCAATCATGATATCGCGGCGCCGGCATTTCTTCTGCAAGATCTCTCCAGCGCCGCGCCACGGGTGCTGGGCATCATCGATTGGTAGCAATTAATACCAAAGGTCATTGATCTGAGGGATTTGCCACGGCCCCGCCATCCGCTATTGTCGTTCAAACTTTGGTAATGATGACATAGAGGAGATTGGCCATGGGACCCTTGGCGGGCATGAAGATTGTTGAACTGGCGGGCATCGGGCCGGTACCGTTTTGTTCCACCCTGCTGTCGGACATGGGGGCTCAGGTGATCCGGGTTGACCGTACCGCGCCCTCGGGCCTGGGTATTTCCGGCAAGAACCCGGCCTTTGATGTATTGGGCCGGGGCCGCAAATCGGTCTCGGTGGATCTGAAGAACCCCGACGGCGTTGAAGCGGTATTGCGCCTGGTGGAACAGGCCGACGCCCTGGTTGAGGGTTTCCGCCCCGGCGTCGCCGAACGCCTTGGCCTGGGCCCGGATGTCTGCCTGGCCCGCAACGAAAAACTGGTCTATGGCCGCATGACGGGCTGGGGCCAGGACGGACCCGTTAGCCACGCCGCGGGCCACGACATCAACTACATCGCGCTCTCGGGCGTATTGTATTCCTGCGGCACCAAGGACAGCGGGCCGGTGCCGCCCCTGAACCTGACCGGAGATTTCGGCGGCGGCGCCATGTTCCTGGCCTTCGGCGTCATGGCCGGGCTGTGGGAGGCGCAACGTTCGGGCAAGGGACAGGTAGTGGATACCTCCATGCTGGAAGGTTCGGCCTATCTGATGCTGCCCATCTACGGCATGCATGGCTCTGGCTTTTGGTCGGACGAGCGCGGCACCAATATTCTCGATACCGGCGCGCCGTTCTACGGCACCTACGAAACCAAGGACGGCAAGCATGTCTCCATCGGCTCCATAGAGCCCAAATTCTATGACGAACTGATGCAGAAAACCGGCATGGACAAGATGAACCTACCGCCCCAAATGGACCGGGAGACCTGGCCGGCGGTGATCGAAACCTACAAGGGGGTCTTCAAGACCAAGACCCGTGATGAATGGTGCGAGATCATGGAAGGCTCGGACATCTGCTTTGCCCCCGTCTTGTCCATGACGGAGGCGCCCAGCCACCCGCAAAACGTCGCCCGCGATAGTTTCGTCGAGGTCATGGGCGTGACCCAGCCGGGCCCGGCGCCAAAATTCTCCCGCACCGAAGCAGGCATACAGGGTCCGCCCCCCAGCCTGGGCCAGGACACCGAAGCCGGCTTGGCGGAATGGGGCTTCTCGAAAGACGAGGTCGCAGCCCTAATCACCTCTGGCGCCGTGGTGCAAACGCCGGCCTATGATGGCTCGGACTAGGACATCCGAGGGGTGCGTTTGGCCGCATTTGGGGTACACGTAACGAGTAAATGTCCCCCTAATGCTCCATCTTTCCCGAATGGGCATTGGCAGAGTATTGCGGGGACATGTACTTGTTACGTGTACCCCAAATGCGGAATGAAGGCGCGTATTTTGACTGGAATAAAACATGAGCGGTGAGAGCAGCGATGGGCGCGCCCTGTTGCGCGATATAGAGGCGGCGCGCACGGCCATTCTGGATGAGGGGCGGCCCGAGGCGGTTGCCCGGCAGCACAAACATGGCAAATACACGGCCCGGGAACGTGTCGCCAAGATATGCGACGACGGCAGCTTCATGGAGACCGGCAGTCTGGTCGAACCCTTGCGCGACACCGGCTTCAACAAGGGCCTGGTCGCCCCCGCCGACGGGGTTATCACCGGCACCGGGCTGATCGATGGCCGCCCGGTCTCGCTCATGTCGCACGACTATACGGTGCTGGGCGGCAGCACGGGCAAGCATGGCGCGGCCAAGGCCAATCGGGCCATCGTCAAATCCACCGATCACGGCATGCCCCTGGTGGCCTTGCTGGAAGGCGGCGGCCACCGCATACAGGACGGCCAGGACAGCCGCCATTTCGCCGGCGCCTCCCCCGTATTCCAGCTATTCGCGCGCAATTCGGGTTGGGTGCCCATGGCGGCGGCGATGCTGGGCCAGGGCTTCGCCGGGCCGACGAACTATGCCTCGCTGGCGGATTTCGTGGTCATGGTCAAGGGCGCTTCCACCATGGGCATGGCGGGCCCGGCCCTGGTCAAGGCCGGCCTGGGCGAAGAGATCGACAAGGAAGACCTGGGCGGCGCGCTGTTTCAGACCAACCGCAACGGCATATCCGATCTGGCCGTGGACAATGAGGACCAGGCCCTGGCCGCCGTGCAACGCTTCCTCAGCTATCTGCCGTCGAACGCCCGGCAGCCGATCCCCATCCACCAGACCGACGATCCCGTGGACCGCGTGGCGGAAGAATTGCTGGAAATCATTCCCGCCAATCCACGAAAATCCTACGACGTCCGCCGCATTATCGAGCTGATTGCCGACAAGGGCAGCGTGTTCGAGAAAAAGCCATCCTACGCGCGCAACATCGTCACCGCGTTCGCCCGTCTGAACGGCCGTCCCGTCGGTTTTGTCGCCAACCAGGCCAAATACCTGGCCGGCATGCTGGACGTAAAGGCCTGCGAGAAGGCTTCCCACTTTATCGCTCTATGCGATGCCTTCGGCCTGCCCCTGGTGATGTTGATCGATGTGCCCGGCTTCGCCATCGGCTCGGAAGCGGAAAAAGCCGGCCTGGGACGGCGTTCCGGCCGGCTGATGTTTGAAATGGGCCAGGCCACGGTGCCGCGCGCCTCGGTCGTCCTGCGCAAGGGTTATGGCGGCGGATATTATGCCATGGGCGGCGGCGAGGCCTTCGAGAGCGACGCCGGCTTTGCCTGGCCGACGGCGGAAATCTGCGCCATGTCCGTGGAAGGTTCGGTCGATGTGGCCTACCGCCGCGACTATGAAGGGGCAGAAGACCCCGCCGCCCGGCGTCAGGAAATTATCGATATTTTCAAAAGCCAGCTCGGCGCCCAACGGGCCGCGGAAGGTTTCGGCATCGACGAGGTGATCGACCCCCGCCTCACCCGCCTGCACCTGATCAACACCTTTGACCGCTGCGCGCCCCGGCGGCCCGATAAGCATCCGCCGAGGATCAGGCCGATTTCACCGATTTAGCGCATGTCGCGTTCAATTGAACGCGAGGCCATGCGCTAAAACCTTTAAGGTCGAGCAACTTATCCGCATTCAATTGAATGCGGGTTGCTCTAGGGTCTGTTGACAATTAGGGGATTCCCCTGAATCCAAAAATGTGATTCAAGCCACCCTTTGCAAGGAGTTTAGCATGAACACGGAACGTTTTGTTGTCGCGGACAGTG
>JAPYPT010000363.1 GCA_029937535.1 Alphaproteobacteria bacterium
GAAAACGTGCGGGATTCCTATCACGCCACCTTGCTGCATACCTTCTACACCACCTTTAAAATCAACCGCCTGGACATGGACGGCGGCATCATCCTGGCGGAGGATAAATGGCACAGCATCAGCTATGCCAAACGCGCCACCTTCGACGAGGCGCCGGAATACAAAGAGGAGAAAATCCATTCCGCGCAATACGACGACAGTCTGGCGGCCCCCGAACTGCTGAATGCCTGGCCGGAGTTCGAGGACGGCATTACCCATTCCATCCAGGCGCTGTTCCCCAATCTGGCGATCCAGTTCACCCTGAATTCATTGGCCGTGCGCTTCTTCGTGCCCCGGGGCATCGATAAGACGGAACTGTTCTGGTTTTATGTGGGCTATGAAGATGACGATGAAGAACAGACCGCCATGCGGGTCATGCAAGGCAATCTGACCGGGGCTTCGGGTCTGGTGTCGTTGGAAGACGGTTGCATCAATGAATTCGTGCAGCGGGGCACGCGGGGCAGCCCGGACGCCATGGGCCTGGCGGAGATGGGCGGGCGGGAGGTGGAATCCTCCGATCAGAGCCGCGCCACGGAGACCGCGATCCGGGGTTTCTGGACCGGTTACCGCAAGATCATGGATATCGCCTGATATGACCGGAATGAAGGAAAACATTGAGGAATTGATCGTCGCCTATGCCCATGACATCGATGATGGCGCGCTCGAGGGCTGGCCCGGTTATTTTACCGAAAACGGCACATACCAGATCATCACGCGCGAGACGTTCGAGGCGGGCCTGCCCATGGGCATCATGCTCTGCCAGGGCCGAGGCATGATGGCGGACCGTATCAAGGCCATGCGGGAAGCGAATATTTTCGAGGATCACACCTATTGCCACATCCTTGGCCCCAGCCAGATCAATGCCGGGGCCGACGGCCTCTTTAACGCCCGTACCAACTTCAACGTCATCCGCACCATGCAGGACGGCGGCACGGAGAGCTTCGCGGTGGGCAAATATCTCGACGTCATCGAATTGGCGGGCGACGGGCCGCTGTTCAAGGAGCGCAGGGTGGTGTTGGACTCCCGGCGGATCGATATCCTTTTGGTCTATCCGTTGTAGAACGGGCCGGACGCAATGGAACGACGCCTTGCCGCCATCTTAGCCGCCGACGTGGCCGGCTATTCCCGCCTCATGGGCGCGGACGAGGCCGGCACCATGGCCGCGCTCCGCCAATTGCGGGGTGAATTGTTCGAACCTGTGGTGACCGATCACCGGGGCACCGTGGTCAAGCGCATGGGCGACGGCTGGCTGGTCGAGTTCGCATCTGCCGTGGATGCCGTGGGCTGTGCGCTGGAGATCCAAAGCGGCCTGGAAGACCATGAAACGATCAAGGTGCGCATCGGTATTCACATCGGCGATATCATGCACGAGGACGAGGATATCTTTGGCGACGGCGTCAATATTGCCGCCCGCCTGCAGGAAATTGCCGTGCCGGGTGGTGTTGTTCTTTCGGAAATGGCCCGCAACAGCTTGGACGGCAAGCTGGCGATACAATTCGTGGATCATGGTCTTCGGCAGCGAAAGAACATAGCGGAGGATGTTCGGGTCTTTGCCTCCGGTGACGGTGTTGAAAGCATGCCGGTCCGCTCAGATGGTCAGCCCTCGATCGCGGTTCTACCCTTTGAAAACCGTTCCACCGACCCGGAGCAGGAATATTTCGCCGATGGCATCACCGAGGACATCATCACCGAATTGTCCCGCTTCCGGGATTTCAAGGTGATCCCGCGCAATTCAGTCTTCGTATACAAAGGTCAGGAAGTGGATATCGCGCGTGTTGCCGACGATTTGGGTGTTCGGTACGTCATACAGGGCAGCGTGCGAAAAGCCGGTAACCGCATCCGCATCAGCGCGCAATTGACGGAGGGCGCCACCAACACCAATTTGTGGGCGGAACGCTACGACCGGGAACTGGCTGATATATTCGATCTGCAGGACGAAGTGACCCTGGCCATCGTGCGCGCCGTCGCCCCGCGCTCGGACGAGGCGGAATTGCGCCGTGGGTCTACCTTGCAGTCGCGAGACCTGAATTTGTGGGACACCATTGCCAGGGCCCGGTATTTAATGCATCAGTATTCCAGGGAAACCTGGGACGAATTGTTGCCTTTCATTCGTCAGGCCGTCCGTGACTATCCCGATGTGGCAGTGCTGCGCGGTATTATGTGCGGCATGCTTATCTTACAAATGCCGTTTGACTGGTATGGCGACCAGGAAGCCGCTTTGCGGGAGGCGGATGATGCTGCGCGGGAGTCGTTGCGCCTGGATAGCCAGGATTCCAACGCGCATCGCAACCGGGGCATGGTCCGAATTTTTCAAGGCAGGTTGGAAGATGCCATCGATTCCCTGCAAAGCGCCCTGAAACTTAATCCCAATTCAGCGGACATTTTGGGTACGGCCGCATCCGCGTACGGAATTGCCGGAGACTATGACCGGGCCAAAAGGTTTCTTGACCGCGCCGTGGAACTAAGCCCAAACGACGCCGCACGGCCAAGTTGGCATTCTGGTACGGCGTTGGGCGCCTTTATTGCGGGGCAATACGACGAAGTCATTGAAGCCTGCAACATCAGCATCGAAATGAACCCTGGATTTCCTACTCCCTATCGCCAACGGGCCTCGGCGCTAGCCCTTACCGGGCGGCTGGATGAGGCGCGGCGGGATGTGGTGAAGCTGCTGGAATTGGCACCCGATACAAATATCCGCATGACTGAAAAAAGAGTCCCGATGTCCGGCGAGAAAATGGAGAAATTCCTCGAAGGCCTGCGTGCCGCCGGGCTCCCTGGATAGGGCGGAGATAAACGCGAGGCCGTGGCCTTGCGGCCTGGCCCTAAAACGTCACCGGTATATTGCGCGGGCCACGGACCTGTCCGCCGGCCCATGTTACGGCGTCGGGGTCGGATAGCTCGAACTCTGGTATCCGTTCCATCCAGACGCGCAGCGCCACGTCCATTTCCATGCGCGCCAGGTTGGAGCCGGCGCAACGGTGGATGCCCACGCCAAAGGCGATGTGGCGGTTCTTTTCCCGGTCCAGGATCACTTTATCGGCGTTTTCAAACACCTCCGGATCATGATTGGCGCCGGGGAAATTCAGCAAAACCCGGTCGCCCTCCTTCATGGAAACACCGGCGACATCGAGATCCTTTTGACAGATACGGGCCATGGTGACGGGGGCATAAAAGCGCAGCAACTCCTCGATCGCCGAGGGGAACAGATCCGGCTCGCTGGCAAGGCGCCGGCGGTCGGCGGGGTGGGAGGCCAGATGCCAGAGCGCGGCGCCGATGGAACTCCACGTGGTATCGATACCGGCGACCAGCAACAAATTGCACATGCCGACGGCGGTGCGGTCGGTCACCGGTTCGCCATTCAGCTCTTTTTCCAGCAATTGTGAGATCATGTCGTCGCCGGGGTTCTTCCGTCGGTCGGCGACCATTTCGGCAAAAAATTCACGAATGATACGGCGGTACTTCATCCGCGATTCCGGATTGGTCAGGCCGATTTCCAACACGCCCCGGACCCATTCGACAAAATCGCCGGCGCGCTCTGGATCGACGCCAATCATGCGGGCGATGATACGTGGCGGCAGTTGCTGGGCGTATTGCACGGCGGCGTCGGCCGAACCCTGATCGATGAATTCGTCAATCAGGCTATGACAGAGCTCAACCGTGCCCTCGCGGTAGGGTGCCACGGCCTTGGCCGTGAAATAGGGCAGGATCAGGCGGCGGATAGGAATTTGCTCCGGCGGGTCGGAGGTGATGGGCGGGGATTCGATGCCATATTCGTCGGTGTCGCTGACGGCCGGCGGCGGCACCACGGTGGGCTCTTTCGACGACATCTCCGGCACCATGCGCACGAAGGCCTGCAAATCCTCGTACCGGGTCGGCAGCCAGGAGCCGCCGTGGCGTTCCGTGTGCGCGACCGGGCACTGACCGCGCAGTTCGTTCCAAACCGGCACGGGATCGCGCACATATTCAGGGTCAAAAATATCATAGTCGGTTGCCCAATCGGTAACCGGGGGTGATTTCGTCATCTTTGATCTCCCTATATTGTTCTGAACAATAACTTACCCGTACTGCTTGGCGACTATACACAATACACGACACTCCCCATTCTTACGTCATTGCCGGGCTCGACCCGGCAATCCAGGGCAACAAACTCCAGTGTTTGCGGCCCTGGATC
>JAPYPT010000052.1:0-3958 GCA_029937535.1 Alphaproteobacteria bacterium
AAAGGTACACCGGTTTTCGAGACCGGCACAATCGACCACTCTGTCACCCCTCCGGTGCGCTTGGTCGGCGCTTTTTAACTGGCCGGGGGGAAATATTCAAAGGGTTTCCAGCAGTTTCCGCATACCTTCGACAAACCGCGCCAGGGCGGCCTGGTCGATGTGGCGTTTGGCCTGCGCCACCCTGCCGATTTCCATGCGCGGGGGACGCCGTTTTCCAGGGATTTACGCGAACGCACATTCATTCAACGTATTCAACGTATTCAGGGCATTCAAAGCAGCGTCACCGCTTCCTCCGCCCCGCCATTGGCGGCGGAGACATAGCCGCTGTAGATGGTGGCGATGCAATCGGCGGCCAGACCGCTGTTGCTCTCTATCTCCCCGCCGCCGCCATCACCGTCACCTTCGCCCGCCGCCACGGCGCCATAGAAGGCCTCGATCTCCTGGGGAAAACCATGCGAGAAATCCTCATCCGGCGCGGTCATGGCCCAGCCCTGTTTGGTGCCGATTTTTTCCACCACGTAGATATCGTCGAACTGGCTGTCCACCGGGTTATAGGTTTGCATCTGGTTCGAGGGGTTGAGGTTGCAGATGGTGCGGTGGTTGCCGGCGCAAACCTCCAGCCAGTTATGCACCCCGCCCAGGACGATGTCGGAGGCGAACAGGGTGGCGATGGTACCGTCCTGAAAGGTCACATGGGTCATGGCGAAATCCTCGATGTCCACATAGTCGGCGCGGATATGGCCGGTATCGACGAAATTCGGCAATTGGGTCAGGGCGTGGGTGCGCGCGGTCACGGTCGCCGGGCGGATCGGCGCGCCAAAGCGGGCCCGGCCCTCGACACGTTTCAAATACAGCGCGGCGGTCAGGGGATGGCAACCCTTGCCGATCATCGCGCCGCCGCCCGCCAGATGCCAATGGCCATAGCTGGGCGCGTGGCTGCCCGAATGCGCCTCCTCCCCATGCATCCAGAGGATCTGGCCCTTGGTCTTTTCCAGGATCTCCCGCTCTTTTTGGATGGTCGGCGCATAGACCCAGTTCTCGGCATACAGAATGCGCGCCTTGGAGGCGGCCTCCGCCGCCAGCATGCGTTCGATACTGGCCAGGGCGCCGGCG
The DNA here is from genome assembly GCA_029937535.1 of Alphaproteobacteria bacterium. Taxonomy (GTDB): domain Bacteria; phylum Pseudomonadota; class Alphaproteobacteria. Next base: position 1,114 of record JAPYPT010000052.1, read on the forward strand.
CGGGCCTCGACCATGGAGGCCTCGCGGCCATCGAAGTTGTCGCCGCCGTCACCAAAATATCCGGTCAGGGGTTTCTCGACGATGGGATGGATGTCCCGCTTCAGGGCCTCGATGGCGACCCTTTCGTGTTGTTCGGGCGGAATGCAGACATGGAGCACATCGATTTGCGCCAACAAGGGCTCCAGGTCGGGGAAGGCCTGAATGCCCCGGGCCTGGGCGAAGCTGTCCGTGCTGGCCTGGGTCCGGCTGTGGACGCCCACCACCTCCACATCGACGCCGGGCACGCGCAGGGCGGCCTGGTAGTGAAAAGTAGCGGCGAAACCGGCGCCGACGATCCCGGTGCGCACCTTGGCCTTGCTCATGATTGTTATCCTTCTGGAATGGATTTGCTACTGTGTCCGACAGTCGAATCAGCCATTGAACAGACCGTCATGACCCAACAGCACGATTTCAAGTTCGAGGTCAAACGCTCCCACCGCCGGCGTACCCTGAGCCTGCAAATCCGCGACGGCCAAGTCCAGGTCATGGTACCCGCGCGGACGCCGGACCGCCAGATCCAGGATCTACTCAGCAAGCACGGCGCCTGGGTGCGGCGGAAACTGCGGGAACAGGCGGCCCGGCCCAAGGCGGCGGCGAAGGCATTCGTGGCGGGCGAGCCTTTCACTTATCTGGGCCATGACTATCCCTTGCGGATCGTCGATGGCGCGCCCTGGCCGGCTGAGTTGCGGTCGGACGAGATCGTCGTCACGGTGCCGGAACGTATCCAGGGTGCGGCGCGGTGCGGCGAAGTCCAGGGACGCCTGCGGGAATGGTATCTCCTCAACGCCCTGGAAATATTTCAGGACCGGGCGGCGTATTTTGGCGCCCAACTGGGCCTTTCGGCGACATCAGTGCGGGTGAAAAGCTACAAACGCCGGTGGGGCAGTTGCAGCGCGCGGGGCGAATTGTCCTTCAACTGGCGCCTGATCATGGCGCCGGGGGCGGTGGTCGATTATGTCGCCGCGCACGAGGTCTCGCATCTGGCGCATCACAATCATTCCGCCGCGTTCTGGGCCGTCGTGGCAGGTTTGATGCCTGACTACAGCGACCAGCAGGCCTGGCTGAACCGGAACGGCGGCACCCTGAATATCTAATCCACCTCGCGCCCGCCCGGGATTCTTGTTAGGCTCAAACCAGCCCATCGCTAGCCCAAGGAGCCCGCCATGTCCGTTACCACCGGTCTGCACCATGCGGCCTTTCGTTGCAATAATTCCCAGGAAACCGTGGATTTCTACACCCAGGTCATGGGCATGGATTATGTCATGGCCATTTCCGAGGATTTCGTGCCCTCGACGAAAGAGCCCGATCCCTACATGCACATATTTTTCGAGATTGGGCCGGGCAGCTACCTGGCCTTTTTCGAGCTGCCCAATTCACCGGCCATGGGCCGGGACCCCAATACGCCCGAGTGGGTACAGCATATCGCCTTTACGGTGCCGGACATGGAAACCTTGCTGGCCTCGAAGGAACGTATTGAATCTCACGGCGTCGAGGTGCTGGGCCCCATCGATCATAGCTTGTTCATGTCGATCTATTGTTTCGACCCCAACGGCCATCGCCTTGAATTTGCGACCAACACCGGCGACCCCGAGATCTGGCAGAAAGCCGCCGATGCCGCGCCGGAAATGCTGAAGGCCTGGAACCGGGACGGCACCACGGGGGAATTGGGCGCCTGGCTGCACGAAAAAGAACTGAGTTCGGATTAAGTTTTTTTCGTCTGAACCAGGCCATTGATCGTCCGCAGCGCCCGGTCGTCGATCCCCATGGCGTGCAGTTGTTCCACGGCGCTGGCGACGTAGTCGGGATTGGCGCCCGAAACCCCGGACGAGCGGTGCACCACTTCCGCCGCATGCTGGTGGTCCAGCCTGCCGGCATATTGCGGGTGCGCCCGATTGGCGCGAAAACACAGCGCGGTAACCGGCCCCCGCTCCAGGTGCACCGGATGCAGCATGGCCTCGTAGCCATCCGTGACCAATTCACGGCGATAGAGATAGTCCGCCGCGTCGTGCTTTTCCGCCTCCGGGACCCGATAGGCAATGCCCTGGCAGGAACCGCCCACATCCAAACCAAGGACCAGGCCGGGGCTGTCTTGGCTGCCCCGGTGTACCCAGGACCAGACACACAATGAGCGATGATAGCCAAATACCCGCCCGGCCAGGCGTTCGGCATGGTTGAAGCCCGGACGCCACATGACGGAGCCATAGCCGAACACCCAAAGATCGCCGGGCGGCAAGGTTATGTCGGGGATGGTGTAAGGGCGTGGGGGTGAATTCAAGAGTACGGCCTGTTAATATCTCGGACCATCAAATAGCCTTCCTCCGCCGGTTTGACAACCAATCTCAACGGCGAAGCTGTTGGTGGCACGGGACGGAAAAATGTGGGGCGGCATGCGTTATTACGTATTGATCGGGGTGGTGGTTGCCGTGATTGCGGCCTGGACGGGGGCCTGGTTCCTTATTGCCGGTCAGGTGGGAGCGGAAATTCAGGCCCGCGCCAACCAAAGTACCCAGGCCCGGGAGCTGACCTACCGGGGCCTGGACGTGGGCGGTTTTCCGTTTCGGATCAAGGTCGATATCAACCAACCACGCCTTGCCTTGCGGGGCGGCCGGCGCGGCTTGCGCTGGACGACGGACAAAATCAGCGCGGTCCGCCATCTGTGGCAACCGCGCCATGTCTTGCTCGATCTGACCGGACAGCACCGGTTCAAGCTGGCCCTGAGCGGCGCCTGGCGCGCACTGACCCTGGATAGCCGCGAAGCCATGGCCAGCGTGGAGACCGGGGCCGAGGGCCGCCTGCAACGGCTGTC
>JAPYPT010000052.1:3968-25154 GCA_029937535.1 Alphaproteobacteria bacterium
CGGCGAGGGCGCCGCCACGGTCGTGCCGCGTACCTTGCGGGCGGCGGCCCAGGGACGGCGGCTGCAATTTCACGCCCGCATGACGCCCGATGACGCTGATGCCGTTGACCTGGCCCTGCGCGGCGATGGCTTTGAATTCGGCGACGGCGTCCTGCCCGATTATTTGGCGGCGATGGCGCGCACGGTCCGGCTGTTGGATCTGCGTACGACAGTTACCGGTTTGCCTGGCCAGGACGTCTCCGCCACGCCCGTCACGGCCGTCACTCAATGGCGTGACGGCGGCGGCACGGTCGAGGTCAGGACCCTGCATCTGCAATGGGGCAAGGTGGACATTACCGCCTCCGGCAGCCTGGCCCTTGACAACAAAATGCGGCCCATCGGCGCCCTGACGGCGCGGATCAAGGGGCATAACGCGTTGCTTGATATGGCGGTCGCCACCAAGTCCATGAGCAAAACCAGCGCGGTGGCGGCCCGTGCCGTTCTGGGCTTGCTGGCGGCGGCGGGTGGCGGAACATTATCCGTACCGGTGCGGCTGCAGGACGGCCAGCTCTACCTCGGTCCCGTCGCCGTGGCCAAATTGGCGCCGCTTGCGGTGAAATAAACCATTTTCGATTTTCATCGAATCACCAAGCCGCCCGCTCCCCCTCCCGGCCACCCACTGGGATTATGATCTATGGGTGGCCGGGAGGGGGAACGGGCGGCTTGGTCAATCTCAAAAACGGCCTAATCGCCGTCGGAAGACGGTTCCGCGCGGCGGCCGAAATCGGGGGCGTCGGTGTCCTGGCCGGCGGCGATGATGCGGTGGCGGATATCCCGGCTGTTGGAAAACAGGCGCAGCAATTCATCGCCCTGGCCCCAGCGGATGGCCCGTTGCAGGGCGAACAGATCCTCGGTGAAACGGCCCAAGGTCTCCAGCACCGCCTCGCGGTTGTTGAGGAACACATCGCGCCAGAACTCCGGGTCCGAGGCGGCGATGCGGGTAAAATCGCGAAAGCCGCCGGCGGAATATTTGACCACTTCGCCCTGGGTCACCGCTTCCATGTCGTCCGCCGTGCCGACAATGTTGTAGGCGATCAAATGGGGCAGGTGCGAGGTGATGGCCAGCACCAGGTCATGGCGCTCGGGGTCCATGATCTCGACCCGGCTGCCCAGCGCCTGGACGAACGCCGTCAGGCGTTCCACCACCGAATTATCCGCGTCTTCGCCGGGCGTGAGGATCCACCAGCGGTCATCGAACAGTTCGGCAAAGCCCGCCTCGGGTCCGGATTTTTCGCTGCCCGAGACCGGATGCCCCGGCACCAGATGGACGCCGTCGGGGATATGGGGGCCCAGGTCGCGGGCCACGCAGCCCTTGACGGAACCAACGTCCGTGACGATGGCACCAGGCGCCAAACCGGGCGCCATGGCCGCGCCCACGGATGGATAGCTGCCCAGGTGGGAGCAGACGATGACCAGATCGGCGTCCGCCACGCATTCGGCGGGATCTTCGAACATGGCATCGACGATGCCCAATTCCACCGCCTTGTCCCGGGTCCGCGCGGTCCGGGCGCAACCGACAATATTGTCCACCAAGCCCGCCCGCTTGGCCGATAGGGCGATCGAGGAGCCGATCAGGCCAACCCCGATCAGGGCCATGCGCTTGAAATGTGGCGTTTCGGTATCAGCCGCCATTCGCAGCACTCAAGAATTCTTCCAGGGCCGCCACGACGGATCGGTTTTCATCTTCCAGGCCGATGGTGAAGCGCAGGTAGTCCGGCATGCCATAACCGGCGATGCCGCGGGGCAGAATGCCCTTGGTGCGCAGAAATTCCTGGGCCGCATCGGCGGAACGGGGACCGTCTGCCTCGAATTGTATGGTCAGAAAATTGCCCACGCTGGGAATATAGTTCAAGCCCAGGCGGGTGCATTCATCCTGTAGCCAGGGCAGCCAGCGGTCGTTGTGGGCCCGGGCCTCATCGGTATGCTGGACATCGCGCAGGGCCGCCAGACCGGCCGCTTGGGCCGCCGTGTTGACATTGAAGGGGCCGCGCACCCTATGGAAGACCCCCGCCACCTCCGCCGGGCAATAGGCCCAGCCCAGGCGCAGGGCGGCCAGACCGTAGATCTTGGAGAATGTCCTGGTCATCACCACGTTGTCATGGGCCGAAACCATTTCGATGCCCGGCGCGTAATCATTGCGGCTGACGAACTCCGCATAGGCGCTATCGATCACCAACAGGACATCGTCGGGCAGGCCGGCGCGCAGGCGCACCAGCTCCGCCTGCGGCAGATAGGTGCCCGTGGGATTATTGGGATTGGCCACGAAGACAATTTTTGTCCGCTCCGTCACCGCGGCCAGAAAGCCATCGACGGTGGCCGTGAAGTTGTCCTCCCTAGCCTTCACCGGCGTGGCTCCGGATGCCATGGCGCCCAGGGGATACATCAGAAATCCGTGCTCGGAATAGACCACTTCATCGCCCTGCCCGGCGTAGGCATGGATAAGATGGCTGATAATTTCGTCCGAACCGTTGCCGCAGATCAACCGGTTGACATCCAGTCCATACATTTCCGCCAGACCCGCGCGTAGTTCCGCCGCGCCGCCGTCGGGGTAGCGGTGTAGATTGGCGCCGGCCTCGGTATAGGCCGCAATGGCCTTGGGCGATGGGCCCGTCGCACCTTCGTTGGCGGATAGCTTCATGACCCGGGCCAGGCCCTCGACGGAAGCATCGCCGCCCACATAGGGCGAGATATCCATGATGCCCCTGATAGGCGTTGGCGTGGTCATGGCTCCAACTTTTCCACATCCAGGCTCAAGGCCTTGGAATAGGCGCCCAGAATAGCGACACGGGATAGATCGTCGGCCAGGTTCTCATGAAACTGTTTCATGCCTTGATTATCCTGGGTCACGAACCCGTCCAATTCAATCAATTGCAGGCGCTGATGCGAATGCGCCAATTCCTGCACCGCCAGGGGATGGGGCGTGAAACCGCAGGTGCCCAATTGCCCCACGACCCGCGCCAGGGAGACATCCTGATCCGTTTCAACGGCAATCAAGGTGGCGTCATTGCCGCTGGCCTCCGGCGTCATCTTGGCCACGGCCAAGGCTTCCAGCTGCTCGAACCGGCCGGTGGCGGAAGCAAAAAACGGCAACCGCCAGATCACCCGCGGGCCCGCCTGCCCGTCGCTCTGCGAGGCCAGCGCCGGCCACCAGGGCGCCTCCTCGCCGTTTTGGGGAAACGGCAGCAGGCCGATGGCGCCCGGCTCGTCATCGACCAGGCGCAGCACCAGCGAGGGGGAGGTGTGCAGGGACATGGGCACGGCAGAGCCGAAATGATTGCGCGCCAGGTCCCAATACCCGACGGAACGTTCCGGCGCGCAAACGGCCACGGTCAAGGGGCCTTGCAGGGCCGTCGCGCCGTTGATCAACTCGCGCCAGATACGGATCACGGACGCCGTCTGCAGCTGCCCGTGGTGCCGCTCCGCCAGACCCCGCGCCATGGAAGCTTCCCGGTTCGGCCGCATGGCAAGGGCATTGCCGCCCGTATTCTGCTTGGCCTTGGCCACTTGATCGATCAGCGCCATCCGCTGGACGATTTTCTCGTGCATATCGGCATCGATGGCATCGATCTGACGGCGCAGTTCGTCTAGGTTCGGCTGATCTGGCGCTTTCGTCGGCATTACAATGGTCCTCGCCACGGGCGGTCAATTCGCAAGGTGAGCCCGGATGGCGGTGATACACGTCCCGACCACCAGGGGCAAGACAAAGGGTGGTCATTTTAGGCAAAGATTTCGTTGACAGGGCCTGGGTCCATGCCTTGAAGGCGCGATACGAAGAGGATGATGCCGCGGTCCCGGCCGTTTCTTGGCGGTGGCCGCGATTGTGATTGCGGTCAAAATGCTGGCCGTGCTGCAAACCGGTGAGCGGTGTTTGGAAACGCTGACCGCGATCAATGAAAAGCTCGACCGGCAAACATAGAATTTCTGCCTAGATCGAGCCCAGGAATCCAGCGATCGCGTCCATGGCGCCCCGCCAGTTGCCGTCCTGGGTGTGGCCGGAGCGTTTGCGCGGGGTCAGGTCATGGTCGCCGTCGGGGCACCAATGGATTTGGATGTTTTTCGACAGGGTGTAGCCTTCCACCTCGTCCCGGTTGCCCAGGGCGTCACGCTCGCCTTGCACGATCAGGCTGGGCGGGGAAAGTTCGCCTAGATGCTCCGTGCGCAGACGGTCGGGCTTGCCGGCGGGATGAAACGGATAGCCCAGGCAAACCAAGGCGGATATTTCGGGCGGCTCTTCGTCAGCCGCTAACAATGACGCCATGCGCCCACCCATGGATTTGCCGCCGATCAGGATGGGTTGATCGCCGACCTGGGCGATAACATCCCGCCAAGTCCGTAATAGAATGGGCTGGCGGTCGGGCGGGCGCTTCTTGCCAGCGGCGCGGCGCAGGGCCATATATGGGAATTCAAAGCGGGCGGTCCGGATGCCCCGGGCGCCCAATCCATCGGCGAAGACCGCCATGAAGGGGCTATCCATGGGCGCGCCGGCGCCATGGGCCAGGATCAGCGTATGTGTGGCCACTTTTGGGCCGTCGAACAGGATATCGATCATGCCGGACAGCATAATGCAAAATGAAGGCGCCATCCGCCTGTCGATTTTTCTAGGTATCCTGGTTCTCATGGCATTATGGGAACTGGCCGCCCCCCGCCGCGCCCTGCGCCAGAGCAAATGGCGCCGTTGGGGGGGGAATCTGGGCATTGTCGTGGTGAACACAATTGTCGTGCGGCTGTTGTTTCCCATTCTGGCGGTCGGCGCCGCCATCTGGGCCCAACAAAAGGGCTGGGGCCTGTTTAATCTGATCGAGTGGCCCTACTGGCTGGAAGTGGCCGCCGGCGCCGCCCTGCTGGACATGGCGATCTATTGGCAGCACCGATTGTTCCACAAGATCCCGCTGTTTTGGCGCCTGCACCGCATGCACCATGCGGACCTGGATTTCGATGTCACCACGGCCCTGCGCTTTCATCCGCTGGAGATTGTCGTCTCCATGGTGATCAAGCTCACCCTGATGCTGATCCTTGGCCCCGCCGCACTGGCCGTGCTGATATTCGAGGTGCTGTTGAACGGCACCGCCATGTTCAATCATGCCAACGTGCGCCTGCCCCTTGGTCTGGACCGGTGGCTGCGCCTTATGGTGGTGACGCCGGACATGCACCGGGTGCACCATTCGGTCAATCCAGGGGAATTCAACACCAATTTCGGCTTCAATCTGCCCTGGTGGGACCGTTTGTTCGGCTCCTACCGGGATCAACCGGTTGGGGGGCACGAGGCCATGGAGATTGGCTTGCGCGCCTATGGCGGCACGGTTTGCGCCAATCTGCTCTGGATGCTAGTGCTGCCTTTCAAACCAATCGTGAACGATCTTGAGGATGGCGGGAATGAACAAAGTTGAGGTCGATAGCCTGCCCGTATCGGTCATCACCGGCTTTTTGGGCAGCGGCAAGACGACCCTGCTGAACCGCCTGATCCAGCATCCCCATATGGCCAAAACGGCGGTGGTGATCAACGAATTCGGCGAAATCGGCATCGACAACATGCTAGTCGAGCATGTGGACGACAACGTGGTGCTGATGTCCAGCGGCTGTCTGTGCTGTACCATCCGCAGCGATTTGGTGGACACCCTGAAGGATCTGTTCAAGCGCCGGGCAAAGCAGGAAATACCGGATTTTGACCGCCTGGTGATCGAAACAACCGGCCTGGCCGATCCCGCCCCGATCCTCCACACCCTGATGTCCGATCCATTCCTGATGTCCCGCTACCGCCTCGACGGGGTCATATCCACAGCGGATGCGGTCTTGGGCGTGGATACCATGGCCAAGCATGACGAGGCCGTGAAACAGGCGGCGGTGGCCGACCGGGTGGTCATTACCAAGGTCGACATGGCGGACGATGACGCCATTACCACCCTGGAAGATCGACTGCGGGGCCTGAACCCCGCCGCCGGCATTCACCGGGCCGCGAACGGCGATATCGACCCCGAATTATTGTTCAATGCCGGTCTCTACGATCCCGAAACGAAAAGCCTGGACGTACAGCGCTGGCTGCGGGCGGAAGCCTATGAAGATGGTCATGATCACGACAACGATCACGGCGACGATCACGGCGACGACCACGCCCACGACGTCAACCGCCACGATGATCAAATCCAGGCCTATTGCGTTTATCTGGAAGAGCGCCTGCCATGGGATCAGGTCGCCAGTTGGCTGGAACTGCTCACCACCTATCGCGGCGATGATATCCTGCGCATCAAGGGCATGCTGAACGTCGCGGAAAGCGAAACCCCGGTGGTGGTCCACGGCGTCCAGCATATGTTTCACCCACCCGTGCAACTGGATGCCTGGCCCGACGACGATCACCGCTCCCGCATCGTCTTCATCACCCGCGGGTTGAGCCGCGACGTGGTGGAAAACATGCTCACCGCCCTGACCAAAAAGCCGGGCGAGGGCGCCATTCACGAAGCCTGAGCCCGAGCCTTAACTTTTTGGGACTAATTGGAATTTTTCCAATCTTCATAGGCCTGCAGCGTCTTCGCATTTGGCGGATAGGTGCCGATGGTGGGGTGGCCGGATTCGACGCGGGATTTCAAAAACCCTTCCATGCGTTCCTGTTCCGCGCCGTCTCTGGCGACCTCCTCCGCCATGGCCGCCGGGATCACCACAACGCCGTCGCTGTCACCGACCAGAATATCGCCGGGGATAACGGCGACGCCGCCGCAGGCGATGGGGCATTGCAGATCGGCGCCGAAATGGCGGTGTAGGCTGGCGGGCGCCGCATGGCCTGGGCAATAGACCGGCAGTTTACCGGCCGCCACCACGGCGCCGTCACGCACGGGGCCGTCGCTGACCACCGCCGCCACGCCCCGTTCCGCCATCCGGGCCGCCAATATATCGCCAATCACCCCGGCGCCCGGCTCGCCACGGGCATCGATCACCAGGGCCATGCCGGGGGAAATGTCTTCCACCGCCTTGCGCGGCGGATATTCCGGGTCGCCCAGCACCTCGACCCGGCTCAAATCCTCCCGCATGGGAATGAAACGTAGCGTGTAGGCCTCCGCGACAAATTGACAATTGTCCGGGTTCAAGGGCTGGGCGCCGACAATGAAGCAATTACGCAGGCCCCGTTTCAGCAATTGCATGGTCACCGTGGCGGTGGAGATGCCGGCCAGCAGTTGCCCAACCTCCGGGCTCATAACAGGCCCCGCCCCGCCAGATTAGCCATCAGGGCGCCGATGCCAAAGGTCCAGGGCGGGATCTTGTCCGTATGGTTGACCTGGTTGGTCAGGCTGCCCAGCATGGGATTGGCGATGGTGACGATATCGCCCAGATGATGGGTAAAACCCTGGCCAGGGCTGTCCCGGTCTTCGGTCGGTGCGAACAGGGTGCCGGTGAACAGCAACAGGCCATCGGGGAATTGATTGTGGGGGCCGCGGGCATAGGCCGCCAGATCGGCCAAATCGCGGCTGATCTCGGCCAGGGACGATTGTCCCTGCAACTCGTACCCATCGGTACCCTGGACCGTGAGAGAGATTTCCATGGCCCGCACATGGTCCAGGTTGAAGCCGTCGTCGAACAGGCGGATAAACGGGCCCACGGCGCAGGAGGCGCGGTTGTCCTTGGCCTTGCCCAGCAACAAGGCGCTGCGCCCCTCGAAATCGCGCAAATTCACATCGTTGCCCAGGCAGGCGCCGACGATCTTGCCCGAGGGCGCGATGGACAAAACGACTTCGGGTTCGGGATTGTTCCAGGTAGATTTCGGGTGGATGCCGATTTCAGCCCCCGTGCCCACCGCCGCCATGGGCTGAGCTTTGGTAAACACTTCGGCGTCGGGGCCAATGCCGACTTCAAGGTATTGCGACCACATGCCCCGTTCGGTCAAAACCGCCTTGATCCGTGCCGCCTCGTCCGAGCCGGGAACAACATCGGCCAGGGATTCTCCGATCTCATCGCCGATCACCACGCGGATCTCGGCCGCCTGATCAGGATCGCCCTTGGCCTTTTCCTCGATCACCCTCTCCAGCATGGAGCGTACGAAGGTCACGCCGCAGGCCTTCAGCGCTTGCAGATCCGCGGGCGCCAGAAAATAGGGTTGGTTTACGTCGAGGCTCTGATGGGCGCTGTTGGCCAGGATCGCCTCTACATCGCCCAGGCGTTCGCCTCCGCCCGCCCGCGCCGCCGCCGCCGGATCGTCCAGCGCCAGCAAACCGGCCAGCGTGGGCGAGACCCCGGTAAGATCATGGACACCGCCATTCCTGATCAGAACCGGCGTTGGCCCGCCATCCGCCCCCGGCAGCCAAATCCGGCCGACGAGGCAGCCGTCGGGGCCGTCGTTGGGCAATGTATTCGCGGCGCTTAGTGAAATCGTGGTCATGTCAGTTCGATCCTTCGCTATTCTGAGCGTCCAGTATGGCAAGAGGCGGGCCAGGGCGAAAGACGCAAAGCAGTTGTTGCGCCCGGCGCAAAGCGGTTACATTTCCAAGTCCGTTGATCGTTCTCTATCCTTGCCGCAGCACTGGAAAGAATATTATGCTCGCACACGCCCGACTGATCGCCATTGTTTCGGTGTCTCTGTATTTGCTGATCAGCCTGGCGCCGGCCCAGGCGATTACCGCGCGCGAGAAGGATTATCAGGACTGGCGTCTGCGCTGCGAAACCAAGGACGAGGGCGGCCCGGAACGTTGTTTCATCATGCAAATCGCCAAAAGCGCCAAGGATAAACGCGACGTCCTGCGAATTGGCGTGCGCTATCCGGAGCCGGATAAGCCGGCCATGGTGTTTTTGACCCTGCCCCTGGGGGTTTATTTGCCAGGCGGATTATTGCTGCAAATTGACGATGGCGAAACCGTGAAAATCCCGGTGGAAATCTGCCTGCCCAACGGTTGTCACACCCGTATGGCTCTGGTCGGCGACTTGCTGAAGAGTTTAAAGGCCGGGCGTCTGGCCAAGTTGGCCTTTCATGACAGCCGGCAGCAGCAGATCACGGTGCCGGTCTCCTTGGCCGGCTTCACCGCCGCCCTCGCCGCCCTGAAATAGTATTGAGGAGCATATAAATATGTCAGATGCAAAAGAAGCGAAACCGACAGACAAGATCTGGGATTATTTGAAAGGCTTCCACGCCGTCCACCATATGGCCATGGGCACGGAAATGGGCTTGTTCAAGAAAATTCATGAAGCGGGGGAGGGTGGCTATACCGCGGCCAAACTGGCGGCGGACATGGAGCTCCATCCCCTCTACATCGATGTCTGGTGCCGTACGGGGTATCACTACGGTTTGCTGGAGGCTGTAGATGGTGGCGGTTTCCGCCTGGCCGAAATGATGGACGCGGTGTTGGTGAATGCCGGCGATCCCCGCAATTTGTCCGCATATATTGCCAGCACCGTAAACTTCGGCAGCGACGATTTGCGCAGTTATCCTGAATATTTTCGCACCGGCGGAACCCATACCTTTCAGGACCATGGCGACGACTTCTCCCGCCATGTGGGGGATGCGACCGCCGGCTTCCACACCTTGCTGGCGGGACGCATGTTGGCGGGCGTTCCCGGTCTGAAGGACAGGCTGGATGCGGGCGCCAAAATCCTCGACGTGGGCTGTGGCGTTGGCGGTTTGATGATCAAGATCGCCCAGGCCTGGCCGAACTGCGAATGTGTTGGCGTCGATATTGATCCCCACGGCGTCGGTCAGGCACAGGCCAACGTCGCCGCCTCGGACGCCGCCGATCGGATTACGGTGGAGGCGGTCGGCGCGGACGGCATCGGCCATGCGGGGGAATTCGATCTGGCCATCATGATGGAAGTGCTGCACGAAATTGATGACGGCATCCGGGCAAGCGTGGTCCAGGATGTGGCCCAGTCGCTGAAGCCTGGCGGCATGCTGTTTATTCTGGACGAGACCTACCCTTCCGATCTGGCCGGCCTGCGCGATCCCAGTTTCGATTTCGCCGTGCAGACGCAATTCAACGAACTGATCTGGGGCAATGTGGTGCCGACCATTGAAATGCAGGCCGAATTGTTCGCCGGCGCGGGACTGAAGGAAACCATCCGCGAATCCATTGGTGATATCTTCACCATGCTGGTGGCGGAAAAGGAGTAATCGGTCATGACGAACGATGTAATCGAAGCGGCGGCGCGGCATCTGTTCAACGCCGCCCAGGCCGGGGATAAGGGCGCGCGCCTGCCCGGCGATATCGCGCCTGGGGACGTGGCGGCGGCCTATCTGGTTCAGGACCGTTTGCAGGCCTTGTGGCTTGACGCCGGCGCGGGCGCCATCGCGGGCTGGAAAGTGGCCCTGACATCCAAGGTCATGCAGGAACTGGTCGGCGTGGCGCAGCCTTGCGAGGGCGCCATTTTCGCCAACCGGGTCCATCATGGCGATGTCAGCCTGCCCCATGATAGCTGGGTGAACATTGGCGTGGAATCCGAAATCGCCGTGCGCATGGCCCACGACCTACCCAGATCGGGCGGTCCCTATGACCAGGACAATATTGGCGAGGCGGTGGTGGCCTGCATGGCGGCGATTGAAATCGTCGATGACCGGGCCATCGACTACACCCTGATCGATGCGCCTTTGCTGATCGCCGACAATTCCTTCAATGCCGGCTGCGTGCTGGGCGAGGAAGTCACCGATTGGCGGGACCTGGATCTGGCCGCATTGCCCGGCCGCATGCTGATCAACGGCGAAGTTGTTGGCGAGGGCGTCGGCGGCGATGCACTGGGCCACACCCTGGTGCCGCTGGCCTGGCTGGCCAACAATCTAAACCAGCGCGGCACCATGCTGCGGGCGGGCGATGTGGTGCTGACCGGTTCCATCGTCGCCACCAAATGGCTGCAGCCGGGCGATCATATGGTCACCGAAGTGGACGGCCTGGGCCGGACCAGTCTGACTGTAACCTAAACAAAAATAATCTGAGGGGGGACGTCATGTCGGAACTGCAACAGGGTCTAACTTACGCCGGGTTGATGTTGCGGGCTCTGGCCCGATGGGGCGACCGGGTTGCCTTCAGTGGCTATGGCGGCGGCTACACATACGCCCAGAGTCTGGATCTGGTTGGACGGTATCAGGCGGTCATGCAGGGGGCGGGAGCGGTGCGGGGCCAGCGTATCGCGCTGCTGAACGCTAACCGGGCCGAGGCCTGGCTGGCCGGTATCGCGGCTCAGGCTTTGGGCCTGTGCGCAACGGCGTTGCATCCCCTGGGCGCCTATGAGGACCAGCAGTTTATCCTGGAAGACGGCGAGATCGACTTTCTGTTTGTGGATACGGAAAACTATCTGGAAAAGGGCGCCCAGTTGGCTGCGGCGACCGGGCGTCTGCGACAGGTCTTTACCCTGGGGCCAGCCGATTATGGCCTTGATCTGCGGGCCAGCGCCGAGGCGGCGGGTGCTGTATCCGCCCATTTGCTGGCGCAACCGGATGATAATGCCATGCTAGGCTACACGGGCGGCACCACGGGCAAGTCCAAGGGCGCCATGCGCCGAAATCATTCCTATGTGGCGCTGTTTAATGCCGTACTGGCGGATTTCGAATGGCCCGAGGACATCGTCTATCTCGCCGTCGCGCCGATCTCGCACGTGGGCGGCACCAAAATCCCGCCAACCCTGTTGCGCGGCGGCCGGGTGCACATGCAGCATGGCTTTAATCCCGACGCCGTGCTGGACGCCATCGAGAGCGAGCGGATTTCCGCCGTGCTGATGGTACCGACCATGGTCAATATTTTGCTGGATCATCCGAAGCTGGATGACGCCGATCTCTCCAGCCTGGAATTGCTCATATATGGCGCGGCGCCCATGTCGCCGACCCGCCTGCTGGAAGGATTGGAGCGCATCGGCCCGGTGTTCAGCCAGCTTTATGGCCAGACCGAAGGTTATCCCCTGACCGTGCTGCGCAAGGCCGATCACAGCAAGGATAATCCTGAACTGTTCGCGGCCTGCGGCAGTCCCTGCGCCTCGGTCCAGATTGCCTTGCTGGATGACGATGGCCAGCCGGTGCCGGGCGGCGACGTGGGCGAGATTTGCGCCCGGGGCCCCCAGGTCATGGACAGCTATTGGAACCGGCCCGAACAAACGGCGGAAACCTTTGCCCATGGCTGGCTGCACACCGGCGACATGGCCTGGGCCGATGACCGGGGCTACCTCTATATCGTGGACCGCAAGAAGGACATGATCATCACCGGCGGCTTCAATGTCTTCCCGCGCGAGGTCGAGGATGTCATCACCACCGACCCCGCCGTTGCCATGGCCGCCGTGATTGGCGTGCCGGACGACAAATGGGGCGAGGCGGTCAAGGCCGTGGTGGTGCCCCGCCCCAACGCCCGGATCGATGCCGATGCCCTGATCCAGCGCCTGATCCAACGGGTGCGCGATGCCAAGGGTGCGGTGCAGGCGCCGAAATCCGTCGACATCGTCGCGGAGATCCCCCTGACGCCCTTGGGCAAACCGGACAAGAAGGCCCTGCGCGAAACCTACTGGGCCGGCCGGGACCGCCGCGTTGGATAAACTTTGCAACGGCTCTAACCACGTTGGCGGCATTGGTCTATTGCCAAATGCCGGATATTGAAATATTTGCGAATAGGAACGATGTCTTGAAGCTGCTTGAGGGGAGCGAATCCCATGCCTAGCTACAACGCGCCAATCAGAGAACTCCGCTTTGTCCTGAACGAACTTCTGGCCATTACCGATTGCACCGAGATCCCCGGCTATGGAGATGTCAGCGATGATTTGGTGGACGCCATCCTCGATGGCGGCGCCAAGGTCGCGGAGGAAGTCTGGGCGCCCTTGAACCAGGTTGGGGACGAGGAGGGCTGCCGCTTCGAAAATGGTGTGGTGCGCACGCCCACGGGCTTCAAGCAGGCCTTCGATGCCTGGTATGCGGGCGGCTGGAACGCCATATCATCTTCGCCCGATTGGGGCGGCCAGGGCCTGCCCGGCGTGTTGGGGCTGGCAATCAGCGAAATGGCCATGTCGTCGAACCTGTCCCTGTCCACCTATATCGGGCTTTCGGGCGGTGCGGCCAGCGTCATTCAGTCCATCGCGCCGGACCATCTGAAACAGCTTTACGTGCCCAAGATGATGTCGGGGGAATGGACCGGCACCATGAACCTGACGGAGCCTCATTGCGGCACCGACCTGAAATTGATGCGCACACGGGCGGTGGAACAGGACGACGGCACCTATGCCATCACCGGCACCAAGATCTTCATCACCGGCGGCGATCACGACATGGCCGACAACATCGTCCATCTGGTGCTGGCCAAGGTGGAAGGCGAGGGCGAGGGCCTGCGCGCCGTCGCCCTGTTCCTGGTGCCGAAGATATCCGTCAATGACGACGGCAGCCTGGCGCAGGGCAACAACGTGGTTTGCGGCGGCATCGAACACAAGATGGGGATCAAGGGCTCCTCCACCGCCGTGCTGCATTATGAAGGCGCCATTGGCCACCGCCTGGGCCCGAAGCCGGAACCGGAGGTGGCGGGCGAAGACGGCGACGGCAAGAAGAAGAAACGCAGTTCCGGCGCCGGCATGGCGGGCATGTTCCAGATGATGAACGGGGCCCGCATCGGCGTTGCCTATCAGGGCGTGGCGCTGTCGGAAGTGGCCTATCAAAATGCCGCCGCCTACACCCGGGAGCGCACGGCGGGCCGCGCCCTGGGCGGCGCCAAGTATCCCGATCAAGAGGCCGACCCCATTGTCGTGCACCCGGATGTCCGCCGCATGCTGTTGCAAATGCGGGCCTTCAATGAAGGCGCCCGCGCCCTGTTGATGTGGCTGACCCACGAGGTCACGGTGGGCCGCCATGACGGCGATGACGAACGCAAGCAGCAGGTCAACGATCTGTTCAACCTGCTGACGCCGGTGGTCAAGGCGCATTTCACCGATGTCGGTTTCGAATGCGTCAACATGGCCATGCAATGTTTTGGCGGCCACGGTTATGTGCGCGAACACGGCATGGAGCAGTTCGTGCGCGATGCCCGCATCTCGCAATTATACGAGGGCGCCAACGGCGTACAGGCCCTGGATCTGGTGGGCCGGCGCATGGGCGTCGACAATGGCCGCCCCGCCCGCGCCCTGTTCGCGGTCATCGGCGAGTTCATTTCGGCGCAAACGGACGAGGAAATGGCGGAATTCACCAAGCCGTTGCAATCGGGTCTGGACGACCTCATGGCCGCCACCATGTGGCTGGCCCAGAACGCCATCCAGAATCACGAGGAGGCCGGTGCGGCGTCCGTCGATTTCCTGCGCATGATGGGTACCGTGGCGCTTGGCTTCATGTGGGCCCGCATGGCCCGTATCGCCCTGGATAAACTGGCGGCGGGCACGGACGAGGAGGCTTTCTACAAGATGAAGCTGAACACTGCCCGCTATTACATGGGCCGCGTGATGCCCGACACCGCGTCGCTGAAGCAACGCGCCATGGCGGGCGCCGAGGTTCTGATGATGCCCGATGACGAGGCGTTCTAAGCGCTTTCGGTCGATGCGGCTTTCTTGAACAAACGGCGGAAATTTTCCGACGTTAGCGCGGCGACCTCGGCCCTGCTCAGTCCCCGCATCTCGGCCAGTTTGGCGGCGGTATGGGCGACGAAGGCAGGCTCGTTGTCCTTGCCCCGATGGGGCACGGGCGACAGGTAGGGCGCGTCGGTCTCCACCAGCAGGCGGTCCAGGGGGACTTCCAGGGCGACGTCGCGGACTTCGTCGGCCTTTTTGAAGGTCAGGATGCCGCTGAAGGAAATATAAAATCCGATCTCGACGGCGGCGCGGGCCAACGCCGTGCCAGAAGAGAAACAATGCATCACGCCGGGGAATATACCCTTTTCGGCTTCCTCCCGCAGGATCGCGATCATCTCCTCATCGGCGGCCCGGCTATGGACGATCAGGGGCAGGCCGGTGTCCCGCGCGGCGGCGATGTGGC
This sequence comes from Alphaproteobacteria bacterium, assembly GCA_029937535.1. GTDB lineage: Bacteria > Pseudomonadota > Alphaproteobacteria. Next base: position 18,895 of record JAPYPT010000052.1, read on the forward strand.
GGCGGAACTGTGTTGCCTGTACATCGCGGGGGCTTTGATCATAGTGAAAATCCAGCCCTGTCTCGCCGATCCCGACGACCTTTTCATGACGGCTCAGCTCGATCAGGCGTTCCGCGGTCAGCTCCGGCTCCGCCGCCGCGTCATGGGGGTGCAGGCCGACGGAACAATAGACATTGTCGAACCGCTCCGCGATTTCCAGGATCCCGGCGAAGCGGTCGACGCGGGTGCAGATGGTCACCATTGCCCCGATACCGGCCGCCGCCGCCCGCGCCATCACGCCATCCAGATCTTCCGCCAGAGAGGGAAAATCCAGATGGCAATGGCTATCGACCAGCAGGGTCAAGCGTCCGCCTCTTCCGGCCCGGCATAGCGGGGGAAGACGCCTTGCGGTTTGGGCAGCGCGGTTCCGGGCCGCAACATGCGGTCATCGGTCAGGGCGGCAAAGCTACGTTGATCCTCCGCCACGGCCAACTGATCCAGCATCCGCCCGGCGCCGTCCGGCACCACGGGCTGGGCCAGGATCGCCAGATGGCGGATCACTTCCGCCAGCACGTACAATACGGTCGCCATGCGCTCCGGGTCGGTCTTTTTCAAGGCCCAGGGCGCTTGCGCATCCACATAACGGTTGGCATCCCCGACCACGGCCCATAGTGCCGCCAGGGCCTGATGGATGAGCTGTTCATCGATCGCGGCGCGCATTTTTTCCAACACCTCGCGGGCGCCGCGCAGCAGGCCGGCATCATCGATGGTCAGGTCGCCGGGGTGTGGCACCGCCGCCTCACAGTTCTTGTTGACCATGGACAACACCCGCTGGGCCAGATTGCCGAAATCGTTGGCCAGTTCGCTGTTCATGCGGTTGACCACGGCCTGGTGGGAAAAATTGCCGTCATTGCCGAACGGCAGCTCCCGCATCAGGAAATAGCGGGCCTGGTCCAGGCCGTATTTCTCCACGATCTCATCGGGCGGGATAAAGTTACCCAGGGATTTGGACATTTTCTTCCCCTCCACGGTCCACCAGCCATGGGCGAAGATGCGTTTCGGCGGCTCCAACCCGGCGGACATCAGAAAAGCCGGCCAATAGACCGCGTGAAAGCGCAGGATATCCTTGCCCACCATATGAACATCGGCTGGCCAAAAGGTCTTGAAGCTTTCGGCATCCGTATCCGGGTAGCCCACGGCGGTCAGGTAATTGGTCAGGGCATCGACCCAGACATACATGATGTGATCGTCGTCGCCGGGCACCGGCACGCCCCATTTGAACGAGGTGCGGGAAATGGACAAATCCCGCAGACCGCTTTTGACGAAGCTGATGACCTCGTTGCGCCGGCTCAGCGGCAGGATCCGGTTTGCATCCGACTCGTAATAAGCCAGCAGACGGTCCTGCCATTGGGAGAGGCGGAAAAAATAGCTCGGCTCCTCGACCCACTCCACCGGGGCGCCAAACGGCGATAGCTTCTCGCCGTTAGGGCCGTCCTCCAACTCATCCTCGGCGTAATAGGCCTCATCGCGCACGGAATACCAGCCGGCATAACTGTCCAGATAGATATCGCCACCGTCCGCCATGCCCTTCCAGATCGCCTGGCAGGCCGTGGTATGACGGTCTTCGGTGGTGCGGATGAAGCCGTCGTTGGAGAAATTCAGCAAGGGCGAGAGATCGCGGAAATTCTGGCTGACCCGGTCGCAAAACGCCTGCGGGTCGGTGCCGTCCGCCTGGGCGGATTTCTCAACCTTCTGGCCATGCTCGTCCGTGCCGGTCATGAACATCACGTTGCGGCCATCCAGGCGCATGAAGCGCGAGATCACGTCGCAGGCCAGCGTGGTGTAGGCATGGCCGATATGGGGCTTGTCATTGACGTAATAAATCGGTGTCGTGATGTAATAGGCTTTGGCCTCGGCCATCGCGGTAATCCTATCCTAAACGTGCAAATTCGGGCTTACCGGCGCGCGGTGCTTTGCAGCGCCATGAAGGCGTTGATCACCACCTGCTTTCGATCCAGATTGACCCGCTCGGCCCGCATGGCCAAGCCGCCGATCTTTTCCCATAGCTCGACCCAGTGATCAAGGCCCACCGCGCCGGTCAGCCTCCGTGCCAGGTCGGCTTCGCCCGATACCGCATCGCTCATGCCCCCGGCGCTGGCCCCGCCGCGGGTCAGCCGCGATAGCCACAGACGGACCAGATCGATCCAAACCCCATAGGCGCCTTCATTGTTGGCGCGGTTCAATTTATCGCCCAGGGCGTGGACGGCGGCAAAATCAAGCTCGGGCAGGTCCCGGACCATGGCCAGCAATTCGCCATAGGCTTCCAGACCGCCCGCCTCCGCCATGGCCATGGCGCGGCCGGGGCTGCCCTCGGCCAGGCGGATCAGGCCCAGGCGTTCGCCTGCATCCAATTCCGGGATCTGGGCGTCCAGCACCGCCATTGCCTCGCCCTCATCCAAGGGGCGCAGAACCAGCTGCCTACAGCGGGAGCGGATGGTCGGCAGCAGGCGGCCCGGGGCATGGCTGACCAGCAGCAACAGGCAGTTCGCGGGGGGCTCTTCCAACAATTTCAACAGGGCGTTGGCGGCGTTGGGGTTCATCTCCTCCGCGCCATCGATAACGGCGATGCGCCAACCACCCTCGGCGGCGGTCATGGAAAAAAAATGGCTCAGCGCCCGGATCTGATCGACCACGATATCGCCGCGCAGTTTTTTGGTTTTCTCATTCACCACCCGTTCGATGATCCGCAGATCACCATGGCCGCCCGCCAGAACCCGGCGGAAGATGGCGTCCTCGGGCGCCATGAACAGGCTATCGGGCGGGCCGAACAGGCCACCACTATTCTGTTGCGATAACTGGAAACGGGCGATCCGATAGGCAAATGTCATCTTGCCGATGCCCCGGGGTCCGGATATCAGCCAGGCATGGGGCATCCGTTGCGCCGCCGCCGTGTCCAAAAAGGCCAATTCCGCCCCGCCGTGGCCGATCAGATCGGCGGTGGCGATGGGCCCGGTGGGTTGGTCAGGTTGTTCCGCCATGGCGTCCGGCTAGTCGGAAATGCTGCCGAACAGCATATGTTCCAGCGCCGTGCCCAGGCGGCCGACAAAATCCTTGCGGGGAATATCCGCGCCGGCGATCAGGGGCCGTTCTATGGCCGCCATGTCAGGCGCTTCGATACGCAGGGTCGCGACCACCTGGCCCTTGGCGATGGGTGCCGGCAAGGGGCCCAGGTAATTGACGCTGACCTTCATGGCGCGGCGGGATTTGCGGGAAATGATGATGGTCAGGGGTTCCTCGATCAGCAGGGGCACGCTGCCCTCGTCGCCCAGCCATACGATCGCGTTGGAGACCTTTTCCCCAGCCTTGAACAGGGTATAGTTGCCGAATTCGCGAAATCCCCAGGCCAGCAGGCGTTGCGATTCGCGGCTTCGTTGATTGACGCTTTTCAGGCCGTTGATGACCAGATCCAAGCGCCGGTCCTTGCGTTTGGCGGAGGCGACCAAACCGTATCCGGCGGCCTGGGTGTGTCCCGTTTTCAGGCCGTCGGCGCCGATATTTTTGTATAGCAGCGGGTTGCGGTTACCTTGACGGATCTTGGAAAAGGTAAAGCTGAGCTCCGCAAAAATGGGATAGAACTGCGGAAACTTGTCCACCAGCGCGCGCGCCAATATGGACAGGTCCTTGGCGGTGGTCACATGTTCGGGGTGCGGCCAGCCGGAGGCGTTGACGAAATGGCTGTCGAACATGCCGATTTTCCGGGCCGTCTCGTTCAACAGAATGGCGAAGGATGCTTCATCACCGCCGATCCCCTCGGCCACGACGATGCAGGCGTCATTTCCCGATTGAATGATGATGCCCCGGATCAAATCGGCAATTTTTACCTGGGTATCGACCCGCACGAACATTTTCGAGCCACCCATGCGCCAGGCCTTTTTGCTGACCGGAAAGGTGTCGTCCATGCTCAGCCCGCCATTGGCGATACGGTCGAACAGCACATACAGGGTCATCAATTTGGACATGGAGGACGGCGGCATGGCCTGTTCGGAATTCTTGGCGAACAGAACGGTCCCGGTGGCATGATCGACCAGGATCGCCTGTTTGGCCGGCGTCTCGATCGAGGCCTGGGCCGCCGTCTCCCGACCACCCAGGCCTAGCGTAACCAGCATGGCCAATGCCAATGGCCCGATAAATATTCGCTTCACACCCATTCCCCGTCCGGTCTCCACAACTCAGGTTACGCTAACCATGAAATATAGCGAATTTGTGGCCGACATGTGGACCGGTAAAAAATAAATTTTGCGGATCTAGCCGTCAGCCTCATCCAATTGCGCCCGCAGGGTGAATTTTTCGACCTTACCCATGGCATTGCGCGGCAAGACGTCCATGAAGATTACTTTGCGGGGATGCTTGAAACGGGCCAAGCGCCCCTCGAACAGGGCCAGGATATCGGCGCCCTGGATCACGCTATCGGCCTGACGGACCACGCAGGCCACGGGGATTTCGCCCCAGCGTTCATCGGGCCGGCCAATCACGGCGGCCTCCGCCAATTCCTCACAGTCCGCCAAAATATTCTCCAACTCGGCCGGGTAGATATTTTCGCCGCCCGAGATCACTACATCCTTCTTGCGTTCATCCACATAGTAAAAACCGTCTTCGTCCTGATGGCCGATATCTCCCGTATGAAACCAGCCGCCCGCATAAGCCTCCGCCGTGCCCGCCTCGTTGCGCCAATATTCCCGGAACAGATTTTTGCCCCTTAGGACGATTTCACCGGCCTCGCCCCTGGCCACCGCTTCGCCGCTCTCATCGACGATGCGCGCCTGGGTATGCAGGGCCGGCTTGCCGCAGGATCCCACCTTGGTTTCGGCGTCGTCGGCGGCCAGGCAGATGGCCACGGGTGCGCTTTCGGTCAGGCCATAAATTTGTGTCGCCGGCACGCCCCGGTCCAAAAAACTGCGCAATACGGCCTCGGGCACGGCGGAGGAGCCGACGCCGACCAGGCGCAGGGAGGATAGATCCGTCGTTGCCCAATCGGGATGGGCGGTCATTGCCAGGGTCGTGGCCGGCACGGTCAGAAAGATCGAGGGTTTGCGTTCGGCAATCGCGGCCAAAACATCGGCGGGGTTGAAGCGGGCCTGGATGGTGGTCGCCGCGCCGGCATGGATTGACGGCGTGGTGTGGATATTCATGCCGCCCACGTGAAACATGGGCAACATGGTGAGGCCATGGTCGTCGCGGGTGATGTGGTGGGCGGCGGCGGCGTTGACCGCATTATAGAACAGGGCTTCCTGGGTCAGCACGGTGCCTTTCGGCCGCCCCGTGGTGCCGGAGGTATAGACGATGGTCACCGGGTCATTGATGCCCCCGCCGCCCGCCGCCCTGCCGGCCCCTTGCAGCAAGTCCCGGTAAGATTGCCAACCCGCATCCGGCGCCGTGCCATAAGCCACCAGGGCCGGCCCCGGTATTTCGTCTCGAATGGTGTTCAAATGTTCGAAGAAATCCGGCTCCGCCAACACCGCCCTGGGTTCACAGTTCTGTATTATCCAGGCGTGCTCGGGCGGCACCAGACGCCAATTAAGAGGCACCAGCATGGCGCCGATGCGGGCGCAGGCGAACAGCAACTCCAATAATTCCGGGCTGTTGTAGCCAAGGTGGGCGACCCGGTCGCCCTTCCCCACGCCCAACTGGCCCGCCAACATATTGGCCAGGCGGCCGACCCGGAGGTCCATTTCGCCGTAGGAGATGTCCCGGCCCTCGAAATGCACCGCCAGCCTGTCGCCCCGCCAATCGGCCCAATGGCTGATCCAGTGGGAGATATCCATGGCGGGCTAGCGTTCCCCCGGCTCGAACAGGCTTTCCCGGCCCAGGCGTTCCATGCAAATCTCCGGCGTCCAGGGCAGCATCAGGGCGCCGCAGCGGCTGTCGCGGTAGAGCTGCTCGAGCCGCAGGGTGCGGAAGATAGCGCGGCCGCCGCAGGTCCGCAGGGCGAGACGGCAAATGTCGTTGGCGAATTCCATCACCGTGTATTGCGCCGCATAGGCCCGCAGGCGTGCCTCCTTGGAGGGGTTCATGCCCGCCTCGCCAATGGCCTTTTCGAACAGGGCGCGGGTCTGTTCCAGCTTGATGCGCATTTCCGCCACGGCCAATTGCTTGGCCGGGCTGTGCCGCGCGCTGCCCGCGGGCGGTCCGCCCTCGACTTCGCCGCGCAGATACTGGCAGGTAAAATCGAACGCCGCCTGGGCAATGCCCATATAGGTGGGGCACAGGCTCATGAACATATG
>JAPYPT010000364.1 GCA_029937535.1 Alphaproteobacteria bacterium
ACTTATAGGTACTGTTACCAACGAAAATTTCTTGAGTAAACTACTCAAGATTACTCAAGCCCAGCCAAAAAAAATTCTGGTAACAGGATTTGCTACCAGACTCATGATTTATATTTTTTAAATTATACGGTTGATGTGAGAACGAGGTTATCCAAACTATCTTATCAATGGAAGGGTTAGAGGGTGTTTTTTGGCAACTGCATGCGATCGTATTCAGAAACTTGTTAATTGATAATAACGTACTTTTTTAATTCAGTAGTCGGTGATGCGCTATCCAGTCGTTTGCAAGCGTTTGGCTTCTTCGACGCAAAAGTCACGAAAGCGGACGTTTCAATGTCTGCTTCGCGTAGAAAATCGGACATAATCGGGCCTTGGCAGGAACTTCTGCTAATAGCCAAAAGGAGACATTGAAAAACGTTTAGGGAAAAGCAGATTTTACGCGCCAGGGTGGCGACGGCCGTGCTGCCGTTTGGGTCATCAATTGCTACCTCTTCCTACCAACATTCTTACCATCTGGGGGCCTTGTCCTGGATGGAAACATGGGCGGCGACGACCTTCCAGCCCAGATCTGGAAATTTCACCCAGGTCTGGGATTGCCGGCCCACTTCGTCCTGATCACGGACCTTAAATTCTAGGTTTACCGTGGCGAAGGCATCGCCCAGCGTCAGGATCTCCAGCCGCCGCCGAACCTCCTTGATGCCGGGGCCCGGTGCGCGCGCGACCCGGTGGCGGTGAATGTCGTCGAATCCATAGCCGTTTTCATGCATGGCATAGCGGATGGTGTGGGGATTATTCCAAAAGGTGTTATCCAGCACGTCCACATCTTTTTCGATCAAGGCCTGTTCGTAGGCCTCGAACAGCGCAGTGACTTCGGCCACAACTGCTGGGTCATTTACAGCCAGGGTGCTCATAGGGCTTCCTCCATTGCTTTTGCCAGCGCCACCAGTTGGCCGTCCGTGTCCCAGCGGCCGATGATCGACAAGCCAATGGGCAAACCATCAATCTTCGCGCCAGGAATGGAGACCTGGGGTACGCCGGTCAGGCCGCCGTGGCTGCACAGACAGGCTATCTGTAGGCGCAGGGGATCGGTCTGGCTAATGGGCAGGCCTTTCAGAGGGGCTGGGAAAGGCGTGGTCGGCAGACAAAGAACAGTGTTCGGCGGCAATAGATAATCCAGCCGGGCGCGGGCCTCCTGGCGCATCATCTGGGCCCATTCCCGCTCCGCCTGGGGAAGGGTTGCGGCTGCTGCTAGGCCGCGGGCGACGCTGTAGGCCATGGCCGGGTTCGCTGTATCCAGCCAATCCTTGAAGGTCAGCCAGCCTTCATAGGGTTGCAAGGTGCGTTGCGCCTTGGCCCAGGTGCTAAGGCCGGGCGGCGCCATGACCTCCTCGTCAACCGTGCCGATCCGTTCGCTCAGGCGTTCAATCATCGGCCGCAGGGCGGTGCGGATCTTGCGCCCGGCGAAGCCAAAGGCATCCACCGCGACGATCAAATGCGCCGGCATCTCGTCCGCTATGACTTCATCCAACAGCACGGTGGAGGCCTTGGCGAGGGTCGCCCCGTCGCGGGCAAACCAGCCGGTGGTGTCGGAACTGGGGGCCTGGGACATCATGCCGGTCAGATCCAGGCGGCCTTGGGTGGGGCGGATGCCGTACAGGCCGCAAAAGCTAGCCGGCACCCGGACGGAGCCGCCCGTGTCCGTGCCCAGTGCGATATCGCACATCCCGGCGGCCACGGCCGCGGCCGAGCCGGAGGAGGAGCCGCCAGGCACCCGGTCCGGCGCGGCGCTGTTCACCGGCGTGCCATAAAAGACGTTTTCGCCCAGGATGCCTAACGAGACTTCATCGGTAATGGTCTTGCCCACCAGGCTGGCGCCGCCATCCAGCAGGATCTGCACGGCCCAGGCGTGGCGTTCGGCAGGCCGTTGGTTGCCGGGCCAGTCTGGATTGCCGCCGCCCGTGGGATGGCCCGCCACGTCGAACAGATCCTTGGCCATGAACGTCAGTCCCGACAACGGGCCCCCCGCCTCGCCGTCGATATGCACGGATGTACCCGGCACCAGGGCACCTACCGTATCCCGCATGGTCTACGCCCCGCCAGTGAGAAGCGCCTGCACCGCGTTGCGCAGAAAGGCCTCATCGTCCGTATTATCGGTTGGGTTTCCGGCCCGGTGGCCCCAAATGGATTCGATAGGCCGGAATACGGCGTTGGGCATCTGGACAGATTCGGCCCCGCTGTCCTCCGGCGTGAAATAAAGATCGGTGCGCGAGGGCATGATTATGGCGCGGGCCTTGATGGCGCCCAGGGCGGCGGCCAAATCGCCCTGATAGATCTCGTTATCGCTAATATCGGATTGATACCAGGTGGCCAGCATGGACAGCAGATCGTCGCCATCCCGGCGCAGGAAGTTCGCCTCCCAAACCCGCACCAGATAATCCTCCAACGAAGCAAAGCCCAGTTCCAGGTGCTTGCCCTCCCGATAGAAGGCCTGGGACATGGCCCAGCCGGCATAGAGCCGGCCCATGGCGCGCAGGCCGCGCACGGGGCGCGCGGTAAAGCCGCCGTTCTGCCAGGCCGGGTCCGCCGTCAGGGTGGCGCGGACGCCTTCCAGGAAGACCTTGTTGTGGGGCGAGGTGCGGGCCGAGCCGCAGACGGCGCAGATGTTATCTACTTGATCGGGGAAGATGGCGGCCCAATGCAGGGCCTGCTGAGCCCCCATAGACCAGCCGTAGACCAGGGCCAGGCGCTCCACTCCGAACACCTCGGCCAGCAAGCGGCGCTGGGCCTGTACGTTGTCCCAATGGCTGAAGGCGGGAAAGCGGGCCATGCCGTAGGGTTCGGCGATGTTGCTGGGCGACGAGGACAGGCCGTTGCCGAACATATTAGGGATGACGATAAAATATCTCTCCGGGTCCAGGATCCCGCCCGGCCGGATCAGCCATTCGGTATCCATATGCTGGGCGCCGTACGAGGTCGGATACAGCACAACGTTGGACTTGTCCGCCGCCAGTTTGCCATAGGCTTGATAGGTCAGTTGGGCCTTGGGCAGGATCATGCCGCACTGCAAACGCAGATTACCAAGTTCAAAAACCTTGTGGTCATTCATTTTTGCCGCCCCTCCAATTCCTATCCTATCCCTGCCGGCCAGGGTGGTCCAATATGATTAGACTTATCCGGTATCGAAAGGTCCGAATTCGCCATGACCCAGCATGACAGCCCTGCCGGGCCGAAGCCGGCCTCAGCCGCCACTAAGGCCGCGCAGGCCCCGCGAGTACTTGAACAATTGCCGTTTTCCGATCAGGCGGATTTTGCGCTGGCCCAACGCAGGTTTATTGCCCCGGTGCCTGATGGCCTGGTTAAGAACGAGCGCGGGGCGGCGTTGTGGGATTTGCAGGCCTATGAATTTTTGGGCGAAGAGACGGCGCCCGATACAGTCAATCCCAGCCTGTGGCGCATGGCGCGGCTGAACATGAACAACGGCTTATTCATGGTCTGCGAGCGGGTCTATCAGCTGCGAATTATATAGGAAAATCAAAATCTGTCAAGGAAACAATTTCAATGTTTCATTGGCACTTTGTGGAGAGTTTAGGGGTTCGCTCTTCTTGAGTTTGGGATTTTTGGATTGGTTTTCGGTGCAGTTCCTTTGAGGTAGATTTCTCCATGACTTTTGACTCCTCTGAGAATCCGCAAAATTGGTTTCCCAATTTCGATCAATTTTGGTGGAAATGACGAAATCGTCTGGTAGCCCCCCTAGCTCTTGAATCACCCTCCCAATTCTTTGTTCACTTCGACCGTGACCGTAAATCCGTGAGGTGTCCAGGAAATTTACTGGGCTTTTGAATATCGCTCGTATTGTTGATAGTGCACGTTCTTCATCTGCGACATAGTTATACGTATCTGGCATATCACCAAGGGCCGATGTACCAAAACAAAGCCTAGAAACAGAAAGCCGTGTATTTCCTAGAGCTATTCTTTCGTTACCGTTCAATCTTTTTTCCTCATGATTTAACCCACTAAAACTCCTTGCTGTCGCTCGCCAGTACAACTCGTGAAACTTCCCCCGCATACCAACTCTCTGAAAGGCCAAACGACTCGAGAGTGTCAGGGATCAATGCACAATGATCGCCAAGGCGTTCGCGAATTTGGGAGGTTAGGGTGTCTGAAATCTCGTACTGTGGTGCGGTGTTA
>JAPYPT010000053.1 GCA_029937535.1 Alphaproteobacteria bacterium
CACTCAACAAACCTTGAGTTTCCGCAAGGAAATTATCCCGCATATTCAAAGGTCCAAAGCGCACAAAATTTATCCTACAAAGGCCACCTTGAATTATTGCCGGGACAAAGTCAGGATCAATTGCCAGGGCCTGGTCAAGCAGGGCAATTGACTCGATAATATTCGATGTTATCGGCAAGGGCGGCGCCGAGGCCCGCAGGTAGAGATCATAGGCATCCAATGACGCTGTCCGGCGAGACTTCAATCTTTCAAGCTCGCCAATGGCTATTTTCCGGCTAATGGCGCCCGCGACATGATTGACAATCTCATCCTGGAAATCGAAGACATCTTCCGATGTTCCCTCGAAACGATGGGCCCATAGCTGGCGGTCCTCTTCCGTATCGATCAATTGTGCAAGAACGCGAAGGGCTTGCCCGGCACGCCGCACGCCGCCCTGAACCGTATAGCGGGCGCCCAATTCCCGGGCGACGGCAAAGGCGCTTAGGCCGCCGCCAACCAATTCGGAAACCATGTTCCGGGAGAGCATGACGAACTCGGAATGGAGCGACAGGGCCGAAATGATTTCGTCGCTGACACCAATGGCGAAATAGTCCTGTTCCCGATCGCCGGACAAATTCTCGAACGGCAGTACCACGACGACAGGCAAACCCTGTCTCGGTTTATCGCCTTGCGGCGGCGGCGGCGCTTCCCCCTCACCCACCCGTACCGCATCCGCCAAAACCCTGGTCTCGGAACTGGGCCTTATGCCGAGCTCGCGGTCCAGAAGTTCGCTCAAGGTCTTATAGCGCTTAAGCGCCGCCGCCGGCTCGCCTTGGGAAATCTCGATCTCCATGGCACGGCGATGGGCCGCTTCGTCGAGGGGGTCAAGTGCGATCCAGGCTTCGGCGGCGGTTAAGGCCGCGGCCGGTTCATTGGCCAACCGGGCCGTGCTCAAACGATCATAAACACCGCCCGCCAGTTCCGCGAAGCGGGCCCGCTCCCCAGCCAGCCATTCTTCAAAGACCGCATTGGGCACCGACAGGCCGTCCAGCAGCGGGTGATATACCGCTTCCGCTTGCGCCGGATTATTCGCCGCCCAGATTTTGAAATTCAACGCATCCACGGAGAACTTCTCCACCGCGAGCGCGACCGTATCCTCTCGAAATTCCAGAAAATTAGCGCCCGCCGTCTCAAGGCTTCTATTCAAGCGAAACAGGGCCTGGCGCAGTGACTGCCGGGCTTGCTGTTCGAACCGGTCACCCCACAGCAGGTCAGCCAGAACTTCCCGGGCTACGGGGCGGCCTTCCTGCAACGCCAGATAGGCCAGCAACGCCTTTTGCTTGGCCCCGCCGACCGCAAGTTTGCGGCCATCCCGCAACAGCGCAAAATCGCCGAGAATATTAAGCCGCAGCTCAACCATGAATGAGATTGTAGTTCACGATACCGGCTCCAACTACACGGAAATTTCCTGTAACGCCGCTATTAACGGTCTGTAACGCCTTAATAACGGCCACGAACGCGTTTCAGTAGTGCTCCAGTAACGGGCCATTGGGCAATCTTCTCCAATCGAACAGCCGAACCGAAACCCAGGCGCCAAGCAACCGGAGAATACCAATGACCACCATAGAAATTCAAATCACCGCTGCCCCCAAACCCATCGTTCCCGTTCTGGCCGGACTATTGAACGCGATCATAAAAAAAATTGGCATGGCCAAATGGCATTCAAGCGCCGCCAAGACCACTACCCGGCCGGGCACGCAGCTAAGCTTACGCCAACGGCATGACCAAAACCTCAGTACCGTCGCGCGCATCGATCCCGCCAGCCTGACAACTCTTATGTGAGAGGGAGGACGTCCGCCTTATTACTCTTGAAAAGCCTTGGCGAGGCCTGTGATCAGGCTGTCCTGATAGCCGGGGTCCTTGAACGGATATTTGATCTTGATGGTTGATTCCAGGCCGGCAAAACCCCAATGCTCAATATCCTTGATGGTCTTTCGGGCCTCTTTCATGTCGCCGATATAGGCATGGGCGGCGGCTTGGTAAAAAATACAGAGGCGGTTATATGCAAAAGCGAAGGCCGTTTCGCAAAATTTTGATATATCGTCCAGCGCTGCTTGATATTGCCCTTGGTGGAATTTGATCTGCCCCAGCAGAAAACTGTATCTGACCGGATAGCCCGGATCGAGTTGCGTGGCTTTTTTCAGTGACGTCATCGCATCTTTTACTCGCCCGCTATACAGCTGCACTTCCGCCACGAAGGCATGGCCGTCTGTGGAATTGGGGTCCAATTCGACGGCGCGTTTTGCCGCCGATAGGGCCTGTTCATGTTTCCATTTTCTTTTCAGGAGTATTTTTGCCCGCAGCAACAGACCAAGTGGCCGCTCCGCGATCTTGAGTGATATTTCCGCCTCCACCTCCGCGCGGGCCCAAAGGTCGGTTAGCGCCAACCGCTCTGCGTCCTCTCCCTTGCCAAGGGTGATGATTGGCGCCATTTCACCGCCCTCCGCGGCGCTGAACAAGGCGTGCCCCAGCCCGGCATGGGCATCGGCGAAGTTTGGATCTAGGGCAATGGCCTTGACGTATTCACGGGCGGCCTCCTCAAAAACATTCTTGCCCGAATATTTGCGCAACCTCTCGCCGCGCAGGAATGCTTCATAGGCCTCGATATTCTTCGTACCCCGGTCGGTGACAAGTTCGGGCTCATCGCCCGACAACCGCACCTTCATGGCTGAAACGATGTTCTTATTTATCCGGTCCTGCAGCGCGAAGACATCGCCCATGGGCCCGTCATAAACCTCCGCCCAGAGGTGGCCGCCGGTCGTTGCGTCGATCAACTGGGCATTGATACGCAGCTGATCACCACCGCGCCGCACGCTGCCTTCGAGAATGTAACGGACGCCAAGGTCGCGGGCGATCTTGCGGACATCCAAGCTCTTGCCCTTGTACGCGAAGGTCGAGGTACGGGAGATCACCATCAGGCCGGAGATTTTCGAGAGCTGCGTGGTCAAATCTTCCGAGATGCCATCGGCGAAATAGTCCTGGGCCTTGTCGCCGCTCATATTGGCGAACGGCAGCACGGCGATGGAGGGTTTCTCGGGTTTGGCGCCGGGCGGGTGTGCGGGAATTCCGGCCTTTCCAAGTGATTCTATAACACGCGCCATTTCCTTCGGATCCTTGAATGGAACCATTTTTGGCACCAATTCGAGTGAAAAACCTGGCTTACTCTTAAGCACCTCCACCACCGCAAGCCTGGCATCTTCCTTGCGGCCAGCCTCAAGATAAGTATAGGCCAGACGCAAGTAAGTTGCCTGCGATTGGCGCATGTCGCGCGAGGTTTCTAAAGCGGCGATCGCATCATCGTAGCGGCCCAACAAGCGAAAAACCTCGCCAAGGGTCAGTGGAAAATAGGCGGGATAATAGGGGCTGAGGCGCATCGCCCGCTGTATATGCCCAAGCGCCTCTTCGGCTCGGCCCGCGAACATCAGCGTTTGCGCCAATAGTGCCGCGCTGACGGCGTTATTAGGTTCGAGCGCGATGGCTTTTTTACAAATTTCGATAGCCTGTTCATAATCGCCATCGAGCAACACCGAGTAGGCGAGTAGCAAATAGGCGCCGACAAACGGTTTGTCTTGGGATAAGGCCTTGCGTGCCAGTATTTCGGCCTTTGCAAGGTCCCCGGCCCGATCCTTGCTCCATCCGTACCGGGCGCCTAAGTGATAAATCCAACCCAAACTCGTTATAGCGACGCCAAAGTTCGGGTCCAGTTCCAAGGCTTGATCGTTCAACTGTTTCGCCTTCGCAAATCCTTCCTTGGTGAATTTACGAAACTCGTTTACGGCTTGGCTGCTTAGCAAATAGGCATCCGCATTCTCGGTATACCGGCGGCGAAGGCGCGCTTGTTCGCCTTGGCCGATTGTCACGTCCATGGCGATCAATATTTTCTCGGCGATATCGTCCTGCAGGGCAAAGATGTCATCCAAATCTCTGTCGTATTTTTCCGACCAGAGGTGATGTCCATTCAAGGCATCGACCAGTTGGGCTGTCACGCGCACACGCTGGCCCGATTTCTGGACGCTGCCTTCAAGCACATAGCGGACACCAAGCTCTTCCGCCACCTGCTGCACCCTCACCGACTTGCCTTTGTAGGTAAACGTGGATTTAGCCGTTATGACGAACATGTTGGTAAGCTTTGACAGCATGGAGATGACACTCTTGCTGATGCTATCGCTGAAATAATCTTGCTTTGTATCGCCTGAGAGATTGTCAAACGGCAACACCGCGATCGATGGCTTTTCGGGCAGCTTAAAGGCCATTTTCGCCGGATCCGCAGGCTCAAAATCCGGCTGCTGTTGCCACCACCAAGTTCCACCCCCGGCAATGATGGCGAAGGCAAGCACAGCGACAATGCCGAGACTTTGCCAAAGTGGCCGCGCGGTTACGGTCAGTTTGCCAGCTGTCACACCCTCGGCCAATACCCGGAATACCCGCACCGGGCGGGCAATGTTTTTGACTTCGACCTCACCCATATCCTCAAGCGCGATATCCATGCGGTCGCGAATTTGATCGTGCACGGTGTGCGAAAGGCAGATGCCGCCCGGCTCGGCCAGGGCCTCGATGCGGGCCGCGACATTGACGCCGTCACCGAATATGTCGTCATCCTCGACCAGGACATCGCCCAGATTGATGCCGATGCGGTACAGCATCTTTTTGTCGTCGGGGATATCTTGGTTGCGCGCCGCCATGGCGGCCTGCACTTCCATGGCGCAGCTCACCGCCTCGACCACGCTGGGAAATTCCAACAACAGGCCGTCACCCGCCGTACCCACCAACCGCCCGTCGTGTTGCGCCACGAGGGGCCCCATG
Organism: Alphaproteobacteria bacterium; assembly: GCA_029937535.1. GTDB lineage: Bacteria > Pseudomonadota > Alphaproteobacteria. The sequence goes on from JAPYPT010000053.1 coordinate 4,843, forward strand.
GCATCGCGATGAGCCTTCAGGTCGTCGAGGGTGCCTTGTTCATCGGCGCCCATAAGGCGCGAGTATCCCGCCACATCGATTGCGACGATGGCCGCTAGCCGTCTCTGTGAACCCCCTTCGGCCATGTTCCTCCCCAAGCCCCGAGTAGCGCTGGCGATGCTAATGAATTGTGACGGAAAAGACCATGTGCAACTTCAAGCGCCAGGTAATTGTCAACAGGTCCTAGCCTTTCCAGACCGGTGGGCGCTTTTCCACGAAGGCGGTGAGGCCCTCGCGGAAATTCTCGGTGCCGGCCAGGCGGATGACGTGCGCGCGTTCCAGGGCCAGGCCGTCATCGAAACTCATTGACCCGCCCAGGGTCACGGTTTGCCGGATCGCGGCCAAGGCCTCGGGCGGTTTGGCCGCGAGTTTTTCGCCGTAGGCCTGGACCGTGTCGCGCAGATCCTCGGGCGCCACCAAGGTATCTACAAGGCCGATTTCATGGGCCTCCTGCGCCGAAATTATTTCGCCGTCATAGAGCAGGCGGATGGCCCCGGCGCGGCCGATCAGGCGGGCCAGGGCCTGGGTGGCGCCCACGGGGGGGATATAGTTGATGTTGATTTCGGGCTGTCCCAGGCGGGCATCGGTGGCGGCGAAACGCAGATCGCAATGCAGGGTCATCTCCAAGCCGCCGCCCACCGCGACGCCGTGGATCGCCGCCAGCAATGGTTTGTCCGATTGCCGCATGGTGTGGACCAGGGCATGGGCCATGTCCGCCCAGTCGATCATTTGCGCCTTGCTCATTTCGGCGAACACGGCGAGATCGGCGCCGGTGGAAAAATAGCGCTCCAGCGCGCTGCCCAGAACGATGACCCTTACGCCGGCATCATCATGGTGCTGTTCGATGGCGCCGTGGATTTCCCGCACCATGTCCCAATGCTTGGCGTTGACCGGGGGGCGATCGAAATCAACCCAGCCGACCCGGTTTTCGATGTGTAGGTTTACATGCTCGTACTCTGCCATTTGACCTCGCCGTTCCTGCTGTTAGTTTGACCGTTATTGTAATCCCAATTGCGAGCAAACATGCATTCCTTCCGTTTTGAACCCAGCCCCCTGCCGCCCGAGACGGCCGAGATGCGGGCCCAGGTCCGGAATTTTCTCAATGAAAACCTGGCCGACTACCCCTCCGCCCTGCGGGCCCGCTCCTGGGCTGGTTACGACGCCGAATTCAGCGCCAAGGTGGGCCAGGCGGGCTTTTTGGGCCTGACCTACCCTGAGGAATACGGTGGCCATGGGCGCACGGCCTTTGAACGTTATGTGATGTTGGAGGAGATGCTGGCGGCGGGCGCCCCGGTCTCGGCCCATTGGATCGCGGACCGGCAGAGCGGGCCGTTGATCCTGAAATTCGGTACGGAGGAAATGAAACGGCGCGTCGTTCCCGCCATCGCAAGGGGCGAGGCGTTTTTCTGCATCGGCATGAGCGAGCCTGATTCAGGCTCCGACCTGGCCTCCATCCGCACCAAGGCTACGCGCACGGACGGCGGCTGGCTGATCAACGGCACCAAGGTTTGGACCTCCGGCGCCCATCTGGTGCATTACATGATCGCCCTGGTGCGCACGGATCCGAACGCCGAACGCAAACATGACGGCATGTCGCAAATTCTGATCGATCTGCGCAACACGGATGGTATCTCCATCCGCCCCATCAAGAACCTGGCGGGGGAGGAACATTTCAACGAATGCGTCTTTGAGGACGCCTTCGTGCCGGAGGAGAATTTGATCGGCGCCGAGGGCGGGGGCTGGCAGCAGGTGATGGCGGAACTGGGCTTCGAACGCTCGGGCCCGGAACGCTATATGTCGTCTTATCAGCTGATCTTTGAATTGCTCAACGAGGTCTCCAAGGATACCTCTGCCACGGGGGCCGCCGCCGTGGGTAGGCTGGTGGCGCATTTGGCGACCTTGCGCAATATGTCGATCACTGTCGCGGCGAAATTGCAGGCCGGCGAGGACCCGGCCCTGGACGGCTCCGTCGTCAAGGAACTGGGCACGTTGTTCGAACAATCCGTGCCCGTGATTGCCCATCAGACCTTCGATGAAGAGCCAAGCCTCGATCAGGGGGGCGATTTCGGGCAAACCCTGGCCTATACCACCCAGGCCGCGCCCTCTTTCTCCCTGCGCGGCGGAACCCGTGAAATTTTGCGCGGCATTATTGCCCGGGGCTTAGGTCTCAGATGAGTGGCGATAGTGAACTGCGGACCATCCTGGGCGACCAGGTCAACCGCCTGCTGGCCGACCGGGTCGGCAAAAACGAACTTGAAAGCGCCGAGACGGGGGCCTCGCAACAGGCCCTGTGGCAAGCTATCGAGGAAAACGGCCTGCCCTCCGTTCTGGTGCCAGAAGACCAGGGCGGCGTGGGCGGCGGCTGGGACGAGGCGGAAGTGGTGATCCGGGCCGCCGGCAAATATCAGGCGCCGGTGCCCCTGGTTGAAAATATCCTGGCCGGCTGGCTGCTGTCCCACGCCGGGTTGGAGATGCCCCTGGGCATGACCTCCCTCGCGCCGGTACGGGCCAACGAAGCGTTAAGCCTTGTCCGGAGTGGCGGTGGATACAGGATCACGGGGGAAGCCACGCGCGTGCCGTGGGGACGCAGTGTCGGTCAACTGGCGGTTTTTTGCCGCTGCGACGGCGATCCTTTTGTGGCCCTGGTGCCAAAAGCGGCCTGGCGCGTGATGCTGGAAGACCGCAATATCGCCGCCGAACCCCGCGATACCCTGCACTTCGATGGCATGGTATCGGCCGCCGGCGCCTTGCCCGCGGCCATCGACCCTGATCACCTTTATGCCTTCGGCGCCTTGGCGCGGGCCAGCCAGATCGCCGGCGCCTTGGAATCCGTGCTGGAGAATACCGTGCAATATGCCAACGACCGCACCCAGTTCGGCAAACCCATCGGCAAATTCCAGGCGGTGCAGCAGGAACTGGCGCGGATGGCAGGCGAAGTGGCGGCTGCCGGCGCGGCGGTGGAGGCCGCCTCCCGCGCCGCCGACCGTCGACAAAACGATGCTTTGTTCGAGCTGGCGGTGGCGAAGATCAGGGCGTCGGAAGCGGCCTCCATCGTGGCCGGCATTACCCATCAAACCCACGGCGCCATGGGCTTCACCTATGAACATACCTTGCATTTCGCCACCCGGCGCCTGTGGTCCTGGCGGGCCGAGTTCGGCTCCGAAACCTATTGGGCAGAGGCCCTGGGCCGCTCCCTGGCCGCCAAGGGCGCGTTGGCCCTGTGGCCCGGTTTGGTCGATCGCGTTTAGGAAGATATCATGACGGATAAAATCAAGACCACTGTCGTCGGCTCCTACCCCGTGCCCGCCTGGCTGGCGGCAGCACCCTCGGAGCAGGCCTTGCGGGATGCCACCCGCGTCGTGCTGCATACCCAGGAACAGGCCGGGATCGACCTGGTTTGCGATGGCGAAATGTACCGCTTTGACGTCAACCACCCCGAAACCAACGGCATGATCGAGTATTTTGTCCGCCCCATGGGTGGCATCCGCACCGAAATCGGCTTTGATGAATTGCTGGACTACCGTGCCCAGGAAGGCATGGGCTTCCGCCGCCGCCCGCCGGCGGTTGTCGATGGCCCCATCAATGGCGGCAGCCTGGATCTGCCCGGCGCCTGCGAGGCGGCCCTTGCCCTGACCGACAAACCGTTGAAATTTACCCTGACCGGCCCGCACATGCTGGCCAAGACCGTTGTCGATCATCATTACGGCGATGTCAGGTTGGTGGCCGACGCCATCGCCGATGCCTTGGCCGAGCAGGTGCGTCATTGCCAGGCGGACGTGGTGCAACTGGACGAGGCCAATTTGCCCGGCCACCCGGACGAGTGGGAATGGGCGGCGGCTGCCATCAACAAGGTCCTGGACGCGGTGCCGGGCAAGGGCGCGGTGCATCTGTGTTTCGGCAACTACGGCGGACAGTCCATTCAGTCGGGCAGTTGGGATAAGTTGCTGGGCTATCTCAACGCCCTGCACGTGGACCACATCGTCATGGAAAACGCCCACCGCCCCGTGGAGGAGTTGGCCGCGTTCAGGGAGCTGCGGCCGGAAATCGGCATGGGGCTGGGCGTGGTGGATATCAAACGCACGGATATCGAAAGCGCGGACGCCATCGCCAGACAGATCGAACGGGCCGGCGAATTACTGGGCGCGGGCCGTGTCAAATACATCCACCCCGACTGCGGTTTCTGGATGCTGCCGCGCAACGTGGCGGACGGCAAAATTCGCGCCCTTACCGCCGGACGCGACCTTTACGAGGGATAGGATATGTACGGCCAATCTGACTGGCTGGCGAAACGGGTGGAAACAGCCCTGGAGCCGGAATTACCCATTTGCGATCCCCACCACCACCTTTGGGACCAGCATTACGCCTTTGCCAGCCGTTACCTATTGGATGAATTTCTGGCCGACGTCGGCGGCGGCCACAACGTGGTCAGTACGGTGTTTTTGGAATGCGAGGCCTTTTACCGGGCCGGTGCTGACGAGGCCATGGCGCCGGTGGGGGAGGTGGAATTCGTCAATGGCGTCGCAGCCATGAGCGCTTCGGGCCTGTACGGCTTACCACGGGTTGCCGCCGCCATCGTCGGATTCGCGGATCTGCGTCTTGGCGAAGCGGTGGGTGATGTTCTGCGGGTGGAAATACAGGCCGGGGGAGGGCGTTTTCGCGGCATCCGTCACGCCACCGCCTCCGACCCGAACCCCGGAATTATCGGTGCGGACAATACCAACCCAAATGGTGATATCTTTTCTGATCCCACCTTCCGGCAAGGCTTCGCGCAGCTAGCGCCCCTGGGGTTGAGTTATGATGCCTGGCTTTATCATCCGCAAATCCCGGAGCTGACCGGCCTGGCCCAGGCCTTTCCCGAAACCCCCATCGTGCTCGACCATGTAGGCGGCCCCCTGGGCATCGGGCCCTATGCGGGCCGGCGGGACGAGATCTTTGCCGGCTGGGCCAAGGATATGAACAGCCTGGCCCAATGCCCCAATGTGCATGTGAAGCTGGGCGGATTGGCCATGAAACTGACGGGCTTTGGCCACCATAAACTGGACCAACCGCCGTCATCACAAACCCTGGCCGAGGCCTGGAAACCTTATCTGATGCATTGCATCGAAGCCTTCGGGCCGGAACGCTGCATGTTCGAGAGCAATTTCCCCGTGGACAAGGCAACCTGCGCCTACACCACGCTTTGGAATGCCTTCAAGCTTGTGACGGAGGATTTCTCCGCCGCTGATAAAGCCGCTCTGTTCCATAACACCGCCACGGGCTTTTACCGTATCGAGGAAACTTAGCATGATCGATCTCTACACCTCCGCCACCCCGAACGGCGCCAAGGCCTCCGTGACCCTGGAAGAGCTTGAGCTGCCATACGAAGTCCACCCCATCAGTTTGAGCGACGGCGATCAACGGACGGAGAGTTTCCTGGCCATGAACCCGAACGGCCGCATCCCCGTCATCGTCGACCGGGAGGCGGATGATTTCGTGGTCTTCGAGAGCGGCGCCATCATGGTCTATCTGGCGGAAAAGACCGGCCGTTTGATGCCCGGGGACGTCAAGGGGCGCAGTGAGGTCATGCAATGGCTGATGTTTCAAATGGGTGGGATCGGCCCCATGATGGGCCAGGCCAACGTATTCCACCGTTATTTTCCGGAAAAAATCCAACCCGCCATCGACCGTTACCAAAAAGAAACACGCCGCCTGTTCGAGGTGCTGGAGCGCGGCCTGATGGACAAGGAGTACCTGGCCGGCGATTACTCCATCGCCGATATCGCCAATTGGTGCTGGGTCCGAACCCACAAATGGTCCGGCGTGGAGGTCGATGGCCTGCCCAACCTTCAGGCCTGGATGGACCGTCTGGCCGCCCGCCCGGCCTGCCAGAAAGGCACCAAGGTGCCGTTCGACAAGAACCGCGCGAAGTCGGACCAGGGCGAACGGGATAAAAAATTCGCCGATGACGCCCTGAAGATGGTCACCCGTTAGTCTCCCCTCATGCCGCTTAGCCCGGAGGAACGAGAACAGGCCGAACGTTTCGGAGAGACATACCTGCGTTACCAAACCCCCGTGATGCGGACCCTGGAGCGGAGCGTCTGCGGGTGCGATTACGGCGGGACCTCCTGGACTACCAGGGAAGAGGCCGACAGGATCGCCGGTCTGCTCGATCTACGGCCGGGGCGGCGTCTATTGGATTTAGGCTCGGGCTCCGGCTGGCCGGCGCTCTATTGGGCCGCCGAATTTGGTTGTGATGTGGTGTTGACGGACCTGCCCCTGGACGGTCTAAAAATCGCGGCGGCCCGCGCCGTCAGTGACCAGGTTTCCGGCACATGCTGGCTCGCCGTCGCCGATGGCGCGGCGCTTCCTTTCGGGGAGGCGCGTTTCGCGGCCATCAGTCATTCGGACGTTCTGTGCTGCCTTCAGGACAAATTGGGCGCCTTGCAATCCTGCCGGCGGGTCCTTGGGCCGGACGGCCACATGGTGTTCACTGTTATTTCCATCGTGCCAGGCTTGTCCGATACCGATTATCAGCGCGCGTTGGAGGCTGGCCCGCCCTATGTCGAGGCGGAGGACGATTATGGCGCCTTGTTGGAACAAACCGGTTGGGACATAGCGGAACAGATCGACGTCACCGCGAATTTTGCCGAAACCATTCGCCGCCTGATCCATATGGAACGGCAGCAAGAGAGCGCCCTGAGCACGCTGTATGATGAAGAAACGTTGGCCGAACGGCGGACCAGCCGGGACATAAAGCTCCGCGCCTTGGAAGACGGTCTGCTCCGGCGCGAAATTTTCAAGGTGACGGGCTGAAGGTTTGAGCCATGAACAGCAAAAAGGGATGACGAAATGAAAGCGGCGGTATTACAGGCCATCGGTTCCCCCTTGGTGGTCGAGGATGTGCCCGATCCGGAACCGGGGTTGTCCGATCTGATCCTGCGGGTTGGCGCCTGCGGCATTTGCGGCACTGATTTGCATATGTCCGAAAATTCCGACCCGAACATCGGGTGGCGGATGTTGCAGCCCGGCTGCGTCATGGGGCATGAGTTCGCGGGCGAGGTGGTTGAGGTCGGACGGCAAATCCGGGACGACTGGCGTACGGGCGACCGAGTCACGGCCCTGCCTTGGATCGGTTGCGGCGAGTGTGCAAACTGCCAGGCCGGACGGGGATACCGCTGCCAGAATGTCATCAACCGCGCCTCGGCTGTATTGCCGGGCGCCTACGCCGATTACTGCCGGGTCGGCGGGGGTGAGGCCATTCGCCTACCGGATTCGGTCAGTTTCTCGGAAGGCGCCCTGGTCGAGCCCTTGGCCGTCGGCCTGAATGCCGTGCGCCGGGCCCGTCTGCAAGCCGGTGACCGGGTGTTGATCATCGGGGCCGGCCCGGTCGGGTTGACCGTCGCCATGTGGTGCCGTTTTTTCGGCGCCCAACATATCGTGGTCAGCGATCTGGTCCCGGCCCGGGCGCAGCGGTCATTGGCCTTGGGCGCCACGGCGGTGGTCGATGCCAGCCGGGGCGATGTTCCAGCCCAGGCGGCGGACGCCGCCAATGGTCCGCCCGGCGTAATCTTCGATTGCGTCGGCGTGCCGGGCAGTCTGCAACTGGCCATCGACTACGCCGCGCCCGACGCCCGCGTGGTGGTAGTTGGCCTCTGCATGGCGGGGGATCATCTGTTCCCCACCAAGGCCTTGGTGAAGGAGTTGGACATCAGTTTTTCCTTCGTCTACCGCCAGGAGGATTTTGCCACCGTGTTGCATCTGTTGGGCGAAGGCCGCATCAACGGGGCCGCCATGATCAGCGACCGGATCGATCTGGCCGCATTGCCAGAGGCTTTCGAGGCCCTGAAACAGCCCAATAAACAAATCAAGGTGATGTTCGAGGCGGACAATTAATCTTCAAGCGGAAGGTCTTCCGGGCTGGCGGCGTTCTGGGCGGCTTTGCTGCGCAGGCTGAAATGGGGGCTGGCGTCGAGAAAGCTGTGGGGGTTGATCACCACGTTGCCGTTCAAAAGATTGGCGGCGCCGAACACGGGCGGCTCGTGTGAACCCTGCATCACCTTGGAGCCGAAATTGTAGACGAACTGATGCAGGGTGGAAAACTGGCTGGACATGGGGATGCCCTTCCAACTGCCATGCAGGGGCCGGTGCAGATGGCCAAAGAACAGATGCTTGACCTTGCCAAAAATCATCTCCGCCATGGCCTCGCCGCCTTCCAGGCGCAGGGGCGGGTGATGGAGAAATAGATAGGTTTCCAGCCCCTCGGCCTCGGCCAACTGTCCCGCCAGCCAATCCAGCCGTTTCTGACACAGCAGGCCGGTGGACTTGCCCTCATCCAGGGTATCGAGAACGATAAAGCGGCTGTCTTCCACCGTGAAGGAAAATTGCACGAAGCCATGTTCATCGACCGGCACGTCGGGAAACACTTCCCGGAATTCGGCCCGGCCGTCGTGATTGCCCAGCAACAGATAATGGGGAGCGTTCAGGCTCTCGAGGATGTCCCGCAGGGCGAGATATTCCGGCACCGTGCCCCGATTGACCAGATCGCCGGTCATCATCACGAAGGCAATATCGGTAAAATCCCGGTTGATGCAGTCAAAGGCGGCCAGCAGCCGGCCCCGTGGCGAGAGGCCGTAAAGAGGCCGGTCGTCCGCCGTTATATGCATGTCCGTTATGTGAATAAAACGCATGCCCTGCCTGTGCTTACACTGCTCGACACATTGTCATCCTCGGGCATAGCGAAGCGGAGACCCGTGGATCCAGGGCCGCAAACACATGAGTTTGTTGCCCTGGATTGCCGGGTCGAGCCCGGCAATGACATAGGAGAGGTGGCCTTTCGTGTAGTGTGCCTTCAAATAGAGTGAGTGAATCCCCATCGCGTCACTTTACTGCAAAGCCGCCAGTCTAACCATCTTTGAGGCGGGCCATGATTTGCGCCCGGTAATCGAAGATCTGTTCCGGGCTGGTCAGGTTGTTGCCCAGTTTGCTGTAGTTCATGGGCGTCAGGTTGGTCAGCTTAATGACCCGGCGCAGGATTTGGCCATCCTCCACATCCGCATCGATCACGTTCAGACAACCAGGGTCCTGCTCGAAGGCGCCCGCGACCTTTAGCCCGCCATGACTGGCCCAGCCCAGCAACAAACGGTTGATCCCGTCATGGGCCACGATCAGCAAGTTGCGCCAGCCCGGCTCCGCCAGCAGCGCTTCCATGGCGCCGACGGCGCGGTCATAAACGTCTTGAAAGACATCTCCACCCAAAAAACGCGCGTCGGGTTCATGGGCGTTGCGAAAGCCGTCAAGGAACGCCGCCCGGACCTCCCCTGGCGTTTTTCCGCTGGAGGAGCCGGAGCGGACCTCCTTCAGTTCCGGAATTTCACCGATCTCGATGTCCCGGCCCGCCAATACTCCTTCGGCGGTCTGTATGGTGCGCGCCAAGCCCGTACTGAGGGCCCGGTCGAAGGGAACCTCGGCCAGCAGCGACCCCATGCTGGCGGCCTGGGATCGCCCGGTTTCGGTCAGATCGACAAATTTCGGGTGCACGGGTTTGCCGTCCTCGCCGAAATAACGCACCTCGCCATGGCGCATCAAATAGATCCGGCGGCGGCCGGCGGTACCATCAAGGGCGTCGGTAATGGGGGGCATGGCTCATTGTTTCCTGTATTCAAACGTTCGGCATGGCATCTAGGGGGATGACGGCGCCGGGGAATTGGATCACCCTGGCCGCCAGGCGATGACCGGCTTGCGCCGCCGTCAGCATTTTCCCACCGCGCAGACGGCAATGCAAATACGCCGCGTTGAAGCTGTCGCCGGCGGCGGTCGTGTCCATCGCCCGGGCCTGATTATCCGCCGGCACGGTTTGAACAACACCGTCCTGGTGCAGCAGACAACCGCTCCCGCCATTCTTGATGCAGACCTCTTCCACACCCAAAGCGGCGATGCGTTGGGCCGCCGTTGCCGCATCCATTGCGCCATGCATGGCGCATTCGTCGTCCAGGCCGGGCAGGGCGATATGGCACCGGCGGTACAGATCATCCATGACGCGGGCCGCGGTGGCGGCATCGGGCCAGCCGCGCGGCCGGTAATTGCTGTCGAAGGCGATCCGCGTGCCGGCCGCCCGGGCCTGGTCCAACGCGGCCAGCAGCAATTCACGGTCTCCGGGTGTCAGGATTGAAAGCGTGATGCCCGAAAGATAGATCATATCGTAATGGCAAAGCGCCGCCGCCAGGCGGGCGCCATGATCGCCCCGCATCATCTCCCGTGCGGCGGAGGCCCCCCGCCAATAGTGAAAACTGCGTTCGCCTCGTTCATCCGTGCGGATCGTGTAGAGGCCCGGCAAGCGGTCCGGCAGGCGGGCCACTAAATCCGTGCCTATGCCTTCCCGTTGCCACATCGCCAGCATTTCGCCGGAATAGGGGTCATCGCCCAGGGCCGTCAGATAATCGACGGTGAGGGGGCTGTTTCGGGACAGACGGGCCAGATAAACAGCGGTGTTCAGGGTATCGCCGCCATAGGCCAGGGCCATGTGACCGTCGGGGCGGGCGCTCAATTCGATCATACATTCGCCGATCGCGGCAATTTTCATCTCGTCCGTCATGCCGGCTGGACTATAGTATTGGCCCAAGGCCCAGGCAATGCGGCGAAGAGGACATGACTGAACGAACGATTGCAGACATTATGGCGCTGGCGCCGGTGATCCCCGTGTTGACCATAGAGCATGTGGCGCATGCGGTGCCCCTGGCCCAAGCGCTGGTGCGGGGCGGCTTGCGCGCTTTGGAAATTACCTTGCGCACCGAGGCGGCGTTGCAGGCCATTGACGCCATCGCCCGCTCCGTGCCGGAGGCCGTGCCTGGCGTGGGAACCGTGACGACGGGGGATGATTTACAGGCGGCCAGGGCGGCGGGCGCGCAATTTGCGGTCTCTCCCGGTTTCGCGGTCGATCTTTTAGAGGCGGCGGGTGATCTGCCTTATCTGCCGGGTATAGCGACGGCATCGGAGGCGATGGCGGCACAAAGGGCGGGACTGCGATATTTGAAATTCTTCCCCGCCGAGGCCATGGGCGGCCGGGCAACGTTACAGGCCCTTGCCGGACCCTTTCCCCGGCTTATCTTCTGTCCCACGGGCGGGATCAGCCGGGACAATGCCGAAGGGTATCTCGCCTTGAAGACCGTGCGTTGCGTTGGCGGCAGTTGGGTGGCGCCGCGCGATGCCGTCGAGGCAGGGAAATGGGACGTGATTTCGAGTTTGGCGACGGAGGCCGCAAATCTGGCCCGGTGAAATTTGTATTTGCAAATGAAACTTTACCGGTTCCAAACCACGCCGGTTCTTGCCACAATGATATACTGAATCGATGTATTGATCAGCCGACGGGGAGGTTTCCATGCGTACGATCCTGATACCCTTTTGTGATGATGACCGGGCGGAGGCGGCGTTGCACACCGCCCTGTCAATCGCGCAACGATACGACGGCCATGTGGAAGGCCTGCATGCCTGGCGAACGCCGCAGATTATCGCCGGCGAGGGCGTGGTGTTCCCTTCCGAATCCCTGGCGCGATTGACGGATGAATCGAAACAGTTCGCCGCCTCGGCCCATCAACGCTTCGACGGCGTGGTCAAGGGGGCGGGCGTTCCCTACCGCGACATTGGTGCCGCGACCGATGGCGTCAGTTGTTCCTGGCGCGAGGGCGAGGGGGTCGAAAGCGAAATTGTCGGCGACTATGGCCGCCTGTTCAATCTGGTGGTCATGGGCCGCAATGAAATGGGCACCTCGGTGGATTGGAAAGCCACCTTGGAAGCCGCTCTGTTCGAAAGCGGCCGGCCGGTCATTCTGGCCACCGCCAATGTGCCCGAGACGATCGGACAGCATGTGGTGATCGCCTGGAATGGCGCCACGGAAACCGCCCGCACCATCGCCGTCTCCATGACTTTGCTGCGTGATGCGAAACGCGTCACCGTGTTGACCGTCGAGGGCGGTTTCGTGCCCGGACCCTCGGCCGAGGACGTGGCCCGCCACCTGGGCCGCAATGGTATCGATGCCTCCACCATGACGGCGGCACCGGGCCGGCGCAGCATCGGTGAGGCCATGGTGCATGAGGCCGCAGCCGCCGGGGGCGATCTATTGTTGAAGGGCGCCTTCACCAACAGCCGCCTGCGCCAAATGATCTTCGGCGGCGCCACGCGGGATATCATCAACGGTTCGACCCTGCCGGTGTTATTGGCGCGGTAGGCGGTTAAATAAATCCTTCGACCTTGAAATTGAAGGCCAAGCCTATTCGGTGAAGTCGGGTTCCCGCCCGAGCAGCGGCGCGGCCGGTGATTAAGTTATCCCTGCCGTCTGACCTGATCCACGGCTTGTCGGCATTCCTGTGGATGCTGCGATCCTGGCCAGCCAGTACTGACAAACTGAGATGCCAGCTTCGGAAATTGCAATATCGATGCCACGGCTTCGCGCTCCGCCCTTTGACAAACAATATCCTCTTGAACCGGCCAGCCCGTTTGGGACGGCGTCGAATTTGGCAGCGGTGCGAATTTTATGATCTGTGTCATCGGTATATTCCAGCGTTAAAACCTGTGTCACAACAGAAGCGGTTCGTTTTTCCTATCTTGGAATTTACGGCTGTAAAGCGTATTCCGATATGACGACCGACACATATTCGCCGATTTTATCGGCCTTGTTGTCGAGGTTGATATCGTTGTCGTTTTCAGCACACGGCGAATTATCGCCCTGTTGACGGTCGCTCCAGTATGGGTTCCTCGGGGGGCGGCACCCGCTTCAAACCCTTGGTGATCTGATCGGCCCGCCCACGCACCCGCGCGATGTCGTGCGCCGCCTGCATCCGTAGCCATGTATCGGCGGTCGAACCGATGACCGTCTCAAGCCGCAGGGCCATCTCAGGCGATATCCCGCTATCGCCCTTGATCACCCTGTAGAGCTGCTGGCGGGTTACGCCAAGCGCCTTGGCGGCGGCCGCCACGCTCAGACCAAGGTAATCGAACTCTTCCCTAATGCCGCCGCCGGGATGCGGTGGTTGGTACATGCTCATCATCCGTTCTCCTTAATGGTAATCCAGCAAGTCGATATCGAAGGCATCACCACTTTCGAAACGAAACGTAATACGCCAGTTGGCGCGGACAGTGACGGCCCATTGCCCTTTGCGATCTCCCTTCAACTGATGTAGCCGATAGGAAGGAACGTTCATACCGTCGATTGTTTGAGACACATCGAGGCGGGCGAGGATGTCCTGTATCCGTCTGACATGTTCCGCATTGAGACCTTTTCGATCTCCTCGCTCATAGAAGCGTTGCAGATTTTTGTGTCTGAACGATTTGATCATTCATCATATTTGTAACATGTAAATTTATATGTGTCAATTCGCACATGCGAATAAGGTCAAGTCACCGCTATTCTTGAGCCTCGTGGCGGCCAGAAATTCTAACCATCGTCTTCGGGAAACCACTCCACCACGCGGTCGGGGGAGGCATGCACGCCGTAGGTTTTTAGCTGCTCCGTTCCCGTCACGCGGAAGCCGTGTTTGACGTTGGGCGGCAGGATCAGGGTGACGCCGGGGTGGATGGGGGTGACGCCGTCCTGGCCTTCAACCCAGGCCTCGCCGGTGCCTTCGATAACGGTCACCACTTCCATATAGGGATGGGAATGGGTGCCCGTGGAATAGCCCGGCTCGGAAACCTGCAGGCCGAGGCGGATCGGCGTGGAGCCCTGGTCGTCGCCGACCAGGGTTTGATAGGTGGCGCCGCCGGGGAACGGTTGTTTCGGGACTTCCTTGACGTCGATGATGGGCATGTCAGTCTCCTGTCGTGAGCTAACCACGGATACCTTTGACGAATTCCGCTACCGCCTGGCCGATCTCGTCGGGGCTGTCTTCCTGTACAAAATGGGTGCCCTTGACGGTGACCTCGGTCTGGTTGGGCCAGCTTCGGCAAAACTCCCGCTGCGGGCCCGTGAGGATGGAGCCGGGATCGGCGTTGATGAACAGTTTCGGGACATCGCATGTGGACAGCCAGGCGCCGTAATCATCGGCGATCCGGCAGACTTCCGGCGGTTCGCCCTCGATGGGGATCATGCGGGGCCAGGTCAGGGTTGGGCGGCGGTCTTCGCCGGGCTCCAGATAGGGTTTGCGGTAGTGGTCCATTTCAGTGTCCGTCATCTCGCGGATCACCGCGCCGGGCAGCACCCGCTCGACGAACATATTCTTCTCCAACACCATGGTCTCACCCGCTTCCGAGCGGAAGCCCTGGAACACGCTGCGCCCGAGATCGGGAAAATCCGACCAGCTCAGGGTTTTGACCACCGCCTCCATATAGGCAATGCCCTGCACCTTGTCGCGGTTCTGGTTGGCCCAATCGAAACCCAGGGCCGAGCCCCAGTCGTGGATTACGAAGATCACGTTGTCGCTGACGCCGATCTGTTGCCATAGGGCATAGAGATAGTCCCGCTGTTCGGTGTAGGTGTAGCTGTCGGGCCCGGAGTTATCCAGTTTCTCGCTGTCGCCCATGCCGATCAGGTCGCAGGCGATCAGGCGGCCCAGGCCGGCGCAATGGGGCATGATATTGCGCCACAGGTAGGACGAGGTGGGGTTGCCGTGCTGAAAGACGATGGGGTCGCCTTCGCCCTCGTCCACATAAGCCATGCGCTTGCCGTTCACGGTGGCGAATTTGCGCTCGTAGCGGGGATCAGTGGAGATCATGATCGGTGTCCTGGGCTGCTCAATTTCCGGTGAAGTTCGGTTTGGCTTTGTTGACGAAGGCCTGAATGCCCTCGTGTCCGTCCGCCGTGCCGCCCATGGCGGCAATGGTGCGGGTTTCCCGCTCCATCTGGGTTTCCAGTGTATCGTTGGTCGACATCAACAGCAGTTTCTTGACCGCGCCCATGGCTTCCGTGGCGCCGTTGGCCAATTGATCGGCCAGTTTCCCGGCTTCCTCGGTAAGTTTATCAGCCGGGACGATGCGGTTGATCAGGCCCCAATCCAGGGCCTCCTGGGCATCCAGCACGCGGTTGGTCATATAAAGTTCCGCCGCCCGCCGGGTGCCGATAATGCGGGGCAGGAAGTAGGTGGAGCTGCCGTCCGGCGACAAACCAATTCTTGTGTAGGCGGAGGTAAAGGTCGCCCTCTCGGCGGCGATGGCCAGATCCGTGCAAGCGACAAAGCTGAGGCCCGCGCCCGCCGCCACGCCATTGACGGCGGCGATCACCGGCGCCCGCATCCAGGCCAGGCGGGAGATCGCCATATGCAGATAGGTGGTCATTTCCTTCAGCAATACCGGCAGGTTTTCCAGATCGGCGGCAAAGCCTGGGACATGGCCCCCCGCGCAATAGGCCGTCTCGCCGCTGCCCGTGATGACCACGGCGCGCACGTCCCTGTCCTCGCCCATCCGGATGGTCAGATCGCACAATTCCTTGGCCATCTGCAAATTGATTGAATTGAAGGCCTTGGGCCGGTTCAGGGTCAGCCAGGCGACAGCGCCGCGCATCTCGAATTCGATGGTTTCGTAGCTCACTTAAGTTCTCCGTTCTGTCAATTTAGACACTGTGCCAGGAAAGCCATGCCTGCGTCCATGACGGTGTTATGGTGTTATATTGACCCCATGAGCAGCCATCCCTATTTGGACGCCCCCCAGCCCGTGGCCATCGCCCATCGCGGCAGCGCCGCGGCGCATCCCGAAAACACCATGGCGGCGTTTCAGGATGCGGTGGATCTGGGCTATCGCTATATCGAGACGGATGTCCATGCCACCCGCGACGGGGTTCTGGTCGCCTTTCATGATGACCGCCTGGACCGGGTGACGGATGCCAAGGGCCGGATCGCCGAATTGGACTGGGCGGAGGTCGCCAAGGCCCGTGTTCATGGCCAGGAGCCGATCCCTCTGTTCGAAGAGCTGTTGTCCGCTTGGCCCGATCTGCGCATCAATATCGACCCCAAGGACGATGACGCCGTGGCGCCGCTGCTCGAGGCGTTGCAACGGCCTGGCGTGCTGGACCGGGTCTGTGCCGGCTCGTTCTCGGGCCGCCGGTTGGCGGGCTTGCGGGCCACGATCGGGCCGGCTCTCTGCACCTCCATGGGGCCGGGTGAAGTGTTGCGCTTGCGCCTGGCAAGTCTAGGCGCGGGGATAGGGGCATTCGCGGCCCAGGCGGCGCAAGTGCCGTTGCGTCACTACGGCCTGCCCATCGTTGATCGGCGTTTCGTCCAGGCCGCCCACGACCGCCATTTGAAGGTTCATGTCTGGACCATAAATGACCGCGCGACGATGACGCGGCTGTTGGATTTGGGTGTTGATGGTATCATGAGCGATGAAACGGCGTTGCTGAGGGACGTGTTCATGGAGCGCGGTCTTTGGCCGGGATGAAACTGATATGTGGGATGGAGGAACGCGGGGATGATACGGCTGAGGCAAATTTGTCTGGTCGCCAGTGAGTTGGCGCCGGCGGTTGAGGATTTGAGCGCGGTATTGGGGCTGGAGACCTGTCACCATGATCCCGCCGTTGGCAAGTATGGCCTGGAGAATGCCCTGTTGCCCGTGGGCACCTCGTTTCTTGAAGTTGTCGCGCCCACCGAGGGCGGCACCGCCGGCGGCCGCTATCTCGACCGCCGGGGCGGCGATGGCGGTTATATGGTTATTCTGCAATGCGACAATGTGGAGGCGCGCCGCGCCCGGATGGCGGAACTTGACGTCCGGATCGCCAATGCCTTGAACTATGGTGACTTCACCGGCCTGCAATTGCATCCCCGCGACACCGGTGGCTGTATGTTGGAGACCGACCAGACGAGCGGTGATCAGGCCCCAGACGGCCCTTGGCATCCCGCCGGCGAGACATGGAAGAGCGCGGTGCGGACCGACCGGACGGCGGCCATGGTCGGGGCCGAACTGCAAAGCCACGATCCCGGCGTCCTGGCCGCCCGCTGGGGCACGATCCTGGACCTGCCCGTATCGGCTGCCGCCGCCGGCGAATGGGAAATCGCCTTGGATAACGCGACGCTGCGGTTTGTCGAGGTCGCCGATGGCCGGGGTGAAGGTCTGGGCGGCGTTGATTTGCAGGCCGCCGACCGCCCCGCCATCCTGGCCGCGGCCCAGGCCCGCGACCTGGCCGTGAATGGCGACAGCATCAATATCTGCGGCACCCGCTTCCGGCTGGTTTGATTTCTATTTTGTGAAATAGGCCGTCCGGATGCCTGATTGCACGGTGCTGAACGGCCCGGCGAAGGCTGGCTGGTAGCCGCCAAGGTTCCGTACCCCGCCTTGCAAAAGCGGCACGGTGTGGGTGTAGATCAAGGGCAGCTCCTCATTGATGATGTCCTCGAGCTCGGTATAAAGCGCCAGCCGCTTGTCCCGCTCCCGCGTGATGCGGGCTTGCTTGATCAGCCTGTCGGCGCGCGCGCTGCGATAGCCGGTGCGTAGTTTGGTGGTGGGCGAGGTTGAGAAGAGGGAACGGTGGAACCAGCCGTCCGGGTCCGAGCGATAGCTGTTGGCCGCGGAATCCGCATCATATTCGCCGGCCTGGGTCGCGCCCTTGCGGTATTTCTCCCGCAATACTGTGTTGGGATGAATTTCGTGCACCACCTTAAAGCCGACTTCCGCCCACATGGCCTGGATCAACTCGCCAGCCTGGTGCATATAGGTAAAATCCTGACGCGATACCAGGATGATCGGCGTGTTCGAGGCAGTGTGTTTGCGCAGCAGGAACCGCGCTTTCTCCGGGTCGAATTCAGCGCCACTTTTGACGTTCGGCATGTGCCAGGGGCTTTCCGGGCCATAAAAGCTATTAGCAATGGTGCCCAGGCCGTAGAACACCGATTGATGGATTGCCTCGCGGTCGATGGCATGGGCGGCCGCGGTACGGAGGGCCTGGCCGTCGGGATTGTTATAAGAAAACGGCCCTGTCTTAAGATTGAAGCCAACCCACGCCGTCGCCACCTGGGGCACGTTCCAGGTCTGAAACTGGCCGGCGAATTCATGCCGGAATTGGCCCGCATCGGCATAGCCAAGGTGATCGATCAGATCCGCCTCGCCGTCCCGCAGGGCCACCAGCCGGGCCCGGTCCTGCTTTTTCGGCAATCCGACGATACCGTCAAGATAGGGCAGGGGGCTGCCCGCGGCGTCCGTCTCGAAATAATTTTCGTAACGCAGCATCTCCGTCCGTTCCCAGCGCTTCCAGGACTTGAACTTAAACGGACCGCAACCGATGGGATGGGTATCCGCTTGATCGACGCTGTCAGGCGCGATCAGATTGCAGGGGTAGTAAACGATGTTGGCCAAAAACACAGCGCTTGGCGTCTTCAGCGTGCAGCGCAATGTGTATTTGTCGATGGCCGTGATCTCTTTGATATTCTCCAGGCTGGAGCGGGAGAATGTGTGGCCGATCTTCGGATCCATGATCCGTTCAAAATTCCATTTTACCGCCGCCGCGTCGACATCGGCGCCATTGTGAAATGTTACGCCCGGGCGCAGCTTGAAGGTATAGGTCTGAAGGTCGTCGGAGATATCCCATTCCGTGGCGATACCGGGCGCCGGCTCCATATCCGGCGCCAGATCCAACAGGCCTTGGGTCGTGGCGGCCAGAGGCTGGGAGATATTGTAAATCAGGTTTTTGTGTGGATCGGCGCCCCGGGCATCGGACCGGGTGGCAAAGCGCAATATGCCGCCGCGTTTTGGCGTTATCGCGGCGGCGGATGGTACTTTTACCATGGCAGCCGCGCCAAGGGCGGCGGCTCCGAATTTGAGGAACCCGCGGCGGCTTGGCCGTTGATCCTGTGCTTTGTGGCTTGGTGTTTCGTCTGAATCCGGCATTAAATACCAACCTGCGATGATCGGTAACTGATAGACCTATCTCACAGTAATTTACAGTGAAAAATGACCTAATTCGATCCACACTGCCCCATTTGGCGCGGGCCGTGTAAGCTGCGGGCGAAATAGCTGGAGCTTCACCATGAAAACCTCGACCGACCGTATCCTCACCACGCACGTCGGCAGCCTGCCACGGCCCGATGATCTGGTCGCAATGTTGCACCTGAAGGAACAAGGCGAAACATACGACGGGGCGGAATTTGATCAATGCGTGGCCCAATCGGTCGATGCCATCGTCGCCCGCCAGGTCGCCATTGGCATCGATCTGGTCAGCGATGGCGAGATGAGCAAGATCAGCTATGCCACCTACCTTAAGGACCGCTTGAACGGTTTCGGCGGCACGGCAACGGAAAACCGCGCCGCCGCCGATTTGATCGAATTCATGGATTACGCCCGCCGCCTGGTGCAGCAGGGGGGCACCGAACGCAGTCTGCAGGGACCGGCCTGCGACGGCCCCTTGTCGGTGCGCGACGAGGCGCCCCTGCAAAATGATCTGGCCAATTTCAAGGCTGCCCTGTCGGCCCATCACCCGGTAGAGGGCTTCCTGACCGCGTCGTCGCCCGGCGTGGTCTCGGTGTTTCTGCAAAACCAGTATTATCCCGATGACGATGCCTATCTTGAGGCCCTGGCCGGGATCTTGAAACAGGAATACGAGGCTATCGTCGCCTCGGGCGCCATCCTGCAATTGGATTGCCCGGACCTGGCCATGGGCCGCCACATCGTGCACCGGAAAAAGAGCAACGCGGAATTCCGCATCGTCGCGGCTCGGCACATCGAGGTCCTGAACGCCGCCACGGCCGACATTCCGCCAGAGGCCATGCGTATCCATTTGTGCTGGGGCAACTACCAAGGGCCCCATCACCACGATATCCCGGTTTCCGAAATCCTGGATCTGGTCTATGGCGCCCGGCCGCATGCCATCGCCCTGGAGGCGGCCAATCCGCGTCATGAACATGAATGGGAAGTGTTCGACGACCTGCCCCTGCCGGACGGCAAGGTGGTGATCCCCGGCGTCATTGATTCCACATCGAATTTTATTGAACATCCCAGGCTGGTGGCCCAGCGCATCGGCCGCTATGCCAATAAGGTGGGACGAGAGCGCGTGATCGCCGGTTCCGACTGCGGCTTCGCCACCTTCGCGGAACGCCCCGC
>JAPYPT010000365.1 GCA_029937535.1 Alphaproteobacteria bacterium
CCCATTGGACGCGCGACCGCACGCGTGGGCCCAGGCATGGCATTGAGGAGATGGTGCGGCGGCTAACCGCCGCCAACGCCGAGGCGATCGGCCTGCATGACCGCGGACGGATCGCGGCGGGCCTGCGGGCCGATATCAATATCGTGGACTATGAAGCATTGCAGCTTCGGGTGCCCGAGGTGAGCTACGACCTGCCGGCGGGGGGCAAGCGGCTGTTGCAGCATTCCACGGGGTTCGATGCGACGCTTGTCGCCGGCATTCCCACATGGCGCCACGGCGAGGCGACGGGCGCGCTACCCGGTCGATTGCTGCGGAGCGGTCATTGAACCGATAGGTCCCCGGCCGCTACCGTAGATCACATTACGCCGGCGTGAATATGTTGAGGCCGTCGTTGTGGGTGACCTTGCCGCTGGCGCCCATGTAGTCGTTTTCAACCATGTCCCGCAACAAATCCGGATCGTCGGGCGTGTTGGCGATGAAGCGGCTGCCGTCATCCAGCAATCCCATGACTATGGCGAATGAAGGGCCCGCGCGGTCGTGCATCACCGTGTAGGTTTCGATCTCCGCCGCGCCTCGGGCAGCTGCCACGGATGTGCGGCCCTTGTCGGCGTTCAGGGCGGCTTGGTAGAGGCCGGGGTCCTTGGGCGCGAACGGTTTGTCGGGGGCGTCCGTGCTGTAAATGCCCACCGCCTCCTTGGTGACGTAGTTGCCACAAGAGGTGACCAGACCTTTCAGGCCCGGCTCGGCCCGAGCCCGGTTCATCATTTCCGCTATGGAATGGGTGACGTAATTGTTGCCGGGTCCGCCGAAATACGGCAGGCCGCCGGTAATGGTCAGGCCGCGCGGATCGTCCGTCGCCAGGCCCAACTCCTGGCAGGCCAGTTGCACGGCGGAGGGGAAGCAGCTGTAGATATCGAAGGCGCCGATCTGGTCCAGACTGGTCTCCGCCATGGCCAGAGCTTCCTCGCCCGCGACGCGCATGGCGGGCGATGAATGGAAATCCTTGCGGTCGGAAATATACCAATGATCATGGGTATCGGCACAGCCGTGCAGATAGACCCATTTCTCCCGCGGGATGCCCAGGGACTTGGCCTTGGCGACGGACGTCAGGATCAAGGCGGCTGACTGATCGATGAAGGCATTGGCGTTCATCAGCTTGGTATAGGGGAAGCCGATATAGGGGTTGTCGGGGCCATTGGCGGCGATCTGTTCGGCGGTGAAACCGTTGCGTCGGTCCGCCAGGGGGTTTTGGGCGGCGACGGCGGCGAAGCCGGCGAACAAATCTCCGATTACGGCGCTTTGTTCGGCGACGGAGCGCCCGGCGTGATGACGCAGGGCGTTCTCGAACATGGGGTAGGCGAAGATGGCGCCGGCCATGCGGTGGCGGTCTTCCACATCGTTCCAGCCCCGGGTTTCGACGCCCCACATCTCCGGCGTGCCGCCGGGGTCCTCATTCCAATCCAATTCCAGCCCGGCGCGCTGGGCGGCCTTTTGGGTCGATAGCGCCTCGCCGCCCGCGATCAGGGCCGCGCCGACCTCGCCCCGGGTGATCATTTCAAACAGCCGGTTGATGGCCCATTGCACCATGTTGCCGCCCGGATAGGTGTAAATCAGCCGCGTCGCGCCGGTCGCTCCAACGCGGGCGGCAAGGGTCTTGGGCATATTCGTGGACTGCCCAAAGGGGGAGGCGAAGCGCCAGGAGGTATCCGAAAACGAGCGGATGGCGAGGACCGTATCCAACGCCGCTAAAACGGCATCGCCCGCGCCCGTGTCCCCGGCCGCCCGGCGCGCCGCGGCCTCCGTCAGGTCCATGGGCGAAAGGGCGGCGTCTGGGTCGTCCTCCCGCTGTGTGAGCTGGCCGCAGCCCACCAGGATGGGCGTTTTACGCTCGTCCATGAAACGATTCCTCAAAAAAATATCGCGATGTTCTAGCGGATATGGGCCTCGGCGATAGATTTTATGGCGTCGTGGTCGCTACCCGTGATGGTAACGACCCTATCAATGCCCAGATCCGCCAATGCCTTGAGGGATTCTTCGCCGCCCTTTGGGCCCCACATGGTGGTCAGCTCGATCTCGTCATAATCGCGCCCCTCCGCCTCGCAGGCGGCACGCAACTGCGCCAGCATGCCGGGCAGTTCTTCGGCACCCGCGCCGGGGATAAACCAGCCGTCGCCATATTTCGCGATCCGCTCGTAGATCTTGCCGGCCCGTCCGCCCATGATGATTGGCACGCCGGGCTTTTGTATGGGGAGGGGGTAACTCTTGAAACCGTGCCAGGACAGAAAATCGCTTTCGTGCTCCACCATGTCGCCACTCCAGACTTTTTTCATGGCGACCATGTAATCATCAAAGCGGGCGCCGCGCCGTTCATAGGGCACGCCCATGGCGACGAATTCCTCCTGCAACCAGCCGATCCCAGCGCCCAGCATGAATCTGCCGCCAGAGATAAAATCCAGGCTGGCGGCCTGTTTGGCCAACAACAAGGGATTGGTCTGGGCGACGATATTGACGCCCGTGGCCAGGCGGATGGTTTTGGTCTGGGCCGCGATCGCGGTCAGCGCGATGAGCGGATCAACAAATGGCGTTTCCGGCGCCGCGCCCATTTTACCGGTCGCGTTGTAGGGATATTTTGACTGATAATCCACGGGCACTATGACGTGCTCGAAGGTCCAGACGCTTTCATAACCGGCATCTTCCGCTACTTGCGCCGTGGCGATCATCTGCTCCGGCGAAAGAATGCCGATGTTGATGGGTACCAATCCAAATTTCATGAATTTTCCAATCGTGGTGTTGCGGGACGGCGGTCCCGTTTCAGTTCGTCTCGTAATGCACGGCGGCGAAGATCATATCAACAATCCGACCATCACTCGACAACGGCAGATAGACGCCCTCGTAGGCCAGCCAATCCCGGCCAAGAAAGCCGGAAGTGCCGTGCCATCGCAAGGGCCGGGCGTTTTCGGCGACCCACTTAAAGGTTCCCGTCACGGTTTCGAAATCGCCGGTTCCATAGATCTCATCAAAATATTGTCCCGTCATATCCCGGCCCACCGACGCGGTGACGTGGGTGCCGATCAAGCGCCACCGAAAGCGCAATTCCGGCTGGGACATTACGTCGATCAGTTCCAGATGCGGCAGCAAATACGGTGGCAGATGCAACGGGTCAATATCTTGCCGCGACGGCATCGTTCGTTGACCGCGAACCCCGCGCCAATATGCCAGCACCTCGGCCAACCGGTCGCTTTTGACGGTCAAACCGGGGTCAAATGTTCCCTCAACTTCCATGCGATCACCTATCCAGGTTTAGAACCTTTACCTGTTATGGTTAGTCTACATCAACATCCAACGGATGCGAATATCGATCAGACAGCCATCTCCGTTGCCGTGAAAAGCCACTTTTCCGCCGCGGCCTTTACCGTTACTCTTACAGTTCAAATTGAGCCGCCACGTATTATCCCCAACGGATCGATGAATGAAAAAACGACCGGTCCTACTTTTCGTGGTCAACGAGGCTTATTTCTTTGTCTCCCACCGCCTGGCAATCGCGCTGGAAGCGCGGCGTCAGGGTTATGATGTGCATATCGCGGCGCCGACCGACAACGTCTGGGCCCCGGAAGACTATTCGGTTGATGAGCTCGCTGGACACGGTTTGACCTTCCACGAGATACCGATTTCGCGGCGCGGAACCCATCCGCTACAGGAGTTGCGGACGTTCCTGGCATTGATAAGATTATACCGCCGTTTGCGCCCGGACATCGTCCATCACCTGACGATCAAACCCAATCTGTATGGCGGTCTGGCGGCGCGGTTGGTGGGCGTGCCGGGTGCCGTCTACGCGATTACGGGACTGGGTCAAATGTTCGTGGCGACAAAGGGACCGTTACGCATTGTGCGGCCCTTGGTACTATCGATCATGCGCGTGGCATTCGGTCATGGCAACGCGCGGGTTATTGTCCAGAATGCCAGTGATCGGGAATTCCTTATCAACAATGGCGTGGCTGAATTGGCCAATACGGTCTTGATCCAGGGTTCGGGCGTCGACCTCACTTTATTCAAGCCGGCACCCGAACCCCTCGGAGACCCGGTGGTCATTCTACCGTCGCGGCTGATCTGGGAAAAAGGCATTCAGGAATTCGTCGACGCAGCGAAACAATTG
>JAPYPT010000366.1 GCA_029937535.1 Alphaproteobacteria bacterium
AAGGGCCAAACCCGGAAATAGTTCCGGATATTCTGCCAAAGTTTATTCAATCCTTCTGGTTCAACAACCAGGAAAAAGATAATCAGGCCGCCGAAGATGATCAAACGCATCTGCGCAATCACCTGAGCAAGATAAACCCCTTCGACGAAATAGACGCCCACGTTCTCCATGAAGATGCGCACGCCAAAGGGCAGCAGCGTTATGAAGAAGGCGCCATAAACCGAGCCGAGGACCGAGCCGAGACCGCCAATGATGATCATCGCCAGATAATCGATCGAGATCGGCAGCTGGAAGGCTTCATAGTTGGCGACGCCGTAATAGTATGTCGCCATAACGCCGGCGATGCCGGCGTAAAAAGATGAAATGCCGAAGGCCAAGAGTTTGTAGCGATAGACGTTGATGCCGATGATTTCAGCCGCGATCTCCTGATCGCGAATGGCCACGAAGGCGCGGCCAATGCGGCTGCGCACCAAATTCAATGTGGCGAGAATAGCCAGCGTGGCGATCGGCAAAAGGAAGAGGTACATTTCCGTCGGCGTGTTGATTACATTGCCGAAAACCACCGGCCGCGGCATCTCGATCGAGGCCTGAATACCGCCCGAAATTATCGGTGTGTGGTTCAAGGTCCATTCGATGATGAACTGCGCCGCCAAGGTCGCGATGGCCAGATACAGACCCTTCACCCGCAATGACGGCAGGCCGACGAGAAGCCCAATGGCCGCCGCCAGCAGACCGCCCGCCGGTAAGGTGATCCAGAACGGCATATCGAAATGCACCGCGAAATTAGCCGCCGTATAGGCGCCGACCGACATGAAGGCCCCGTGACCGATGGATATCTGCCCGGTATAACCCAGCAGAATATTCAGCCCCAGCGCTCCAACCGTGGCGATCGCCGCCAGATTAATCAGCGTCAGGTAATAATCGTCCATGACAATGGGGAACACGACAAAGAACAAAACGGCGATGCCCGCGACCGCCACCTTGCCGATGGGCAAGGGAAACAGCGCCATATCGGCCTGATAACTCGTTTTGAAGTAACCGCTCTCGCGATGAAACATTATACAATTTTCCCCGAGGTCAGATACGTTCAATGATGGGTTTGCCGAAGATCCCGTACGGCCTGAACATCAGCACCAGGATCATCAAAACATAAGGCGTGAAATCCTTGGTGCCGCCGCCCACAAATGGATCTACATAGCCGGCGGAGATCGCCTCCACCACACCGACGATGATGCCGCCGAGGATGACGCCGACAATGGAATCCAGACCGCCGAGGATCACCACCGGGAACACTTTCAGGCCCAGCGCCGCCAATTGCGTATCCACCCCGATGGCACTGCCCCAAACCACGCCGCCCAAAAGCGCCACGAAACCGGCCAGCATCCAGGCCAGGACGAAATAGCGTTCCACGTTGATGCCCATGGCCATGGAAACCTGATGGCTGTCCGCCACCGCGCGCATGGCGACACCCTTGCGGCTTTTCATGAAGAACCAGCCGAATACCGCCATGAAGCCGATCGATATGGTCGCGCCAAGTACGTCGATGGGGGCCATGAAGAAGGGTCCCCAAATGATCGGTGCATCCGGGATCGGCAGGGGAATGGGCCGGGTTTCGGCGCCAAATATCAGAGGGCCCAAACCGCGGAACATCAGAGCCAGGCCAATGGTCGCCATGATAATGGCCACCACGGGGCGGCCAATCATGGGCCGCAGCACGACCCGTTCCAGCCCCCAGTTGAACACCAGCATGAACACCAGGCCGACGCCAATGGCCGCCCATACGGGAAAGCCATAGAGCTTTATGAAGCCCGCGACGACGATGGCCGCGATCATGCAGAATTCACCTTGCGCGAAATTAATGGCGTCGGTTGATTTATAAATCAGGACAAAACCGACGGCGACCAGAGCATACATCAGCCCGGTCAATATCCCGTTTGTCACCAATTCGACAAAAAATTGTAACTCCATGCGGGGTCTCCCTGGGCCGCCAATTAAGGTCTTACGCCGCTTCCTGTATGGTCATATGGGCGTCAACAAAAGACTCGCTGCCGTCCTCGAAGGTCACGGCCAGGCGCAATTCGACGTCCGTGGCGCCGCCGTAAAAGGCCTCGATCACGGGGCCGTATTTCTCGGCGATAAAGCCGCGCCGCAATTTTCGGGTCCGGGTAATCTCATTATCGTCGGCATCCAGATCCTTGGTCAGCAGCACAAAACGCTTGATCCGCGACACCTCCGGCAGGCCCTGATTAATTTTCCGCACCTCGTCGGTGATCAGCGTGATCACCTCCGGCTTCTGGCTCAGATCCATATAGTTGGTGTAAGGCAGGGCCACGCCCTCCGCCCATTTGCCGACATTCTCGAAATCGATCGCCAGCATGGCCGAGATAAAGGGATGTCCGTCCCCGAACGAGACCGCTTCGTTGATGAAGGGGCTGAATTTCAACTTCAATTCGACGAATTGCGGCGCAAATGGCGTGCCATCACCCAGTTTGCCCACATCCTTGGCCCTGTCGATGATGACCAGGTGGCCATTTTCGTTCACCACGCCGGCATCGCCCGTGCGGTACCAGCCGTCCGACGACATCACCTCGGCGGTTTTCGCCTCTTCACGGAAATAGCCGACAAAGACACCCTCGCTTTTGAGCTGCACTTCACCGTCATCGGCGATGCGTATCTCCAGTCCGGGACAGGCCACGCCGACGGTATCGGGGCTGGCCTCGGTATTGGGCTGCAAGGTCGCCAAACCGCCGACCTCGGTCATGCCATAGAGCTGCTTCAAGTTGATGCCGAAACCGCGGAAAAATCCGAACGTATCCGGCCCCATGGGCGCCCCCCCGGTGACGCACCAGCGTGCCCGGCGCAGGCCGAGTTGGTCGCGGACGGGCCCGTAAACAAGCAGTTCGCCCAGCCAGCGCGCGAAGCCCAGGCCCGTGCCAATAGCCGTCCCCGCGGCCCTATGCTCTTCACAGCGTTTTGCCACATCGGAGAAATAGGCGAATACCTTGCGCTTCAACGGCGAGGAGCTGACCCCCTTCAACTGCAAATCAGACAGCATGCCTTCCCAAATCGCCGGCGGGGCGATGATCCCGGTCGGGCCCAATTCCCGCAGATCCCGCATCATCGTGGACGGGCCCTCCGGGCAATTCAGGGTCGCCCCCACCAACAGGCTGATGATCAGGCCGTAGGCGGTATCGCCGACCCAGGCCATGGGTAGATAAGCCAGAAAATTGTCGCTGGCCTGGATGCCCTCCGCCGCGATGAAAACCCGACTGCAATACACCAAATTCTGGTGGCTCAGCATAACCCCCTTGGGGTCTCCGGTGGTGCCGGAGGTATAACACATCAAGGCGACATCATTGGCGTCGCCCTTGGCGACCTCGGCCTCGAAAAATCCGCTGTTGGCGCTGTCAAAGGCCCTGCCTTCGGTTTGTAAATCAGCAAAGGATTTCAGATGATCCTCGTCGTAATCCTTCATGCCGCGGGGATCGCAATAGATCACCCATTGCAGGTTCGGCAACTGGTCCTTGATGGACAGGATTTTGTCCACCTGCTCCTGATCCTCGGCCATGATGACCTTGACCTCGGAATGTTGCAGGACGAAGGCCAACTCCTTGGCGATGGCGTCCTGATAGACCGGCACCGGCACCCCGCCCAGGCATTGGGCGGCGATTTGCGCCCAGTATAACTGCGGCAGATTATTACCGATGATGCCGAGATTATCGCCGCGCCCGAAACCAATGCTGGCCAGCCCCATGGACAAGGCGCGCGTATTATCCGCGTATTCGGACCAATTGTAGGTTTTCCAAATGCCGTAATGCTTTTTCCGCATGCCCGGTTGATCGCCCATGTCCCGGGCATTTTTGAGCATTAGCTCCGGCAGCGTCACTAAATCGGCCATGGCTCAGGCCACCTCCTTGTGATCCGTGGTGCCCAGATAGGCTTCAATAACCTTGGGGTCGGCGCGGACTTCATCCGGCGTGCCCTGGGAGATTTTCGCGCCCATGTCCAACACCGCCACATGGTCGGAAATATCCATCACCACGCCCATGTCATGTTCGATCAAGGCGATGGTGGTGCCCCATTCCTGGTTCACGTCCAGGACATAGCGCACCATGTCCTCTTTCTCTTCCTGGTTCATGCCGGCCATGGGCTC
>JAPYPT010000367.1 GCA_029937535.1 Alphaproteobacteria bacterium
ATAGAGCAACTTATCCGCATTCAATTGAATCCAATTGAATGCGGGTTGCTCTAGACAACAAGGAATTGTTAGGGACCAATATGCCGCAAACACACCATGATCTACGCAAACTTCTGACGGAATTGCCACGGCCCGATGGGCAGGCGGCGGCGGCGGCCAAGGCGCGCAATGATATGCTGACCAAACCGCAAGGCGCACTTGGCAAATTGGAAGATCTAGCCCTATGGCTGGCGGCCTGGCAGGGCCGCGAGTTGCCCCGCCTGGACAAGGTTCAGGCTCTGGTATTCGCCGGCAACCATGGCGTGGTGGCGCGCGGCGTATCTGCTTTCCCGGCGGAAGTGACCGTGCAGATGGTGGCCAATTTCACCGCCGGTGGCGCGGCCATTAATCAATTGTGCCGGGCTGCCGGCGCTGAATTAAAAGTTCTTGCCCTGGAGCTGGAGCGGCCGACGGCGGACTTCACCGAAGGTCCGGCCATGAGCTGGGATGAATTTCTGGATGCGTTGAGGCAGGGCATGGCGCAGGTCGACGATGATGCGGACCTGGTTTGTATCGGCGAAATGGGTATCGGCAACACCACAACCTCCGCCGCCATCGCCCATGCCCTGTATGGCGGCGAGGCGGGGGACTGGACCGGGCGCGGCACCGGGGTGGACGATGCCGGTCTGGCGCGCAAGGCCCAGGCGGTCGCGGCGGGCAGGGCACGCCACGAGGGCATTCTGGACGATCCCCTGGAAGTTGCCTGTTGCCTGGGCGGGCGGGAGCTGGCGGCCATGGCCGGCGCCACCTTGGCGGCGCGGCGGGCGAGGATTCCCGTTTTGATCGACGGTTATGTGGCATCCGCCGCCTTGGCGCCGTTTCATGCCGCCACGCCGGATTTTCTGTCCCATTGCTGGGCCGCCCATGTCTCGGCGGAACCGGGGCATGTTAGCTTGCTGCAAAAAATGGACCTGTCGCCGTTGCTGGATCTGGGCCTGCGTCTGGGCGAGGGGTCCGGTGCCGCGACGGCCATTCCGATCCTGCGCGCCGCCGTGGCGACCCACGCCGGCATGGCCAGTTTCGCCGACGCCGGCGTGGCTGAGAAATCTGATTGAAGTCTAGGCGGGCTCCGGCGTGGAATTTTGTCCGAGGCGGGCCATGGCGATAGCCGTCAGGATGCCCAGAATGGCCCAGAATACCAAATTAACGGCCAGGCTAGCGGTCGCGAAATCGGCGGCCAGGGTCGCCGGCACGCCACTTTCCATGCTGGCCGGATGCGGTGCGCCGATAATGTGAGGCAGGACGATCAGGGCAACGCCGGCGATCCGCCAGGGGACGGCCCGGCTTAAAAATATGGCGGCGAGGCCACAAGCGGTGAACAGCGCCGTACCCATCCACCAGGTCTGCCGCGCCAACAATTCTCCCGCCGGCATGCCCGGCAGCTCCGGCGGCAGGCCCAGGGCCGGGGCCAGGTTAACGGCGATAAAGCCGCCCAACCCCCAGAGTACGCCTTGGCGCCAATCCACCACGTGACGCAGCGCAAAAATGGCGGCAAGAATCAGCCCAAGGGAGACTCCGATCAATACATTGGCGAGCAATGAGAACAGCAGCCGTTCGCCGCCGTCGGCGGGGCCCCACGGCTCCGCTTCTTCGCCGTGATCATGGGCTTGAG
Source organism: Alphaproteobacteria bacterium (assembly GCA_029937535.1). Taxonomy (GTDB): domain Bacteria; phylum Pseudomonadota; class Alphaproteobacteria. Next base: position 1,652 of record JAPYPT010000367.1, read on the forward strand.
CGGAATGAGCTTGAGCGGATTGCGATTGCTCGCTTTGCGCCGGGCCCGCATCCTCGAAAACCTCGGCCGCAAATATCAGCGGATAGACTTTCAGGGCCTGCAATCCGGTCAGCGCTGCGCCGGCAACGATGCCGGCGAGCAAGGCGCTCAACAGAATTGATTTAAAGAATTCCATGGTTCCGCCAATTTTAAGAAGAGACTAGTGGCAGGGCGCCGCAATTCCGTGCCGGGAATCATGGGCGGCATTGTGGATCGCCGCCGGATGGGAAAAAGCGACACCAATAAACAATGCAAGGCCCAGCAGGGCGGCAAAGGACGCCTGCATCACCTGTGTGGAGGTAACTTGTACAACAGCCGAATTATCAGCCACTTTCGCTTGCGCCATGCGCTCTATCTCCCAAATTTCAAACCTGCCGCATCCAATCTGAATGATCCCTGCCGGATGGGGCATTTAACAACTTCCGAGAATACTTACGCCGCCCGTAAATACAACAGTTAATCGCCATCCATCAATTGTTTCGCACCACCCGCCCCGCCCGTTCGGGACAAAGATTGCCCAGCAGCAACGACAAGGTGCCGTTAACCAGGACATAGTCGATGCCCCTGGATTGCTGCAGTGGATTTTCGTAGGTCGCCAGATCCTTGATGTTGTCGGCATCGAATATGACCAAATCGGCATATGCGCCCTCGCGGACCACGCCGCGGTCCTTCAGGCCGAAGGTTTTGGCCGGCAGGCCGGTCATTTTATGCACGGCCGTTTCCAGGTCGAACAGGCCAAGATCCCGGCAATAATGCCCCAAGACCCGTGGAAAGGTGCCCCACAGGCGCGGGTGGGGATGTTCATCGTGGGGCAGGCCGTCGGAGCCGATCATGGTCGGGGGATAGGCCAGGATGCGTTGCATGTCCGCCTCGTCGATCTGGAAGTAGATCGCGCCCGCCGGTAGCAACTTGGCGGCGGCCTCCTGGAGGGAGAGGTCCCATTCCTTGGCAATGTCCGCCAGATCACGGCCCGAGGCCTCCGGGTGCGGTTCCGAGGTGGTGATCATGATACGGATTTCCTCATAAACCCAATCAGGATCCAGCACCGTGGACCCGGCGGCGTAGGGATAGGCATCCAAACCCATTTGGGTCGTTCCCCGCGCCTCATCGATGAAGGCCAGGGTTTCGCTGCTACGGCCCCAATTGTTTGGTTTTGAACATTTGTGATGGGAAATCACCACGGGCACATCCGCCTGTTGAGAGGTTGTCTGGGTTTCCCGTAGCGAGGTCATGATATGATCGGCCTCGTCACGCATATGGGTGGTGTAAATACCGCCATGGGCCGCGACCACCTTGGCCAGCGCGATGACTTCGTCCGTACTGGCCGCGGCCGAGGTCTTGTAATACAGCCCCGTGCTCAGCCCGATGGCGCCGGCCGCCAGGGATGCGGCCAATTTTTCGCTCATGACATCAATTTCGGATGCCGTCGCCACGCGGTCCAGATCGTCCATGGCGCCAACCCGAAGGGTGCCGTGTCCGACCAGGGCGGCGACATTGACGCTGGGCTGGGTTTTATCCACGGCGGCGAGATAGTCCGCCATGTTGTCGTAGCGGAAACGGTCGCGTCCGCCCAACAGGGTCAGGGGGGGCGGTGGATCAATATCGGAAATGGGCGCCAGTGAGATACCGCAATTTCCCACGATTACCGTGGTCACGCCCTGGCTGATTTTCGCCGGCATGGCCGGGGTTTTTAAAACCGCGTTATCATCGTGGGTGTGCACATCGATAAAGCCGGGCGCCAGAACCCGGTCGGAACCATCAATCTGCAGGGAGCCCCACCAATTTTCGCTGTCTTCGGGCGTGGCGACGGCGGCGATCCGGTCGCCGTTTATGGCCACATTCATCTGGCGCGCCGGCCCGCCCGTGCCATCGATCAGGCGTGCATCCCTGATCACCACATCGAATTTTTTCGCTTCGGCCATTTTAACTCCGTCAAGATTGTTCCCAAGTTGCTTCCATCTTATAAATGTTTGCAGTGAATTCGAAGACTTTCCTGAAGAGGCGGCGATGAACGAACGGCAAGACTTGGCGCGCAGGATAAGCCAGGCCAGTCAGTTGACCGGACGCTTCCGCCTCCGGTCCGGTGAATATTCCGACCTCTATTTCGATAAATACCGCTTTGAATCGGACCCGGAATTACTGGGCGAAATTGCCAATGGAATGCGGAATTTGGTGCCTCCCGAAACAGATGTGCTGGCCGGATTGGAACTGGGCGGCGTGCCGGTTTGTACCGCTCTGTCGCTGTTGACCGGTATCCGGGCGGCGTACGTGCGCAAATCGGCCAAGGATTACGGCACCATGAACCTATGTGAAGGGGCTGTGATCAAGGGCAAAAAGGTCTGTGTGATCGAGGATATTATTTCAACGGGCGGCCAAGTATTGGAGAGCATCGGCCATCTTCAAGACTTGGGCGCCGATGTCATTGCCGTCTGTTACGTGATCAGGCGATCAGGCTTCGAAC
>JAPYPT010000368.1 GCA_029937535.1 Alphaproteobacteria bacterium
AAGACATCTTTGGCGACGGCGTGAACATTGCCGCGCGGCTGCAGGAGATTGCGGAGCCGGGCGGCATCGCGCTGTCTGGCCGGGCACGGGATTTTCTCGATAGCACGCTTGCCAATGGATTTCGGGATGCGGGCGAGCAACAGCTAAAGAATATTGCCGAGGCCGTTCGGGTATTTGTATCGGGATATAGCGAAGCCGACCAAACGCCGAATGTTGATACTCCATTGTCCCTTCCCGACAAACCCTCTGTCGCCGTGTTGCCATTCAACAATATGTCGGGCGATCCCGAGCAAGAGTTTTTCGCCGACGGCATTGCCGAGGATATCATCACCGCGCTGTCGCGATTTAGTTCACTTTTTGTTATCGCCCGCAATTCCAGTTTTTCCTACAAAGGTACTTCGCCCGACATTCGCACGGTGGCACGGGAATTGGGTGTCCGATATGTAGTCGAGGGCAGTGTGCGCAAGGCCGGCAATCGCGTGCGTATTACGGCCCAGTTGATCGATGCGGATAGTGGCAATCATCTTTGGGCGGATCGCATGGACGGCGCACTTGATGATGTTTTCGAACTGCAGGACCGGATCACCGAGCAGATCGTCGTTGCGGTGGAGCCGGAGATTGGCGCCCATGAACGAGAACAGACGCGGCGGAAGCCGCCCGAAAGTCTTGATGCTTGGGCGCTGGTACAACAGGGTTTGTCGCATTTCTATCATTTTACAAGGGCCGATCACGATGCGGCGCTGCGCAATTTTCAAGAGGCTGTTGAACTTGATCCTGATTTCGCCCTGGCCCACGCCTATGTCGCCTATGCGCTCCTCACTTCAATGGGGATTGGCTTTGTCGAGGATAGGGCGGCGGCAATGGCGCTCTCCGGAGCGGCGGCGAAAAAGGCCATATCACTTGATCAAAACGACCCGGTGGCGCATTTCGCACAGGGCCGGTTGAATTTCTATGCCGGCGATATTGAAATGGCGATCGGCGAAATGAAAACCGCAATTACCATTAATCCAAATTTCGCCGGAGGTCACTATGGCATCGGCTGGGCCTACGCATGTGGCGCAGCCCGGTGGGAGCAGGCCCTTCCTCATCTCGAGAACGCAATTCGGCTTAGCCCGCGAGACCCAATGCGCTGGCAAGCACTTATGGTCATGGGTATGGTACTGCGTTTCTTGGGGCGTTACGATGAAGCTATCGCCGCCGGCCGGCAGGCTTGCCAATTTCCCGAAACCAGTTATCAGCCTCAAACAAATCTGGCTTCCACATTGGCTGCCGCCGGGCAAATTAGTGAGGCTCAGGCTGCGGTTAAAAACACAATGCAGCTCGAACCCAAACTGTCGATCAGATTTATTCGCGATATTTACGTTGGTGCGCACGAAACTTATCTAACCGGATATTTCGATGGGTTGCGCAAAGCCGGACTGCCCGAAGAATGAGCGCACCAACCCGCAAACTCGCCGCCATCCTGGCTGCTGACGTGGCCGGATATTCCCGTCTGATGGGCGAGGATGAAACCGGCACGCTCAATGCCTTGCGGAAACTTCGCCAAGATTTGTTTCAACCCACTGTCACCGAACATCGCGGCGAGGTGGTCAAAAGCATGGGCGACGGCTGACTGGTGGCATTCGCCTCCGTGGTCCATGCGGTCAATTGCGCCCTGCAAGTCTGGGAAAGCCTCGCCGGCCACGAAATCATCAAGCTTCGCATGGGCATACATATCGGCGACATCGTGCATGAAGACGAAGACAAGTTGTCGGCGGATCAACTGTCGGCCTGGAACAGCATTTTGCGTGCCCGCGCATTGTTGAGTGCTTACGAAGAACAGAGCCATAAAGAAGCACTGACAATATTGCGAAAGGCGACCGAACGAGACCCCCGTAGCGCCCAAGCCAAAAGCTGGCTTGCGCATACGTTATTTAACATCACGGTTTACAGTTGGTCGGACGACCCCAAGGCTGATCTGCTGGAGGCGGTCAACGCCGCACGGCGGGCGGTGGAGTTGGACCCCAACGACGCCTTGTCACATGTGGTATCCGGTCTCGTGAACTTTGATCAAACAAACGATCTTGATGTCTGCATTCAGCCCTTCGTTCGTGCCTTGGGGATAAACCCCAACTTTGCCGTGGCGCACGGTTACATGGCCGGCATTGTCAGTATCAAGAGTGACGTGGAAGATAGGCTGCGTCACCTCGCCATGGTCGATGAGGCGGTAAGAGCCAATCCGGACTATATCGCTCTCTATCGTCAACGCGCCGCGGCGCTGGCGATGTTGGGGCGAGAGGCCGAGGCGCGCGAAGACATCAAACAAGTCCTTCGACTTGCGCCGGAAAACACCATTCAAGAGGTCCGCAACCGCATGTCATCCTACTTTCCGGACTTTGAGCAGTTCGCGGAAGGTCTTCGCAAAGCCGGGTTACCGGAATAACCCTCCAAACGTCCTATTCGTCGCGGTAGACCCGCTCGCGGCGTTCGTGGCGCTCCTGGGCCTCGATGGACAGGGTGGCGATGGGCCGGGCCTCCAGGCGTTTCAGACCGATCGGCTCGCCAGTGTCGTCACAAAAACCATACGAGCCGTCTTCTATGCGCCCCAGGGCCGAGTCTATCTTGGCAACCAGCTTGCGCTGGCGGTCGCGAGTGCGTAGTTCGATGGAACGCTCGGATTCCGTGGTCGCCCTATCGGCAATATCAGGGGCCTGACCGTCATCGTCCTGCAAATTCTGAATGGTGTCCTTGGCATCGCGGACAATATCATCGCGCCAGCCCAGCAACCGCCGACGGAAAAATTCCATTTGCTTCACGCTCATGAATTTTTCTTTTTCGCTGGGCCGATAATTGGAAGAAAGAGTGACATCCGACATGAAGCGGCCTCAATGGTTATTGAAACAAACAGCCTTTCCGGAACGGGCCGAATTCGGTTCCCAATCCAGTTTGGAAGGGCGGAATATAGTCATCTCGGCCCGCCGCATCAAGAAACCTTAACAAAAAAGTTTCAATAGCCGTTCATTTGACGCCAAAACCCTCATAAGGTGTTTTGCCCGGAAGTTATTTTCGGGCCGCTTCCGTCTGCTCCAGTTTGGCCAGTTCAACCGCCGCCCGCACTTCCACATCGGCAATGATGGCGTCCAACTGCGGGTCCGAATATCGACGACGGTGTCGCACACATTCGGCAGAAACGGGCGAAATCCTCCTTGCTGTCCGCGTCTCCTTTTTTTGGCGCGTGGATGGAATAGACATGGCGGCGGTCCGGCTTGCCCCAATTCTCCAATAACTCGGCCTTATTCGCCGCCTGTTCTTCTTCCGTAATTTCGCCTGCCGCCAACGTCCCAGCCGCATAGCCGCCGCCGATGATCAATTTCGATATCCGCTCTGGATTGCGGGCGGTAAAAACCAATGACATGGCCGCACCTTCGGAGAATCCTAACAATGCCGTGGATTCTAAGCCGACGGCATCCATCACCGCTTCGATATCGCGGACACGTTCATCCATGGTCGGCGCCCCTGCAATTCGGTCGGACATACCATTGCCGCGCTTGTCGAACGTGATGATATGGAAATGGGCGCTGAGCGACTGGATGAAATACAGGAATTCCGCTCTTTCAAGCTGCATTTCCAAGTGCGAAACGATACCCGGCACATACACCAGATTGTTTGGTCCCTCGCCCCAGACCTGGTAGGCGATGGAGAGACCATCGCTCATGACATATTGCGTTTCGGGGAATTCCGGCATGGGTTGAGTTTAACGGGGAGTGTTCGGGGAATCTACGCCGGAAAAAGACTTTGTCGTATGGCCGCTTATGGCTCTCTTCAAGCATCAGGCGACCTTAGGCTGATGTCCGCTTTTACCCCGATATCAAGCCTTGCATCAACAATCCGTTATGAGATGAGGAGGGGCTGGAGGCCGGCCGGAATCCATCATCTTGTTTGGCGCCCCTACCCGAAATAATAACGTCCCGCCGACGGCTCTCTCCTGGGCTCCTAGGACCCTATTTAGTTCCCGCCATCACTTTCACGCCTGGACGGTGGCAATGGCACGCGCGTTGCGCCGTATTACGGCAGGCGGGCCGGTTTCAACGATGGTTTCAGCGGCGGAGGGGAGGTGGTGGGCCCGGCTGGACTCGAACCAGCGACCAGACCGTTATGAGCGGCCGG
>JAPYPT010000369.1 GCA_029937535.1 Alphaproteobacteria bacterium
TCCTCGCCCTTGATGGCGATGCGGAAGCGCCGGCCCCAGCCCGCCATGGCGCGGTCGGGACAGGCGGGTGCAAGGGCCCTGATAATCGCCTCGATCACCTCCTGCGCGCTGTGCGATGTGGACAGCGTAACCGGTGCGCCGGGGTTGGCCCAGACCAGGCTGCCTTGCCGGGCGATCACCGTGACGGGCCGCAGGGAGCCGTCGTTCTTCGGCGTTTCGGGATCGAACAGAAAGGCCAGCGCCATGGCCACGGCGGATTGCATGTTGGCGTGAGAGGAGTTGATGAAGGACGTGACCTGATCGTCGGTGGCCGTCAGATCGATTTCCAGATCGCTGCCCCGTATGGTGACCTTGGCGCGAACGGCAATGTCCTGGTTGCCCCGGCCATCGTCGTCCAGCAAGGCTACCCCCTCATAGACGCCATCCGCCCAGGTCTCGACCACCGCGCGGGCCTGTTGTTCGGCGGCATCGAGAATAACATCCACCGCCGACGCCGTTAGATCCGGGCCGAATTCGTCCATCAAGGTTTCCAGGCGTTTCTCGCCCAGGCGCACGGAACCGATCTGGGCCGCCAGATCGCCCTGGAAATCGCGGGGGTGGCGCACATTGATCGTCAACATTTGCATCAGATCCTGGCGCAGTTCGCCCCGTTCATACAAACGCAGGGGCGGCACGCGCAGACCTTCCTGCCAGATTTCCGTGGCGGCGGCGTTATAGGCGCCGTAGGTGGCGCCGCCGATATCCGAGTGATGGGCTCTGTTGACGGTCCAAAAAACCAGCTTCCCTTGTGCGAATACGGGCACGAAGGCGGTCAGATCGGGCAAATGGCTGCCGCCATGATAGGGATCGTTAGCCAGAAAGACGTCGCCCGGGTGGACATCGTCGCCAAAAAATTCCACGACCGCCTTCACCGCCCAGGGCAGGGCGCCCACATGGACGGGGATATGCTCCGCTTGCGCCACCAATCGGCCGCCATCGCCGCAGATGGCGGTGGAGAAATCCCGGCTGGAATTGAGGATCTGCGAATAGGAGGTGCGCAGCATGGCCTCGCCCATTTCCTCGGCGATGGCGATCAGGCGATGTTGGATGACGGAGGCGGTAATCGGATCGACGGCGCTCACAGACATTTATTCTCTCAGTTTCTTCATTTCCGCTGGCCGCAGTTTAAGGCGTTGGCCAGAGGTGAGCAACGCCGCTATAGTCAGTTCCAGAAACTGATCCATCAAACAACCCACAAACAACAAAAGGGAAATACGTCATGCGTGAAGCCGTCATCGTCTCAACCGCCCGCACGCCCATTGGCAAGGCCTTTCGCGGCGCCTTCAATGATACCCACATCGTCGACATGGGCGGCCATGTGATCAAAAATGCCGTGGAACGGGCCGGCGTCGATCCGGCCGAGATCGAGGATGTGATCATGGGCGCGGCCCGTACCGAGGGCTGCTCTGGCGGCAATGTCGCCCGCGCCTCCGCCATGCGGGCCGGCCTGCCGGTCAGCGTAGCCGGCCTGACCGTCAACCGGGCCTGCTCCTCCGGCCTCAACGCCATTGCCATCGCGGCGCGGAACATCATCGCCGATGGCGTGCCCGTCGCCGTGGCCGGTGGCCTGGAAAGTGTCTCGTTGGTGCAAAACGAACACGCCAATGACTATCGCCGGGTCAACGATTGGCTGGATAGCAACCTGCCCTCGATCTATGACCCCATGCTGAAGACGGCGCAGACCGTCGCCGACCGCTACAGTATCTCCCGCGACGTGCAGGACGAATACGGCCTGCAAAGCCAGCTGCGGACCGCCGCCGCGCAACAGGCCGGCCGCTTCGATGATGAAATCGTGCCCATGCCCACGATAAAAGTGGTCACCGACAAGGAAAGCGGCGAAGTCACTTATGTGGATACCCTGCTGGAGCATGACGAAGGCATTCGCGCCAACACCACGCTGGAAGGTCTGCAAGGCCTGAAAGCCGTGACCCGGGAAGACGGCCACATCACCGCCGGCAACGCCAGCCAGCTTTCCGATGGGGCCTCGGTCTGCGTGCTGATGAGCGGTGAGGAAGCGGCCAAGCGTGGCGCCAACGTGATGGGCATCTATCGCGGCATGGCCGTGCATGGCTGCGAGCCCGACGAAATGGGTATCGGACCCGTGTTTGCCATTCCCAAGCTGTTGGAACGCCATGGCCTGGGCGTCGATGACATCGACCTGTGGGAATTGAACGAGGCTTTTGCCGTGCAGGTGTTGTACTGCCGGGACAAGCTGGGCATCGACAATGATAAGCTGAATGTGGATGGCGGCTCCATCGCCGTTGGCCATCCCTTCGGCATGACCGGTTCCCGCCTGACCGGCCACGCCCTGATCGAGGGCAAGCGCCGGGGCGCCAAGTACGTGGTCGTCACCATGTGCGTCGGCGCCGGCATGGGCGCCGCCGGGCTGTTCGAAATCCCGCAATAGGGCCCGCAATAGGGAACGATAAGGAAAATGGGCCCTTCGCCGGCGCGGCGGAGGGCCCATTTTTTGTGAATTTGGCGGAAGAGAGTGGGAGTCGAACCCACCAGGCACGTCTAACGCCCCTCAACGGGTTTGAAGCCCGCGCGCAACACCGGAATGCGTTCCCCTTCCACCTATCAATCTAGGGCCTAGGGTGGGCCAAGATCAAGGGGTCGGGGACAAATGTGCTATGACCGGGGAAATTAAGCAGATTTAGAGTGCGGACATGACCGACGAAGAACAACGATTGCAGGTTAGGGCGGCGGCGCCGGATTGGTTTCATTGGGCTGTTGGGCAGCAGGGCCAATCAAGACGCGTCGAGGTGGAAGGCTGTTCGATCCATTACTTGCTGTGGCAGCCATTGGAGGGCGCGGCCGATCCGGGGGGCATTCTGTTTTTGCACGGCGGCGGGGCGCATGCCCATTGGTGGAGCCATATCGCGCCCTATTTCCGGGCCGGGTTCCGGGTCGCGGCCATGGATTTGTCAGGGATGGGGGATAGCGGCAACCGGGATGAGTACAACGCCACCCTGCGGGCGGCCGAAATCCATGCGGTCGTCGAAGCCGCCGGGCTGGGCCCGAAAATCTACCTGGTCGGCCATAGTTTCGGCGGTTTCATGTCCATGCGCTATGCCGCCGAACACAGCGACCGTCTTGCCGGTTTGGTGATCGCTGATTCGCCCCTTTACCCCCCCGGCGCGACGGATGACCGCCGCCGCCGGGCCAATCCCATGGGCGCCATCCGCCTCTACCCCACCTTCGAGGAGGCCGTGGCCCGCTTCCGCCTGCGGCCCCGGCAGCCCTGCGACAATGATTATATTGTGGAATATATCGCCCGCCATTCAATTAAGGAGGTGACGGGCGGGTTTACCTGGAAGTTCGATACCAACGCCATGGCGGGCCGGCGCTTTGCCGAGCCGTTTCATGAGCATCTGGCGGCGGCAAACTGCCGCGCGGCCATGTTCCGTGCGGAAAAAAGCGCCCTGGTAACGGATGAAATGGCCGCCTACACCAACAGCCTGATGGGGCCGAAGGCGCCCCTCGTGGTCATTCCAGACGCCCACCATCACCTGATCCTAGACCAGCCCCTGGCCTTCGTGGCGGCGCTGGGGACATTGCTGGAAACCTGGAATCGGGAAGACAAACACTAGATTTTGCGTGTCATGGTGCGGTGACCCACAAAATATTGTTGACAGTCCAGAAAGGCTCCCCTAAGACCCTAAGCGTCAGTGCATGGACGCGGGATCTAGCAACCGACGTTAAGGAAGGCCCGAGGTGGTGGAAACATCGCTTCGGGCCTTCTCTTTTGCCACCCTTTGTGGCGTACTGGCCGGCGTGAATAAGAGCAACAACAACGCCCCGGCCAGACCTTGGGTTGGCCGGCCCATGGAGCGGGTGGAAGACCCGGCCCTGTTGCGGGGCCAGGCCCGTTTCGCCGATGATCTGCCGACGCCGCCCAACGCCCGGCACGCGGCCTTTTTGCGCGCACCCATCGCCCATGGCGAAATCTCCCGCATTGATACGGCGGCGGCCGAGGCCATGCCCGGTGTCTTCGCCGTCATCACCGGGGCGGACATAATGATCCATTCCACGCCCTTCATAACCGGGGTCAAGGTGGCGGCGCCGCAATATGCCCTGGCCACGGACCGGGTTCGTT
>JAPYPT010000370.1 GCA_029937535.1 Alphaproteobacteria bacterium
ATCTGGACTATCTGGCGCGCTACACCAACGCGCCGTGGCTGGTGATCGAGGATCCGGGCGCCGACGACGACGGCCTGTTCGCCCGCGACGGGGATGGCAACCCGCTGTGCTGGGATGCCGTCCAAGGGGCGGCGGTCAACGCCCTTGCCCCGGATATAGCGCCCAGCCTAAAAGAACGGGTCACCCTGCCCGATGGCCGCGTCGGCGTGCCGGTGTTCCATTTGCTGGCGGAACGTTATCTCGATGGCCAATACGGCCCCGACGCCGTGGCCGATCAGACCGGCCTGCCGGCGGAAACAATTCGCACCATTGCCGCCGAGCTGGCCCATGCCGCCTTCTCGGAGGAAGTCGTGCTGGACGTGCCCTGGACCGATTGGGCCGGGCGGCGCCACGAACAAATGATCGGCCGCCCCGTGGCGATCCATGCCATGCGCGGCATTTCGGCCCATGCCAACGGCTTCCAGACCTGCCGTAGCCTGCATTTGCTGCAGATGCTGTTGGGTACCATCGATGTGCCGGGCGGCTTCCGCTACAAACCCCCGTTCCCGAAACCGGCGCCCCCCGGGCTGAAGCCCGCCGGCAAGCCCGGCGACGTGGTGCCCGGACAGCCCCTGGGCGGGCCGCCGCTGGGTTTTCCCCAAGGGCCCGATGATCTGCTGGTGGAGGCCGATGGCACGCCCTGCCGTATCGATCATGCCTTTAGCTGGGAAGCGCCCATGTCGGCCCACGGCATGATGCATACGGTGATCGCCAACGCCCATCGCGGCGACCCCTACCCCATTGATACCCTGTTCATGTACATGGCCAACATGGCCTGGAATTCGTCCATGAACACCACCGAGACCATGGCCATGCTGACGGACAAGGACCCCGACAGCGGCGAATATAAAATTCCCCATATCATCTATTCGGACGCCTTTTATTCCGAGACCGTGGCCTACGCCGACCTGATCTTTCCCGACACCACCTATCTGGAACGCTGGGACTGTGTCTCCCTGCTGGACCGGCCGATCTCCAACGCCGATGGCCCGGCGGATGCGATCCGTCAGCCGGTGCTGGAGACCCTGCGCGATGTGCGCCCGTTTCAGGATGTATTGCTCGAACTGGGCGTGCGCCTGGGCCTGCCGGGCCTGGTGGACGAGACAGGCGCCGCGCGCTACCCGGGCGGCTATCCCGATTATCTGGTCAACCATGAACGCGCGCCCGGTGTCGGCTCCCTGGCCGGCTGGCGGGGCGAGGATGGCACGGCGCACGGCGTCGGCGCGCCGAACCCGGACCAGCTTGCCCGCTATGTGGAGAACGAATGTTTCTGGCATGACGAGCTGGCGCCGGAGGCGCGTTATTTCAAACACGGCAACCGGGCCTATCTGGACTACGCCGTGAAGATGGGTTTCATCGGCCATGGCGATCCCATCGTCCTGCAACTCTACACCGAGGCCTTGCAGCGCTTTCGCCTGGCCGCGCGCGGGTTTGGAGACCAGCAGCCACCCGAGGCCCACCGCAAACGCATCGAGCGGTTCTTCGACCCCCTGCCGATCTGGTACCCGCCCGCCGCCGTGGACGGCACGGCGGCCGAGGACTTTCCCCTGCATGCCATCAGCCAGCGGCCGGCGGCCATGTATCATTCCTGGGGCTCGCAAAACGCCTGGCTGCGGCAGATCCACACCGCCAACCGTCTGTATATTTCCGAAACCGTGGCGCGGGAACACGGCATCGAGGATGACGGCTGGGCCTATCTGGAAAGCCGCCATGGCCGCATCAAGGCCCAGGTCCGCATCATGGCGGGGGTCAATGAGCACACGGTCTGGACCTGGAACGCCATCGGCAAGCGGGCCGGAGCCTGGAACCTGGCGGCGGACGCGCCGGAATCCCAAAAAGGTTTTCTGCTGAACCATTTGATCGAGGACCTGTTGCCCCCCGATGCTGGGGGTGACCGCATGGCGAATGCCGACCCCATTACCGGACAGGCCGCCTGGTTCGACCTGCGGGTAAGGATTTCACGGGCATCGGCGGCGGAAGATGCCGCCACCGAACCACGCTTCGATCCCTTGCCCTTGCCCCCCGGCATCCGGACCCGGCCCGCCATCCTGCGCTATGGCGCCCGCTTTGGCGAGGATAAGTCATGACCTCTTTACCGAAGCAGCCGAGCCCCCAACGCCTTGGTCTGGTGATCGACCTGGACACCTGCGTCGGTTGCCACGCCTGCGCCGTCAGCTGCAAGGAATGGAACACCGCCGGTTATCACGCGCCCCTGCCCGACCAGGACCCCTATGGCAAGGACGTGGACGGCGTCTGGCTGAACCGGGTGCATGGGTTCGAGACCAAACCGGAGACGAGCGGGGAGCCGGGGAGCGATCAGCGGGAGCGTACGGTCTATTTCCCCCGTTCCTGCTTGCATTGCGAGGACGCGCCGTGCGTCACGGTTTGCCCCACCGGTGCGTCATACAAACGCAGCGAGGACGGTATCGTGCTGGTCGAGGAGGACAAATGCATCGGCTGCAAGCTGTGTTCCTGGGCCTGCCCCTATGGCGCCCGGGAGTTCGATCCCGACGGCGGGGTGATGAAGAAATGCACCCTATGCATTGACCGCATCTATAATGAGAACCTCGAACCCGAAGACCGCGAGCCCGCCTGCGTCAATGCCTGCCCGGCGCGGGCCCGGCATTTCGGCGATTTCAACGATCCGGCCTCGAACGTCGCCAAATTGACGGCCGACCGGGGCGGCGTGGAATTGCTGGCGGAAATGGGCCTGAAACCCACCAACCGCTACCTGCCCCCCCGCGCGGCCGCCACCGTCGGCGGCCTGGCCAAGGGCGCCAGCCTGGACGATGCCCCGGCGGCGGGCGGCTTTCTGGGTTGGATCGATAACGTATTGTCCCGCTAGAGCGGTTCCGATCCAATGTGAATCACGACGTGATTCTAAGTGATTGGAAAAACTGCTCTAATCTTAAATATCAGAGCATTTCCAATTCGGAAATGCTCTACGGCAGAGTACAAAGATGCATCCAGCCTATTCCGTCATATTCCTCACCACCGCCACCGGCGCGGGTTATGGCCTGTTGGCCCTGCTGGGCGTTCTCCGCGCCATGGAGCGCCTGCCCGGCGACCGGGCCTTTGGCCTGATCGCCCTGGGCCTGGCCCTGACCCTGATTACCGCCGGACTGCTGGTCTCCACCGCCCATCTGGGCCGGCCGGAGAGATCCTGGCGGGCTTTCAGCCAATGGCGGTCATCGTGGCTGAGCCGGGAAGGTGTCCTGGCCGTGATGGGTTACGGCCCGGCTTTGCTGTTCGCCTTTGCCTGGCTGGTGCTGCAACGGAATGACGGCTGGTGGCAGCTCACCGGTTGGGCGGCGGCGGCGATCTCCATCGCCACCGTGTACGCCACCGCCATGATCTACCGCTCCCTGGCCGCGATACCGCGCTGGCATCATCCTTTGGTGCCCCCCGTTTATCTGCTCATGGCCCTGGCCACGGGCGCGGTGTGGCTGAACGCGGTGCTGGCGCCCTTCGAGGGCGGAAACGACGTATTGCAGGCCATCTGTTTTGCCACCCTGGCCGCCGCCTGGCTGATCAAGATCGCCTATTGGCGGGCCATTGACGGCGCCCGGGGTGACAGCAGCGCCGCCACGGCAACGGGCCTGCAAGGCTTTGGGGCCGTGCGCCCGCTGGACCCGCCCCATGTGACGGACAATTATCTGCTGAAGGAAATGGGCTATACCGTCGGCCGCAAGCATAGCGCCAAGCTGCGCCGCCTGACGCACCTGCTGGCCTTTCTGGCGCCGGGGGTCTTGATCGTCATTCAGGCCGCCGCCGCCCCGCCCCTCGGCCTGGCGGCGGCGGCCTTGGCCGCGGTCTCCATCAGCTTCGGCGCCATAATCGAACGCTGGCTGTTCTTCGCCGAAGCCCAACATAAAGTCATGCTCTACTACGGCGCGGACCGAATTTAGCAGGCTGCTGAAAATCTCTGAAATCCCTGATTCCTTGCACCATTATCGTCACGCCCGCGAAGGCGGGAGTCCATGCTTGCCACACAATCTATCGCCTAAGTATTTGAAAAACAGTTCTGTTTCGAACTCAGCGTGGATTCCCGCCTTCGCGGGAATTGTCTGTTCGTAAATTGGTATAATTGTGTTCT
>JAPYPT010000371.1 GCA_029937535.1 Alphaproteobacteria bacterium
CCCGCCGCCCGATCACACCCGGATCCGCAAACATACCCAAGCCGGCTTCTCCAGCCGGCGAATGAAGATCCTGGCGCCGTTTATCCGGCGCCGTTGCCAGGCCCTCATTGATGGCATAAAGCGCCAGGGCGTGTCGGTGGAATTCGTCAGCGCCTTCGCCCATCCCCTGCCGGGCGAGACGATTTTCCGCTTTATCGGCTTCCCCGAGGCTGACGACGGCGCCCTCAAGGATTGGACCACGAACCGCCTGGCCTTCACCTGGGGCCAGGCAAGCGAAGGCGAACAGATCGACATCGCCCACAAGATGCTCGCCTACTGGCGCTACTGCGCCGCCTTCGTTAAGAACCGCCAGGCGGAGCCGGCGGATGATTTCACATCCGAGTTACTGGCCGCCCACGCCGCCGATCCCGGCGACCTGAGCTATGATGAAGTTGTTTCCGTTGTCTACGGCCTGTCCTTCGCGGGCCATGAAATCGTCAGCAATTTATTGAGCAACGGCCTGATCGATCTGCTCTCGACGCCGGGCGGTTGGGCGGAAATTTGCCAACAGCCCGACCTGATCCCCAACGCCGTGGAGGAGGTGTTGCGTTGCAACTCCCCGCAAACCAGCTGGCGGCGCGTCGCCGTCCAGGATACCAAGCTCGCCGGATACGACATTCCCGCCGGGACGCAGATTTTTCTCTCCCTCGGCTCCGCCAATCATGATGAAGCCCTGTTCGACAGCCCCGGCGCGTTCGATATGCACAGGGAAAATGCCCGGGCGCATATATCCTTTGGCCGCGGCATTCATTTCTGCCTGGGCAACAGGCTCGCCATTCTGGAGGCGACCATCGCGCTCGAGACCCTGGCCGAAGGTCTGCCGTCGCTGGCTCTCGTGGCAGATCAAAGCTTCAGCTATGTCGCCAACTTTACCTTTCGCGGGCCGCGGGAGTTGTGGCTGACATGGTCCGATTGAGCGCCATGAATACTGTCTAGAGACCGAAACTTTCCAAAGCTAAAAATAGGAGGATAGAGCGAATGCGCTATGGTTTTTACCTGCCGACGCGGGGGCCGCTGGGCAATTCCGACGACATCACCGAGATTGCCGGGGCGGGCGAACGGCTGGGCTATGCCACCATCGTCATCGGCGATCACATCGTTTTCCCGGTGCAGGTCGCCTCACCCTATCCCTACACCGTTGACGGCGGGTTCCCAGGCATGGGGGACGCCATGGAACAACTGACCCTGATGTCCTTCATTGCCGGCATCACCACGACCTCGCGCCTGGTGACCTCCGTGATGATCCTGCCGCACCGCAATCCCCTGGCGACGGCGAAGATCCTGGCCACCATCGACGTGCTCTCCAAGGGCCGGGTCACGGTCGGGGTCGGGGTGGGCTGGATGCGCGAGGAATTCGAGGCCCTGGGCGCACCGGACTTCGACAAACGCGGCGCCGCCAGCAATGAATATCTGGAGATATTCAAGAAATGCTGGACCCAGGACCCGGTCTCCCATGACGGCGAATTTTATTCCTTCAAGGAATTGCGCTGCATGCCCCACCCGGTGCAAGACCCCCATCCCCCCATCTGGATTGGCGGCCATAGCCGCGCCGCGCTGCGCCGGGTGGCGAAATATGGCGATGGCTGGCACCCCGTCGGCGCCACCTCCGCCTCGCCCCTGCCACCGGCGGAGTTCCAGGTCCTGCTCGATACCCTAAAGGGCATGATGGAGGCCGAGGGCCGTGACTATGACGAGCTGACAATTTCCTTCAAGGCGCCGTCCTATGATCCCGGCCGCCTGCCCGAGGGCCACGACCGCCTGCTGTTCACTGGCGAGCCGGGCCGCATCGCGGAAGATATCCGTGCCTATAAGGCCATGGGCGTGCACGAGGTGATCTTCGATTTCCGTGCCCCGCCCGCCGCCAAGACCGTGGAGAACATGGAACATTTCATGGCCGAAGTGGTGCCATTAGTAACTTAACACCCGCGATCGGAGCGAAATATTACGCCGTCGGACCAATCCCGGCGATGGTGGTGCGGCGCATGACGCGGCGGTGGCGGTTGTCCCAGGGGCGGCCGCGGTGCAGGGTGGCGCGATCGTCCCAGATGACCAGGTCGCCGGGCTGCCAGGCATGGCAATAGAGCAGGTGGGGCTGGGTCGCGTGCTGCCGTAGTTCCGCCAGCAGGCTATCGCTTTCCACCTTTTCCAGACCCTGGATGTGAGAAACATGGGCGCCCGCATAAAGCGCCTTGCGGCCGGTGCGGGGGTTTTGCTGCACCAGCGCTTGCGGCACGGGGGGCGTTTCGGCCTTTTCCACGACCTTGAAATTCTTCTGCGCGTCGTAACCCATGGCGGCGCGGGAGTGGGCCAGGCTGTGCTGGCCGACCATGCCGTCAATCCGGGTCTGTATTTCGGCGTCCAGGCCATCCCAGGCGGCGCGCTGATCGGCGAATTCCGTGGCGCCGTCCCGGGGCGGCACCTCCAGGGCGTACAACAGCGAGGCCAGGGCGGGAATCCGCTTGAACGAGCTATCCGCGTGCCAAAGCTGGTTGCCCAGGTTGTAGGACATATGTTCGCTGTCCAATGCATGGATGCTGCCGTCCGGCGCGACGTTGGAGATATCCGACAGCTCGTCCCGGCCCACGTTGCGGGCGCGATGGCGGCGGATCGATGTTTCCAAATCGCCAAAGTGGCGGGAAAAAGCGATATGGCTGTCTTCATCCAGGTCCTGGCCGCGAAAGACCAAAACGCCGTAATGATCCAGGCCGTCACGGATCGGCACAAAGGCGTCCCCGTCCATGGCCCGGCTCAGATCAATGCCGGAGACCTCGGCGGCGAAGCCCGCATCCGCGTTGAGGGCCTGGAAGTCGATACTCATGGCGGCGTCCTCGTCGGGTTTTTCTTACCACGCATCGATGGCGTGTTTGCGGCTGGTGCGGGCGGGGGGGTTAGGCATGGCCTCCAGGGTGCGGGCCAGAAAGTGGCGGGTGTCGGCGGGGTCGATAATATCATCGATTTCGAATTTCGCGGCAATCTCGATGCCGGTGTTACTGCGTTTCAAATCCGCCGTGGCCCGGGCATGGATTTCGGCCCGCGTGGCCTCGTCGGGCGCGGCGGCCAATTCCTTGGCATGGGTGATGTTGACGGCGCCTTCCAGGCCCATGCCGCCGAACTCCGCCGTGGGCCAGCCCACGCACAGGGCCGGGTCCAGGCCGCGGGCGCCCATGACATAGCCGCCCAGGCCATAGGCCTTGCGCAGGATCACGGTCATGAAGGGCACGGTGGCGGCGGCCAGATTGATCAACACGCGGCCGGAATGGCGGACCAGGGCGGTCTTTTCAATCTCCGGCCCCACCATCAGCCCCGGCGTATCGCACAGGAACAACATGGGAATGTCATAGGCATCGCAAAGCTGGATGAAGCGGGAAGCCTTGTCCGAGGCCGGGCTGTCAATGGCGCCCGCCAGGAACATGGGCTGGTTGGCGATGACCCCCACCGCCCGGCCCTCGATCCGGATCAGGGAGGTGACCATGGCGCGGCCGAATTTGGCCCGCAGCTCCAAAATCGAATCCGTGTCCGCGATGCCCTCGATCACCTTGCGCACGTTGTAGGCCCGGCGCGGGTTGTCGGGCAGGACCTCCCGCAGCGCCGCCGCCTCGGGCGCCGCCCAGGTTTCGACAGGCGGGCCAAAATAGCCGAGATATTTTTTGGCCAGGGCAATGGCTTCGCCCTCGTCCGCCGCGACCAGGTCGATAACGCCGTTGGGCTCCTGCACATCCACCGGGCCGATCTGCTCCGGCGTGAAGGTCTCGCCCAGGGCGGCGGCCACCAGGGGCGGTCCCGCCATGCCGATATTGGCCTTGGGCGTGGCGATCAGCACATCGCACATGCCGGCCAGGTTGGCATTGCCCGCGAAGCACCGCCCCGTGACGATGCCGACCAAGGGGGCATGACCCGACAGCCGGGCAAAATCCATGAAGGTGGTCAGATCCAGACCCAGGCCGGGGCCGGCGTTCAGGTCGTGAGGCCGCGCGCCGCCGCCCTCCAGCCAGCAGACCATGGGCAGGCGAAGCTGTTCGGCCACGGCGAAGATGCGGTCGTGTTTTTTGTGGTTGATCAGGCTCTGGGTGCCGGCATAGACCGTATAGT